>NZ_JBFUAF010000012.1:0-155866 GCF_056406415.1 Arthrobacter sp. P1_C12_2 | reverse complement strand
CCCCCGAGATCCAGTACCTGATGGGCCGGCGCAAGGAACTCGGCGGCTTCGTCCCCGAGCGGCGCTCCAAGCACGTCGACGTCACCCTCCCGGATGAGAAGGCCTACGAAGTCGCCAACCGCGGCTCCGGCAAGCAGCATGCCGCCACCACCATGGCCTTTGTCCGCCTGCTCAAGGACCTCATGCGGGACAAGGAGTTCGGCAAGCGGATTGTGCCGATCATTCCGGATGAGGCCCGCACGTTCGGCATGGACGCGTTCTTCCCGACCGCGAAGATCTACAACCCGAACGGCCAGAACTACCTCTCCGTGGACCGCGAGCTCGTCCTGGCGTACAAGGAGTCCATCTCCGGGCAGATCGTGCACGCCGGCATCAACGAGGCAGGGTCCGTGGCAGCCTTCACCGCCGCCGGCACGTCCTACGCCACGCACGGCGAACCGCTCATCCCGGTCTACGTCTTCTACTCGATGTTCGGCTTCCAGCGCACCGGCGACTCCTTCTGGGCCGCCGCGGACCAGATGACCCGCGGGTTCATCATCGGCGCCACCGCAGGACGCACCACCCTGACCGGCGAAGGCCTGCAGCACGCCGACGGCCACTCCCCGATCCTCGCCGCCACGAACCCGGCCGTCGTCACCTACGACCCGGCATACGGCTACGAGATCGGCGTCATCATGCGCGACGGTCTGGAGCGGATGTACGGCCCCGGCCCGGCCGACAACGATCCGTCGCGGAACGTGATGTACTACATCACGGTCTACAACGAGCCGATCCTGCAGCCGGCGGCACCGGCGGAACTCGACGTCGAGGGCATCATCAAGGGCATCTACCTGCTCGCACCGGCCAAGATTGACGGCCCGCGCACGCAGATTCTCGCCTCCGGCGTGTCCGTGCCCTGGGCCCTCGAAGCGCAGCGGGTCCTCGCCGAGGACTGGGGCGTCTCCGCCGACGTCTGGTCCGTGACGTCCTGGAGCGAACTGCGCCGCGACGCCATGGCCGCCGAGGAAGAGGCCTTCCTCAACCCCGGCCAGCCCGCCCGCGTCCCGTTCGTGACCCAGCAGCTCGCCGGCGCCACCGGGCCGATCGTTGCGGTCACCGACTACATGAAGGCCGTGCCGGACCAGATCCGGCAGTTCCTCCCGAACGAGTTTGCCTCGCTCGGCGCGGACGGCTTCGGCTTCTCCGACACCCGCGCTGCCGCACGCCGCTTCTTCAAGAACGACATCCACTCGGTTGTGGTCCGTTCCCTGGAGATGCTGGCCCGCCGCGGCGAGGTCGACGCCCAGGCGCCGGCCCAGGCGATCGAGAAGTACCGTCTGCACAACGTCAACGCCGGCACCACCGGCAACGCGGGCGGCGACTCCTAAGCAAGCCAGCGTTCGACGGCGGCTCCCACCGAAAGGTGGGGGCCGCCGTCGGGCTTTTAACCCCTTCGTCTCCCTCACGTCTCCCGCCCGCCTCCCCTCCTGTCTCCCTCCGGGGGTCCCGCTTTAGACTGCTGCGTGCCGCTGTGATGCAGGACAACGGCAGTTGTAGCCTTCGCACAAATGGAGCTTGGACGGCGCGCCCCGTATGCTCAATGCATGGCAGAGCCGATCACCACTCCCGAAAAACGCAAGCCGAGCTCAAGGGCGATGACTCCGGAGAAGGCCGAGACCCTCAAGAAGCTCCGGTCCAGCGTGGGCCAGCTGTCGACGACGACGCTGCGCCAGTTGGAGAAGTCCCTGCCGTGGTACGGCCGGCTGAACTCGGATGAGCGTTCCGCCCTGGGCATGGTGGCCCAGAACGGCATCGCGGCCTTCGTCACCTGGTACGAGCGGCCGAGCTCGCCGTCGTGGATCCTCTCCGACGTCTTCGGCACCGCACCCACCGAACTGACCCGCTCCATCAGCCTCCAGAAGGCGCTCCAGCTGATCCGGATCGTCGTGGAAGTCGTGGAGGACCAGGTCCCGGTCATCGCCCCGGAAGCGGACCAGGGCGCCCTCCGGGAAGCCGTGCTGCGCTATTCACGGGAGGTCGCGTTCGCGGCCGCCGACGTCTACGCGCGAGCCGCGGAGTCCCGCGGCTCCTGGGATACCCGGCTGGAAGCCCTCATTGTCGATGCCATCCTCCGCGGCGAAAACACGGACGCGCTGCGGTCCAGGATCGCGGCCCTGGGCTGGAAAGCGCAGGAGCGCTTCACCGTCATGGTCGGGAATTCCCCGTCCGAACCAAGCGCCAGCTACGTCAGCGAGCTGCGGCGCACCGCGGGGCGCTTCGCCGAGGACGCCCTCGTGGGGATCCAGGGCGACCGCCTCATCCTCATCCTGGGCGGGGTCCACGACCGGGAGACCGCGTACCTGAAACTCAGCGAACTCTTTGCCCCCGGCCCGGTGGTCTACGGCCCGGAGGCAGGGTCCCTCCTGGAAGCCAGCGGCTCGGCCCAGTCAGCCTTTGCCGGCCTCACCGCGGCCCGCGCATGGCCCTCCGCGCCGCGCCCGGTAGCGGCCGATGACCTGCTCCCGGAGCGGGTGATCTCCGGCGACGACGCCGCCCGTCGCTCGCTGGTCAAGAACATCTACCGCCCTCTGCTGGCCGCTTCCAACGGGCTGGTGGAGACCCTCGGCACGTACTTGGAGCTGGGCCATTCGCTTGAGGCCACGGCCCGGGAACTCTTCGTCCATGCCAACACGGTGCGCTACCGGCTCAAGCGCGTCTGTGACGTCACCGGCTGGGATCCGCTGCTGCCGCGGGAGGCGTTCGTGCTCCAGACAGCCCTTGTCGTGGGCCGGCTTTCCACCCCGCCGAAGGCCCCCACGGAGCGGCAGCCTCCCCGCAACGGCTCCTGAACCGTTGTAGACTTCCTACAAACTGACCCAGTGAGCTTGGTGCATGAAAACACGAATGTTCACGCAGTAATTTGGAAAGCTGGTTACGTGCTTGCAATCGTTTGCCCTGGACAGGGCTCCCAGACCCCTGGTTTTCTGGCCCCTTGGCTGGAACTGCCACCCGTCGCAGGCCTTCTGGCCTCCCTCAGCGAAATAGCAGGCATCGACCTCACCGCCCACGGCACCACCTCCGATGAGGAGACCATCAAGGACACTGCGGTCGCGCAGCCCCTGATCGTCGCTGCTGGCCTGGTGACCGCAAGGTCGCTGTTCGACGTCGAACTCGGCACGCTTCCGGTTATCCTTGCCGGCCACTCCGTCGGCGAAATCACCGCGGCTTCCCTCGCCGGTGTGCTGACGGAAACCGAAGCCATGACGTTCGTCCGCGAACGCGCCAACAGCATGGCAGCCGCTGCTGCCGCCACCCCGACCGGCATGAGTGCCGTCGTGGGCGGCGACCCCGCCGAGGTCCTGGCAGCCATTGGCGCCGCCGGGGCCACGGCCGCCAACGTCAACGGGGCGGGCCAGACCGTCGCTGCCGGCACCCTGGAACAGCTCAAGGCCCTGGCGGAGAACCCGCCGGCCAAGGCCCGGGTCATCCCGCTGAAGGTCGCGGGCGCGTTCCACACCTCGCACATGGCCCCCGCGGGCGCGGCACTGCAGGCCCTGCGCCCGTCGCTGCACCCGAAGGATCCGCAGGTCCCGCTGCTGTCCAACTTCGACGGCGCGGAAGTCACCGACGGCGCCGCCGCGGTCGACAGCCTGATCGCCCAGGTCTCCCGTCCGGTCCGTTGGGACCTCTGCATGGAGACCATGGTGCAGCGCGGGGTGACCGGCGTGATCGAGCTGGCTCCCGCCGGAACACTGGCCGGCCTGGCAAAGCGCGGCATGCCCGGCGTCAAGACCGTCACCGTCAAGACCCCGGACGACCTTTCCGCGGCCCTGGCCCTATTTGCAGAACTGGAGGGCGGCGCATGAGCGTTCCCACTCTGAAGCAGGCGCCCGTGCAGCCAAACACCCGCATCATGGGTGTCGGCGCGTACCGGCCCAGCGTGATCGTGACCAACGAGGACGTGTGCCAGTGGATCGACTCGTCGGATGAGTGGATCCGCCAGCGCACCGGCATCATCACCCGGCACCGTGCGCCCGCCGATGTCAGCGTGATTGACATGGCCGAGGGCGCCGCCCGTGAGGCGCTGCAAAAGGCCGGCATCGAGGCCTCCCAGCTCGGCGCCGTGATCGTTTCCACGGTCACCCACCCGTACGCGACCCCGTCCGCTGCCGCGAGCCTCGCCGACCGCCTCGGCGCGACGCCGGCCCCGGCGTTCGACATTTCCGCGGCGTGCGCCGGCTACTGCTACGGCATCGCCCAAGGCGACGCCCTGGTGCGTTCCGGCGCGGCCGCCTACGTCCTGGTGGTCGGTGCCGAGAAGCTCTCCGACGTCATCGACAACACGGAACGGACCATCTCCTTCCTGCTCGGCGACGGCGCGGGCGCCGTCGTGATCGGCCCCTCCGACACCCCGGGCATCGGCCCTTCAGTGTGGGGTTCGGACGGCAGCAAGTGGGATGCCATCGGCATGACCCACTCCATGTTGGACATCCGCGAGCTCGCACTGACCGGCAAGCACGGCGCCGCTGTCAGCGACGAGGAAGCGGCAGTGACCRATGCGTCCCTGTGGCCGACCCTGCGTCAGGACGGCCAGACCGTCTTCCGCTGGGCCGTATGGGAAATGGCCAAGGTGGCCCAGCAGGCCCTGGACGCCGCCGGTATCCGTTCCGAGGACCTCGCCGCGTTCATTCCGCACCAGGCCAACATGCGCATCATCGACGAGATGGCCAAGAAGCTGCAGCTGCCCGAGTCCGTCAAGATCGCCCGCGACATCGCCGACGCCGGAAACACGTCGGCGGCCTCCATCCCCCTGGCCACCCACCGCCTGCTTGAGGAAAACCCCGAGCTCAGCGGCGGGCTGGCGCTGCAGATCGGCTTCGGAGCCGGTCTGGTCTTCGGCGCCCAGGTGATTGTGCTTCCTTAGGCAGCCACCGCTTTTCCGAACTGAATATGTTCCGCCCGTTTCACCTTTGCACCGCATGTCCTTCACTTTCAGGGCTCGCCCCGCATGCTGTGCTCACAAGCATTCCCGCACCAAGCCGAACCCTCGGTTTGAATCATTTCCGCCCCTGGCGGCCGGCATTTCACCGGCGGCCGTGGGCAACAACCAGAAAAGGAGCCATCAATGGCTAGCAACGAAGAAATCCTGGCCGGCCTGGCTGAAATCGTCAACGAAGAGACCGGCCTGGCCACCGAAGCTGTCGAAATGGACAAGTCCTTCACCGAGGACCTGGACATCGACTCCATCTCGATGATGACCATCGTGGTCAACGCCGAAGAGAAGTTCGGCGTCCGCATCCCGGACGAAGAGGTCAAGAACCTCAAGACCGTCGGCGACGCCGTCAGCTTCATCTCCAACGCCCAGGCCTAGTCTGGCTTCCGCCGGTATCGGCGGACCCCGGTGCCCGGTCCGGGCGCTCCAGCAGTGCCCGGACCGGACCACCATCAACTGCACGACCCGAAAGTTTTCCCCTCGCAGGCCCCGGCCATCCCGTTCGCGGCTCCGGATACGGCAGGCGCACCGACAGAGAGTGATCCCATGGCACGCAAAGTAGTCATTACCGGTCTGGGTGCCACCACACCCATCGGCGGCGATGTCCCCACGATGTGGAAGAACGCGCTCAAGGGCGTCTCCGGCGCGCACACGCTTGAGGACGACTGGGTGGCCAAGTACGAGCTGCCGGTCCACTTCGCCGCACGCGCCTCCACCCCGGCCCTGGATGTCCTGACCCGGGTCGAGGCCAAGCGCATGGACCCGTCCACCCAGTTCGCCGTGGTCGCGGCCCGCGAGGCGTGGGCCGACTCCGGCATCACCGAAATCGACCACGACCGCCTGGCGGTTGCCTTCGCGACCGGCATCGGCGGCGTCTGGACCCTTCTGGATGCCTGGGACACCCTGCGCGAAAAGGGTCCCCGCCGCGTCCTGCCCATGACCGTGCCCATGCTGATGCCCAACGGCCCGGCCGCGGCGGTCAGCCTGGACCTGGGTGCCCGCGCCGGCGCCCACACCCCCGTCTCCGCCTGCGCGTCCGGCACCGAGGCCGTGCACGTGGGCCTGGACCTTATCCGCGCCGGCAAGGCCGACGTCGTCGTCTGCGGCGGCGCCGAAGCCGCCATCCACCCGATGCCGATCGCCGCCTTCGCCTCCATGCAGGCACTCTCGCGCCGCAACGACGATCCCGAGCACGCCTCACGCCCCTACGATCGTGACCGTGACGGCTTCGTCATGGGCGAAGGCGCCGGTGCCCTGGTGCTCGAGGCCGAGGAGCACGCCCTGGCCCGCGGTGCCCGGATCTACGCCGAACTGGCCGGCACCTCCGTCACCGCCGACGCCTACCACATCACCGCCCCGGACCCCCAGGGTCTCGGCGCCACCCGCGCGCTGAAGGCTGCCATGTTTGACGGCCGCATCCAGCCCGAAGACGTGGTGCACGTCAACGCGCACGCCACCTCCACCCCGGTCGGCGACAAGCCCGAGTACGCGGCGCTCAAGGCCGCCCTGGGCAAGCACGTGGACACCGTCGCGGTCTCGGCCACCAAATCCCAGATGGGGCACCTGCTCGGCGCCTCCGGCGCCGTGGAAGCCGTACTGACCGTCATGGCCATCTACGACCGCAAGGCGCCGGTGACCATCAACCTCGAGAACCAGGATCCGGAAATCCCGCTCGACGTCGTCACGACGGCCCGTGACCTGCCCGCCGGCAGCATCGCCGCGCTGAGCAACTCCTTCGGCTTCGGCGGCCACAACGCCGTGATCGCGGTACGCAGCGTGTAGCTGTACCTGCCCGCAGCTTGCTGAGATAACAGATGGCGGCAATGTTCTTTATGAACATTGCCGCCATCTGCTTTTTGGCGCCTAGCTATGGAATTGCTGCGGTGTGGCGCCCGGTGAGGCCCTAGCCGACCTGGTGGAGCCAGCGCACGGGGGCGCCTTCGGCGGCGTGCCGGAAGGGCTCGAGTTCCTCGTCCCAGGCCTCGCCCAGGGCGAGCGAGAGTTCATGGTAGACGGCCGAGGGGTCGCCGGCGCCGGATTCGTAGGCGTAGCGGATGCGGTCCTCGGACACCATGATGTTGCCGTGGACGTCGGTAGTGGCGTGGAAGATCCCCAACTCCGGGGTGTGCGACCAGCGGCCGCCGTCGACTCCCTGGCTCGGTTCCTCGGTGACTTCGTAGCGCAGGTGCGCCCAGCCTCGCAGAGCGGACGCCAATTGAGCCCCCGTGCCCGGCGTACCGGTCCACGACAGCTCGGCCCGGAACATTCCGGGCGCGGCAGGCTGAGCGGTCCACTCCAGGTCCGTCCGCTTGTCCACGACAGACCCTATGGCCCACTCAACGTGGGGGCACAAGGCAGTCGGGGCTGAGTGAACGAACAACACACCTCGGGTCAGTGCAACAGACATTCCATCCTCCATAGCTGTAGGTACGTCTTCCCCAACGACCTGTGCCTGGATGTCTGTCTGTTGCGCGGATCCGAAATTATGCCGGCGGTCCCTGCCAGACTACTAATATACAACCGGGTTCGAAGCTGGGACGTGGTGCATTCCAGCTTCAAGTTCAACTTGAAACTTCCCGGGCGTGAGTTTTATTCTGCCCTACCCCTCCTAATTACGCCAGTACGATTCGGCGAGTCTTTTCCGCCGCGCCGCGCCCGGTTCCGCGGACCGCTCGGCGGACCCTGGTCCGCTTTGCGCCGGCCGGGTATGCGGGCGGAATCCCGGGCAGGAATCCGGGCCGAATTGTGGGCCTTGTCGGCCGGCCGGACGCGCGGTGCCCAGCGATCCTCAGGCCCGGGGATGCGCCTGCTGGTAGCTCTGCCGGAGTCTTTCGACGGAAACGTGGGTGTAGATCTGGGTGGTGGCAAGGCTGCTGTGTCCGAGGATTTCCTGCACGGCGCGCAGGTCCGCCCCGCCGTCGAGCAGGTGGGTCGCTGCGGAGTGCCGCAGCGCGTGCGGTCCGGTGGCGGCGGTGTCTCCCAGCCGCTCCAGCATCTCCTTGACCACACTGCGGACCTGGCGCTGGTCCACCCTTCCGCCGCGCGCGCCCAGGAAGAGCGCGGGGCCGCTGGTCCCCGTGGCGAGGGCCGGCCGGCCGCGGCGGAGCCAGTCGTCGACGGCGAGCGCGGCCGGCAGCCCGTAGGGCACCGTGCGTTCCTTGTTGCCCTTCCCGAGCACCCGGAGGGTCCTGCGGTCCGGGTCGAGGTCGTCCACGTCCATGCCGGCCAGCTCGCCAACCCGGACACCGGTGGCGTAGAGCAGCTCCACCATGGCGCGGTTGCGCAAGGCCAGCGGCTCCCCCTCGGCCGAGGCCGATTCGGCGTCGTCGACGAGCCGCCGGACCTGTTGCTGGCGCAGGACCCCGGGCAGGGACTTCTCCCGCTTTGGCGCCTTGAGCCGCAGGGCGGGGTCGGCTTCGATCAGCTCCTCGCGGACGGCCCAGGCGGTGAAGGCCCTGGCGGTAGCGGCGCGGCGGGCCAGGGTGGCGCGGGACTTCCCGGACTCGCTCTGGGCCCCGAGCCAGCGCCGCAGGGTCCCGAGCTCCAGCCCGGCAAGGCCCTGGACTCCCTCGGTCGCGGCGTGCGCCAGCAGGCTGTCGACGTCGGAGAGGTAGGCCCGCACGGTATGGGCGGACCGGCCCCGCTCCGCCTCCAGGTAGCGGCCGAAGCGTGCGGCGGCGAGCTGCATATCGCCGGACAGCGCGGCGGGCAGGGCAGCGGGGGGATCCTGTGTAGGCACCCTCCTACTGTGGCAGTATTCCCGGGGCATTCAAGGAGCCGGTCGGCGAGCCGCTCCTTCCCTGCGCAGCCCGCCATGTCAGTCCGCCTTCCCGGAGCGTTTCCAGCCTCCGTGCCGGGATTCGGCCAGGCCCAGCAGCCCCAGCCGGCCCAGGCCCGCGCGGACCGAGTCCGGGCTCAGCCCGGCCACCGTGGCCAGCTTCTCGACCGAGGTGGTGGTCCGCAGCGGCAGGGCATCGAGCAGGATCAGGTCCTCCAGGGTCAGGCCATCGTGGGCCTCAGCCCGGCCAGCCTTGTCCGGAGGCATCGCCTCGCCGCTCGGGGACGCGAGCTCGGCGATCTCCCCGGCATCCGTGACGCACACCGCGCCGCCTTCACGGAGAAGCCGGTGGCAGCCGGCGGAGTTGGCGCTGTGGATGGATCCGGGCACGGCGCCCACGGCCCTGCCCAGGCTTTCGGCGTGGTGGGCCGTGTTCAGGGCACCGGAGCGCCACCGGGCCTCGACGACGACTGTGACGGAGGCCAACGCCGCAATGAGGCGGTTGCGTTGCAGGAACCGGTAGCGGGTGGGCGCGGACCCGGGCGGGACCTCGGCCAGGACTGCGCCCTGGTTCGCCACCGCCCGGAGCAGGTCCTCATTGCCCGCGGGGTAGAAGCGGTCCACTCCCCCGGCCATGACGGCAACGGTGGGCAAGCCGCCCCCGCTGCCGGCCAGGGCCGCCCTGTGGGCGTGGGCGTCAATCCCGTAGGCGCCGCCGGAGACGATCGTAAAGCCACGCTGGGCCAGCGAGTACGCGAGGTCGCCCGTCACCGAAGCCCCGTAGCTGGTGCTGTCCCGGGAGCCCACCAGGGCTACGGACCGGGCCGCCGGGGGCAGCTCCTGTTCCACGCCGCGCCACCACAGGCACAGGGGCTCCTGCAGTCCGAGGTCCGCCAGTTGCCGCGGCCACAACTCATCCGCGGGAATGATGAGCCGTCCGCCGAGCCGCTGCATGGTGGCCAGGTCCCGCTCCGGTGCGAGGTCGGGCACACGCGGGGCCCAACGCTTCAGCGCCTCGGTGAGTCCGGACCAGCCGCTGCCGGAGCCGTTGTCCGCCAGGATTCCGGTGATCTCCTGCTCGAGCCCGGGACCAGGGGCGAGACCGCCGCTGGCAATCCGCAGGGCGTCCTGTGCGCCCGCTGCCTGGACCAGCGCCAGCGCCGCCGCGTCCTGCGGCTCGAACAGCCGGGACAGGGCTGCCCGGGTTGCTCGTTCGTCATCGATCATGGTGGTTCCTTTCGCGTGGCTACGGGTGCGGCTTCGTGGCGGCAGGCTCAGGGTGAGGCCGCGGCGGCCTGGCGGAGACCCAGCGCCTGCCCGACGTCGTCCCCGTCCGGCACGTCCCGCGCGGAGAGGTCCGCGAGGGTCCAGGCGAGGCGCAGCACGCGGTCGTAGCCGCGTGCGGTCAGCACACCGCGCTCCAGCGCGTAGTCCAGGATGCGGGTGGTGGGGGCATCGAGCCGCAGGACCCCGCGCAGCAGCCGCCCGGGGACCTGCGCGTTGGTTTCCATCCCGAACGGCAGCAGCCGGTCCAGCTGACGGCCCCGGGCCGCCCGGACCCGTGCCGCGATGCTGGCGGTGCCTTCCTCGGGTGCAGGCTGGCCGAAGCCGGCGAGCGAGACCCGCTCGACTTCGAGCTGGATATCAACCCGGTCCAGCAGGGGCCCGGACATCCGGGCCTGGTATCGGCGCCGCATGGTGGGCGTGCAGATGCAGTCCACCCCCTTGCCGGTTGCCTTGCCGCAGGGACAGGGGTTGGCCGCAAGGACCAGCTGAAACCGGGCGGGATAGGCCGCGGACCCGGCCGAGCGGTGGATGACCAGCTCACCGCTTTCCAGCGGCTGCCGAAGGGCGTCGAGGACGCCGCGGTCGTACTCCGGGGCCTCGTCCAAGAAGAGCACTCCGCGGTGCGCACGGGACGCTGCCCCGGGCCGCGGCAGCCCGGACCCGCCACCGATGATGGCCACCGCCGTCGCGGTGTGGTGCGGGTTCTCGTAGGGCGGGCGGCGCAGCAGCTGCACGGAGCCCGAGGGCAGCGAACACAGGGAGTGGATGGCGGTGACCTCCATGGCCTCGGTGTCGCCCAGGTCCGGCAGCAGCCCGGGCAGCCGCTCGGCGAGCATCGTCTTCCCGGCGCCCGGCGGTCCGGTCAGCAGCAGGTGGTGGGCCCCGGCGGCGGCCACTTCCAGGGCACGCCGCGCCGCGGCCTGGCCGGAGACATCGCACATGTCTGGTGCCAGGGCGGGACCGGTGCCGGGCTGGGGGTGGTCGGGGTCCCCGGGCCCGGGGTCGAAGTCGAGGGCCAGGTCCTGCGGGTCCGCGCCGCAGTCGAACGCGAGCCGGGCCAGTGTGGCGTAGCCCCGGACCTGTGCGCCGGGGACGAGCTCGGCCTCCGTCACGTTGGCCCGGGCCACGACGACCTCGGGGTAGCCGGCCCGCACCGCGGCCATCACGGCCGGAAGGATGCCCCGCACGGGCCGCAGCCGGCCGTCCAGGCCGAGTTCGGCGATGAAGACCGTGCTGCCCGTGGGCCGGATGTCGTTCGCCGCCAGCAGCACGGCCATGGCGATGGCGAGATCGAAGCCCGAGCCGCGTTTGGGCAGGGACGCAGGGATGAGGTTGGCCGTGATCTTGCGGCGGCTCAGCGGGATCCCCGAGTTCTGGGCCGCGGAGCGGATCCGTTCTTTGGCCTCGTTCAATGAGGCGTCCGGCAGGCCCAGGATCACGAACGCCGGCAGGGTCTGGCCGATGTCGGCCTCGACCTCCACGATGTAGCCGTTGAGGCCCACGAGGGCGACCGAATAGGTCCGGCCCAGCGCCATCTACCCCACCCCCTTGAGGTGCTCGACGGCGGGCTCGCCGATGCCGTCGTCGATCACGGCGATCACGTCCACGCGGCACAGCGGCATGTGCAGCCCCTGGACACGGCACCACGCCGCTGCCAGCCGGTGCAGCCGGGCCAGCTTGTCCGCGCCGACAGCCTCGAAGGGATGGCCGTACGCGAGGGATTTCCGGGTTTTCACCTCGGCGATGACCAGCGCGTCGCCGTCGAGGGCGACAATGTCGATCTCCCCCTCGGGGCAGCGCCAGTTCCGCTCCACGATCCGCATGCCGTGGGCCTTAAGGTAATCCGCCGCGAGGTCCTCCCCGCGCCGGCCGAGCACATCCTTAGCTCTCATGCCTCCAGCGTGGAGGGCCGCTAGGGACGAACACAGGGCCCACTTTGGCTATGTGGGAAACTTCGCCGAATCCCCTGCCTGCCGGAGGCCTGTGGTCCGGGCGGATCCCGGGCAGGCGCCGCCAGCGATCAAGGCCCTGGCGGGCAAGGCATCCAGCAGGGTCTGCGTATCTCATCATGAACGAGTTAGGCGCGACCGATCAGTTCGGCGCCGACGAGAGCCAGCACTAAATCCAGCAGTAGCTACAAGTGCACAAGCCTGATGAAAAGGGTATTCGCAGCGTGTTCAGCACTGCTGATCGCATAATCAAGGCAGGACGAGAAGAACCGCAGGAGGAACAGGAATGAAAGTACTTTTCCTGGATATCGATGGAGTCGTCAACCGCGTGGGTACGAGACAGCGCTATCGCGGCTTCATGGGCATCGATCCTTTCCTGGCGTCCAAGATCGGCAAGATCATCCTCGACACTGACGCAGCCGTTGTTCTTACGTCCACGTGGCGGCACTTCCAAGGCGGCCGTGAAGAAGTGGACCGACACGTTTACAAGACCTTTGACGTTACTCCGACAGCAGACACAGGTTTTCGTGGCGAGGAGGTGAAGATGTGGCTGGACCAGCATCCGGAAGTTACGCGGTATGCCATTGTCGACGATGACACTGACTTCTATGCCGATCAGCCTTTGTTCAAAACGAGCTGGCAAACGGGAATCACCGACGAGGTTGCGCAGCAGGTAACTGAATTTCTAAACAGAGGAGATGACCCTTGAATGAACATCTACCAACGTTGGGAAACCTCGCCGAAGCGTCTGCCGCAGGCCCGTGATCCGGGCGGATCCCGGGCAAGGCGCCGCCAGCAATACAAGCTGTGGCGGCATTGACGGGCTCTGTTGAGGCGATTGTCAGGCAACGAAACGTAGCCAGCGCCCGCATGGTCCGCTTAGGCTTTTCCCAACCCCCGCCACTCCGCGAGGGTGCCCGTATTCTTTCCGAAGGATCGGCGTATGGAACATCGCGCGGCCCAGCCATTGGCGGACGCCCGGTCGTGGGCAGAGACCCAGCCGCTGGGAACGCAGCAGCTTACGGAACCGGATCCGCCCGGCGGGCAGGACGGACACGCTGCCACCGGCTGGCCAGCGCCTTCACCTGCGCCAGCGCCCCAACGGGAACCCGAACCCGAACCCGAACCCGAACCCGAACCCGAACGTCAGCCTGCGGCTCCGGCGGAAAAACACAAGCCCCGGGTGCGGCGGCTGATCGCCAGGGTCCTCAAGCTCACCCTCGCCATGATGGTCATCACAGAGCTGGCCGCCGTCTCTTTCATCTGGTTGACTCCCCCGCGTACTGCCTACATGCTGCAGACCGGCGGCCCGATCGCCTACCAGTACGTGTCCCTGAACCACATCAGCCGCTACGTCATTGCCGCGGCCGTCGCCCACGAAGACCAACAGCTGGGAACGCGTGTTGGCGCGTTCCCAGTTGATGATTTCCGGGACAGGGCCGTCGCCTACCTGCAGGGCAAGGATGACCCGAGCGGTTCCACGGTCCCGCAGCAGCTCGTGAAGAACATCTTCCTGTGGCCTGAACCGAATGCCCTGAGAAAGGGCCTGGAGGCAGGCCTAGCGACCGAGTTCAGCCTCACCCTTACTCCGCAACGGATTATGGAGCTATATCTGAACTACGCGCAGTTCGGTCCAAAGCTGTACGGCATCTGTGCAGCGAGCTGGTACTACTTCGGCGAACCGCCCTGGAACATGTCCGAGTATCAGGCTGCGCAATTAATGGGGGTTCTGCCACTGCCCACACTCGTCACCCGGGCGGCGGAAGGTGGCATCTATCTGGGCCCGGGTGTCCACCCCAAGGTGTGGGACTACGTCAACGGTGCGGCCAACGTGTGGGTCCCCAAGCAGATCGAGGGGCTCGGCGGATGGAAGGCGGCCGTCGCAACCATCGGCATAGGCGACACAGCGTCCGAGCACGCAGCCGAGCGAGGAGCCACAAACCCGGATGGCTGCGCTTCTTATCCGGAGGGTGTGCTGGACCTGCTGCGGCAGCAGGGCATTGCGCTGGACGGCATCGGGAAACCTGCGCCACCCAGGGGCTAAGAAATCAGGCTCAGTTGCCCAGGTCCTCGACCTTGGGCAGAGCAAGTTCCTCGCTGCGTGGCAGTTCCTCGACGTTGACGTCCTTGAACGTGATGACGCGGACGCTCTTGACGAACCGGGCGGAGCGGTAGACGTCCCACACCCAGGCGTCCTGCAGGGTCAGGTCGAAGTAGACCTCGCCGTCGGCGCTGCGGGCCTGCAGGTCAACGTGGTTGGCAAGGTAGAAACGCCGTTCGGTCTCGACCACATAGCTGAACAGCCCGACGACGTCGCGGTATTCGCGGTAGAGCTGTAGCTCCATGTCGGTCTCATAGTTTTCAAGGTCCTCGGCACTCATGGTTCCATCTTGCACCATCCGGCGCCGGCCGCGCGCCACCGGAGGGCCGGCGCCGGTCGCGCGCCACAGGACGAGCCGGCCGCGCGCCACAGGGCGCCACCGGCGGGCCGCACCCTCAGCTAGAGCAGCTGCCAGCTGACCCGGTGGTACGGCGTGGTACCGGCGGTCCGCAGCGCCTCCTTGTGCGCCGCGGTGCCGTAGCCCTTGTTCTCGTCCCAGCCGTAGGCCGGGTATTGCGTGTGCAGCTCGCACATCATCGCATCGCGCTCGACCTTCGCGATGATGCTGGCCGCGGCGACGCTGAGGCACTGCATATCCGCCTTCACCAACGTGTGCACCGGGGCGTCGCAGCCGGGTTCGGCGGGAGCATCGTCAAACAATGAGGGCTGCAGATCGGGCGAGAGCCAGTTGTGGCTGCCGTCCAGCAGGACAACCTCGGGCGTGACGCCGGCGGCGAGCACCGCGAACCAGGCCCGGTTCCCGGCAAGCCGGAGGGCGCCGATGATTCCGAGTGCGTCAATCTCGTTCGCGGACGCATGCCCGACGGCGGAGGCGACGCTCCAGTCCCGGACCAGCGGCACCAGCCGCTCGCGGTCCGCGACCTTGAGCAGCTTGCTGTCCCGGACATCGGCCAGGAGCTTCTGCTGCTGCAGGTCCACGACGGCGATCCCCACGCTGACGGGGCCGGCGAGAGCACCGCGACCGACCTCGTCGATGCCCGCGAGGAGCCGGGCGCCGGAACCGCGGAAGCGGCGTTCGTAGTCCAGGGTGGGGGCGACTGACATGACGGGCAGCTTACTTTCCGGACGGGGCGGGCACGCCGCTGAAGACGCCCGGATAGTTGTCCAGGGCCGACATCCTGTTCAGCGGCCATGCGATGACGGCGGCCTTGCCTTCTATGTCGGACTCGTTGACGAAGCCGCCGTTGGTCTCCATATGGGCGCGGGAATCCGCGGAATGGTTGCGGTTGTCGCCCATGACCCAGACCTTGCCGGCGGGCACGACGACGTCGAAGTCGCGGACCTGGGGGATCTCTGCGGAATTGATGTACTTCTCATTCAGCGGCGCGCCGTTGACGGTGAGCTGACCGCCGGCATCGCAGCAGACCACGTGGTCGCCCGGGAGCCCGATGACGCGCTTGACCAGGTGCTGCTCCGAGTTATCCGGCAGCAAACCGACGAACGTCAGCCCGTCCTGCACCCAAGTGAACGGGCCCTTCGTCTTCTCGGCTGCGGGGGCGAGCCAGCTCTGGCTGTCCCGGAACACCACGACGTCCCCGCGCTGGAGCGCCATGGGCTCGGGCACCAGGAGGTTCACGAAGATGCGGTCGTTCACATCCAGGGTGTTGACCATGGATTCGGACGGGATGTAGAAGGCCCGAAACAGGAAGGTCTTGATCAGGAAGGACAGCACGATCGCCACGATGACTACCGTGGCAACCTCCTTCAGCCACAGGAAGAGCGGGCTGCGCCCTTCACGGGCCTTGGCCTTCCTGGCCCGGCGGGAGGACGGATCGGCGTGGGCGGGACCGGCGGGCCGCTCCCTGTCGCTCCGATCAGCGCCGGTCCGATCAGCGCGCCGCGCTCCGGCAATTTCGTCCGCCGAGACCGACGCCGACGCAACAGCCGGCGCCGCGGCACCCGCGACGTCCGGATCACCAGCAGGTCCATCCGCCGCAGTACCGGCACCGTCTCCTGCAACCGCACCCGCACCATGGCCAGCGCCCGCGCCGGGGGCGTGCTCGTCCGCAACCCGTGCCTGCGGCAGCCGGGTGGTGGGGTGCTCCGCCGGCTCGTCCCCGGGGATCGCCGAGGCGGTAACCCGGGGTCGGTCCTGGCCCTGCGGCTCAGGAGTGCGCGGTTCGGTCTCGGGCATCTACTGTCCGTTCGTCGTCGTCGTTGTCGCAGCCGGTTCGGGCCGCGCTACTGCTGCAAATCTATCAAGCGGCCAGATGATCTGTACCGGCCGGCCAATGACGCGTTCCAGCGGCACCATGCCGCCGCCGGGGGCGCCCAGGAGGTTCCGGGAATCGGCCGACATGGAGCGGTGGTCCCCCATGAGCCAAAGCCGTCCGGCGGGCACCTGAACGGCGAACTTCACATCGCTCGGCGTGTCCCCCGGATACACATACGGTTCCGCAACTTGCTGGCCGTTGACTGTGAGCCGGCCGCCGGCGTCGCAACAGACCACACGGTCGCCGGGCAGCCCGATGACGCGCTTGACATACGTGGTGTCGCTGCCCGCGAGGCCGAGCCAGCGTCCGGCTTCGGCGAGGGCATCCACCACGGGGCCGTTGCCGCTGTTGAGCGGGGCGAAGGAGCCGCGGCCGTCAAAGACGACGACGTCCCCCCGGTCCAGGGGCTCAGCCTGGAAGCCGGTCCGCGCCACCAGGATCCGGTCCCCGGTGTGAAGGAGCGGTTCCATGGAGGCGGACGGGATGAAGAAAATGTCCATCCACAGGGAACGGACCACGGCGCTGATGGCCACGGCGAGCACCAGGGCCAGCAACGCAAAACGCCAGCCCGGTTTCCTGGGCTGGCGTTTTGGCTGTTCCATGTTCCGTATCCCTTGGCGCTGTTGTGAACTAATGTGCGCTGTTGCGGATAGCTCCGGCGCCGCACTAGCTGACGCACCGGGTACGGTCCGTGGACCCGCGGTGGAAGTCTGGGAAGACTTACTTGGCGGTCTGGAAGTCGCGCTTTTCCTTGATCTTCGCGGCCTTACCACGCAGGTTACGCATGTAGTAAAGCTTGGCGCGGCGCACGTCACCCTTGGAGACGAGCTCGACCTTGTCGATGATCGGGGAATGCACCGGGAAGGTACGCTCTACGCCGACACCGAAGGAGACCTTGCGGACGGTGAAGGTTTCGCGGACGCCATCGCCCTGGCGGCCAAGGACGAAGCCCTGGAAGACCTGGACGCGGGAGTTCTTGCCTTCGATGATGTTCACGTGAACCTTGATGGTGTCACCCGCGCGGAACTCGGGAACATCGGTGCGCAGCGAGGCTGCATCTACGGAATCGAGGATATGCATTGATCCACTCCTGGTGAACGCCACAGGTCACTCACGTTGGGTTACGGCGGCCAAGCCCGGTGGCATGCGCCGCCCGGAAATTCCCGCCGAAAGTTTGTCAATCCGGCCCTGTCAGGAGTAGACGGGGCCGGGGTGCCGGGCTGTTGGTAGCGCTCCCCCTGTGGCAGGTTCGCAACCCAGCAGGCACAAGGACTAATTTTGCCACATTTTGTCCGGGTTAGCCCAATCCCGGTGGTTAGGCGTCGGGACGGCGCAGCAGCCGGCCGTCGACGACGTCGTAGCCCAGGTCAGCGAACGCCGTACGGTCCGCGCGCGGAAGCTTGCCGGCGTCGAACTCCACAAGGAGGTCCGGGCGGCGTTCGGCGGTGCGCCGGTACTGCTCGTGCCGGCGCCACTGGGCAATCTTGCCGTGGTTGCCGCTCAGTAGCACCGCCGGGACGTCCCGGTCCCGCCAGCTGGAAGGCTTGGTGTAGACCGGGTACTCGAGCAGCCCGTCCGAGTGGGACTCCTCCACGAGGGACTCGGGGTTGCCGACGACGCCGGGCAGCAGCCGCCCAATGGCCTCGACCATGGCCAGCACGGCGACTTCGCCGCCGTTGAGGACGTAGTCCCCCAGGCTCATCGGGCGCACCGTGAAGTGCTCCGCGGCCCATTCCAGGACCCGCTCGTCGATGCCCTCGTAGCGTCCGCAGGCGAACACCAGCTGGTCTTCCTCCGCCAGTTCATGCGCGGTGGCCTGGGTGAAGCGCTCCCCAGCCGGCGACGGGACGATCAGTACGGGTTTGCCGGCAGATCCGGAGACGCCAGGTGCGACGGCGTCGTCGGCGTCGCCGGACCGTCCGGCGGCCACGGCGGTGAGGGCCTGCGCCCAGGGTTCGGGCTTCATGACCATGCCGGCGCCGCCGCCGTAGGGGGTGTCGTCGACCGTCCGGTGCCGGTCGGTGGTGAAGTCCCGCAGGTCATGGACCTTGAGGTCCAGCAGGCCGTCCTGGCGGGCTTTGCCGATCAGCGACAGCTCCAGCGGGGCCAGGTACTCCGGGAAGATGCTGACGACGTCGATTCTCATCTACGCGTTGCCCTGCTCTTCAGGGTTCTGCGCTTCAGGGTTCTGTTCTTCGGCGGCCTCGTCGGTGTTGACCTCGAACAGTCCGGGCGGCGGGGTGACGAGGACGTACTTTTCACCCACGTTGACCTCGGGCACAATCTGCTCGACGAACGGGATCAGGACTTCCTTGCCCTCGTCCGTGGTGACCACCAGCAGGTCCTGGACCGGCAGCGTGTGCAGTGCCGAGACCTTGCCGACCACGTTGCCGCCCACCCGGACCTCGAGGCCCACGAGCTCGTGCTCGTACCAGCCCTCGTCGTCGTCCTCGGCGCCGATTCCTTCGGTTTCGATGAACAGCTTGGCGCCCCGCAGGGTCTCGGCCTCGTTGCGGGTCTCGATCTCATCGAAGGCCAGCAACAGGATGTCCTTGTTCCAGCGGGCGCTGATTACCGTCAGCGGCCCGGCCGAGGTGGGTTCCACGATGAACTGCGTGCCGGGGACAAAACGGTCGCCGGGCGCGTCGGTGAGCACCTGGACGGTCACTTCGCCGCGGATGCCGTGGGGCTTGCCGATTCGTGCCACCTGGAGCTGCATCTGTTCCTCTGTTCGGGGTTGGTGAATCTGTACGTCTGGTGCGGAATTACGGGAAAACAGTCCGGCCCCTCCACCATTTTCTGGTGAAGGGGCCGGACTCAAGACAAGTAGTGCTGAACGCGTTACCGGCGGCGGTCGGTGTCGACGACGTCGACCCTGACCGGCTCGCCGTCCGCCAGCGCCGCAACCACAGTGCGCAATGCGCGTGCGGTCCGGCCCTGCCGGCCGATCACCCGTCCAAGGTCGTCCTGATGAACGCGCACCTCGAGGGTTTCCCCGCGGCGGTTGTTCTTCGCACTGACCTTGACGTCCTCGGGGCTGTCAACAATCCCGCGGACCAGGTGTTCGAGCGCTTCTGCCAGCAATTTACTCAGCCTCGGTGGTCTCTGCTTCGGCGGCGTCGGCGGGAGCCTCGGCAGCTTCGTCCTTCTTGGCCTTCTTGGTGATGGCTTCCGGGATGATCACGGAACCCTTTTCCGGGGTAACGAAGGCAGCCTTGGGAGCCTTGGTCTTCAAGGTTCCCTCCTGGCCCGGGAGACCCTTGAACTTCTGCCAGTCACCGGTGATCTTCAGGATCGCGGCGACCTGCTCGGACGGCTGTGCGCCGACGCCGAGCCAGTACTGGGCGCGGTCCGTGTCGACCTCGATGTACGAGGGCTCTTCGGTCGGGTGGTACTTGCCGATCTCTTCGATAGCACGGCCATCACGCTTGGAGCGTGAGTCCATGACGACGATGCGGTAGTACGGTGCGCGCATCTTACCGAAGCGCTTAAGGCGAATCTTTACGGCCACTTTTGTGGTCACTCCTGTTTCTGAAACGGGGTCGAGCCCGGCGTTCTGCACCCGTGGGGCGGGCCGTACTTGGGGGTTCTAAAGGACAAGATCCAGACGCGGAGAGAGGGGCCACGCAGATCGAGTACCTGTTCATTGTGCCAGATCACCGGCAGGATTTCGACTTGACACGGGCCCGGCGCACCAGCGTGCGGCCTGAACGCGGCGATCCGCGGCGTTCAGGGCCGGTCAGGACGTCCAGACGTAGAGGCCGGACCTGGTGGCGGGATCGACTCCGGCGGCGAGCTCGGCGATCCGGCGGACGTAGCCCCGCGCCTCGTCCGCACCGAAGGGCATGTCCTCCTCGGCGGCCCAGTTGGCTGCGACGTCCTCCAGGACGTCGCCCTCCCCTTCGGTTTCATAGCTGAGGAGTTCCGCCAGTGTGCGGACCATCGCGGCGGGGACGCCGAGCAGCGAGTCGCTCGCCACATCAACCATGGCCAGTTCATAGTCCGCGCCCGGGGCGTGCACGGCGACGCCGGCGAGGTCTCCCAGCCGCTCCACCTCGAAGTCGCTGATCTCCGGGATGCGGACGGCCCCCGGGGCGGCCGGGCCGCCGCCGTCGAGTGCGCCGGCGCGCTTGAGGGCTTCTTCGTGGGTGGACACAAAGAGTTCGGTGAATCCCATGCAGCTGGTCCTTAGGGTTCGGCGGTCCGCGGACCGCTTTTCGGCGTCGCCTCAGCCTAGCGTGCCTGGCGCAGCTTCGCCCCGGCCGCTGGACATGTCCTCCGCAAGCCCGGGGGAAACCCTGCCTGACCCGGCCTCGCCCCTGGACATGCACTCGCCCGACGCCGAGCAATGGACATATGGCCGCCATGTCCATTCCCGGCTGCGACCGGTGGACATGCCCAGCGGTCCAGTCAACGAACAACGGACATGCCCTCCGCAAGCCCGGGGAACCCTGCCCACCCGACCCCGCCCCTGAGCATGCACTCGCCCGACGCTGAGCAATGGATATATGGCCGCCACGTCCATTCCCGGCTGCCCGCGGTGGACATGTTCCGAAGCGCTGCCGGCGAACGATGGGCATGTCCAGCGGGGAGCTTTGAACGCTGGACATGCTCAGCGGAACAGCGTGCCTAGCGCACTGTGGCTTCAGCGAACGGCGACGCGGATCCGGTTGCGCCACGGGTCCTCGAAGCGCAGTTCGGCGCCGGTGTGGTGCGATTCGACGCCGGCGACCTTGAGCCGGTCGGCCAGGGCCGCGACGTCGTCACCGGACGGCACTTCGATGAGGACCTCGCCCAGGCCCAGCGTGTCGCGCCGGGGGCCCGCGCCGCGGCTGTTCCACACGTTCATGGCCATGTGGTGGTGGTAGCCGCCGGCCGAGACGAACAGCGCCTGGCCGTGCCATCCCGCGGTCTTCTCGAAGCCGAGCGTGCCGACATAGAACTCATGCGCCGACTGGACGTCGCCGACCTGCAGGTGGACGTGCCCGACGCCGGCGGCGGCCTGGCGCTGGCCGGTCACGGACTCCTCGGTCAGGTGTTGCTGCAGGTAGCGCTGCGGCGGCAGGGCGAGGCTGTCCATGACGACGTTCTTGCCCTCCCAGGACCAGGCTTCCCGCGGCCGGTCCCAGTACAGCTCAATGCCGTTGCCTTCGGGGTCGTTGAAGTAGAAGGCCTCACTGACGAGGTGGTCCGCACTGCCGGAGAAGGACTGGGGCTCGTACTGGGCCGCGCTGGCAATGGTGGCCGCCAGGGAGTGCTGGTCCTCGAAGAGGAGGGCGGTATGGAAGAGCCCGGCCTCGCCGCGGGAAGGAAGGTTCAAACCAGGGGCGGGCGCCAGGTGTACCAGCGGCTTCTGCCGGCGCCCAAGGTAGAGCCCGCCGTCCTGTTCGGCCACAGTCTCCAGCCCGAGGGCGCGCTGGTAGTAATCGGTCATGAGCTTCATGTCGCCGACCTTGAGCATCACCGTGCCCATGGCGAGGTCGGCAGGAAGGAGGTCCTGGGTGCTGGCTTCTGCGGTCATCGAAACGCTCCGTGGATTCTTTGGCCACCGGATTTCGGTGACTCTGCATAGAAGTAAATTACTTGAAGCTTCAATTTATTCCTAATGACCGGTCTGCGCCCGGTTCACCGGCAGCCCGCGCAGCACAATGTGCTGGATCCGGCGGAGCGTGGCAGGTTTGCTCCGCGGGTCCTCGGCGGTGACAAGGACATCCGCACTTGCCCCATCACAGATGGACTCCGCGCCGAGCCACGTCCGCGCGGACCAGCTCGCGGCGTCGAGGGCGGCGGCGCCGGGAAGGCCGGCGGCGTGCAGGGCCTGGATCTCGTCCACGATCCGGCCATGGCTGATCACGCTTCCGGCGTCGGTTCCGGCATAGATCGCCACCCCGGCCTCGTGGGCTTCGAGCACCCGCTCCGCCCGCCGCGCCCACAGCGAGCGCATGTGGGCGGCGTAGCGGGGGAACTTGGTCTCCGCCCGGGCCGCGATGTCCGGGAACGTGGCGATGTTGATCAGGGTGGGCACAATCGGGACGCCCTGCCCGACCAAGCGCGGCAGGTGCCGCGGCAGCAGCCCGGTGGCGTGCTCGATGCAGTCGATCCCGGCGTCGAGCATGTCATCGAGGGTGTCTTCGGCGAAGCAGTGCGCGGTGACGCGGGCCCCTTCTTCGTGGGCGGCCTGGACGGCGTCCTTGACCGTCCGGGCGGGAAAGCTGGCGGCGAGATCGCCGGCGTCGCGGTCAATCCAGTCCCCCACGAGCTTGACCCAGCCGTCGCCTGCGCGGGCCTGCTTGCGCACCGCCTCGACGAGATCCTCGGGTTCGACCTCGACGGCCAGGCCCGGCAGGTAGCGCCGGGTCCTGGCGAGGTGCCGGCCGGAGCGGATGATCCGGGGAAGGTCAGCGCGCTGCTGGAGCCAGCGGGTGTCGTGGACGGCGCCGGCGTCGCGGACCAGCAGCGTCCCGGCGTCGCGGTCCGCCAGAGCTTGGGATTCCGCGGTGTCCTCGGTAACGTCCCCGCCCGGGCCGAGGCCGACGTGGCAGTGTGCGTCCACGAGGCCGGGAATGACCCAGCCGTCAAGCACGAGCCCCGGCGCGGCCGCCGGACGGTGGAAGGTCAGCCGGCCCTCCACCGACCACAGCCCGTGGCGGACCTGGTCCGCCGCGGTGAGGATGGGGCCGCTGAACTCGATGATGCCGGTCATGACCTAAAGCCTAATCCGCATGACGATCCGCCGGCCCAGATCATCCAGCCCCAGCTGCGCTTCGTGGATCCGTAGGGCGCCCAACGCCTGCCCATGCTGGGCGAATTCCTCGAAACCGCAGCTCGCATAAAACGGCGCATTGAACGGAACGTCCGCGAACGTGCACAGCGTCATCGATAAATAGCCACGACCCCGGGCCGCATCGAGGGCCGCCTCTACCAAGGACCGTCCTATCCCCCGCCCAGCGGAGTCCGCCTGCACGGAGAGTTGTTCCAGATGGGCCTGGCCGCCGACCTCGTCAACGCGGGCAAACCCTACGGGCGGGGTTCCGGAGACAAGTATGAAGAGCGGCTCAACCGGCGTCGTCACCCCCGGGGCCGGGAGCGCCTGGTTCCCCAGCTCGGCTTCGAGGATGCGGTCTGCTGAGGCCTCGAGAACCGGCAGCGCCGGGAGGTCTTCCGGCGTCGCCATCCGGATGCGGGGCACGGCCCTGGGCAGAGTCACAATGCCACGCTAACACCGCGGCCCGACCGCGCCGCGTCACACTCGACAGCCGGCCGGAGGTGCGTGGTAGCTTCGTCTACGACCACACGGGTGCCCCTGCAGGGGCTGAGATCGGGCTGACGCAGCCTGCGACCGTTGAACCTGTCCGGGTAATGCCGGCGAAGGAAGTGAGCTTTTCCGTGAACACCCAAGTGACACAGCACAGCCCTGTCCAAATTCAGTCTGCCCACATTGAGTCAGCCGACAATCAGCCAGCAGCCACCACGCAGTCGCTGAAGTCCCACTCGCTGGCCTTCACCACGGACCCGGACCACGGCATCCGCGTCCCGGTGACCGAGATTGCCTTGGAACCCTCACCGGGCGGCGTCCCGAACCCTCCCTTCCGCGTCTACCGCACGGCCGGCCCGGGCAGCGATCCGGTCCGCGGGCTGGAACCGTTCCGCGCGCCCTGGATTGAGGCCCGGGCGGACACCGAAACCTACGCCGGCCGGCAACGTGAACTGCTCGACGACGGCAAGTCGGCGGTGCGCCGGGGTGCGGCGTCGGCCGAGTGGCGGGGCGGTCGCCCGGTGCCGCGCCGCGCGGTTGAGGGCAGGACCGTCACGCAGATGCGCTACGCCCGGGACGGGGTCATCACCCAGGAAATGCGGTTCGTCGCGCTGCGCGAGAACTGCGATGTGGAGCTGGTGCGCCGCGAGGTGGCCGCGGGCCGGGCGATCATTCCCAACAACGTCAACCACCCTGAATCCGAGCCGATGATCATCGGCAAGGCGTTCCTGGTGAAAATCAACGCCAATATCGGCAACTCCGCCGTGACCAGTTCCATCGCCGAGGAGGTCGACAAACTCCAGTGGGCCACGCAATGGGGCGCGGACACCGTCATGGACCTCTCCACCGGGGACGACATCCACACCACGCGCGAGTGGATCATCCGCAACTCCCCCGTCCCCATCGGCACGGTCCCGATCTACCAGGCGTTGGAAAAGGTCAACGGCGAGGCCAACGCCCTGACCTGGGAGATCTTCCGGGACACCGTGATCGAACAGTGCGAGCAGGGCGTGGACTACATGACCATCCACGCCGGCGTGCTGCTGCGCTATGTGCCCCTGACGGCCAACCGGGTCACCGGCATCGTGTCCCGCGGCGGTTCCATCATGGCCGGCTGGTGCCTGGCGCACCACCAGGAGAACTTCCTCTACACGCACTTCGACGAGCTGTGCGAGATTTTCGCGAAGTACGACGTCGCGTTCTCCCTGGGTGACGGGCTGCGGCCGGGAGCGACGGCGGATGCCAACGACGCGGCGCAGTTCGCCGAGCTGGACACCCTGGCCGAGCTCACGCGGCGGGCCTGGGAGTTCGATGTGCAGGTCATGGTGGAGGGTCCCGGGCACGTGCCCTTCCACCTCGTCCGGGAAAACGTGGAGCGCCAGCAGGAACTCTGCAAGGGAGCCCCGTTCTATACGCTCGGGCCGCTGGTCACCGACATCGCACCGGGCTACGACCACATCACCTCGGCAATCGGCGCCACGGAGATTGCCCGCTACGGCACCGCCATGCTCTGCTACGTCACGCCCAAGGAACACCTCGGGCTGCCGAACAAGGACGACGTGAAGACGGGCGTGATCACCTACAAGATCGCGGCCCATGCCGCCGACCTCGCCAAGGGCCACCCCGGCGCCCACGAACGCGACGATGCCCTGTCCAAGGCGCGGTTTGAGTTCCGCTGGCGGGACCAGTTCGCGCTGTCCCTGGACCCGGTGACGGCCGAGGCCTTCCACGATGAGACGCTACCCGCGGAGCCGGCCAAGACGGCCCACTTCTGCTCGATGTGCGGTCCCAAGTTCTGCTCCATGCGGATCAGCCAGGACATCAGGGACGAATACGGTTCGGCGGAAGCGCAGGCGGCCCTGGCGCAGAGGGCGGCCGGAATGCAGGCGAAGAGCAACGAGTTCCTCGCCTCGGGGGGCAAGGTCTACTTGCCGGAGCCCTCGGTGGGAGGACCCGCAGCCTCCTAGGACGCCCGGGCGTGCTGGCGGCGGCTGACCTCGGCGATGTACGAGCGGATGGCCCGGGCCCCTTCGGCTGAATCCTGGGGCCGGTGCCCTCCCGGGGCCGTGCGGTGCAGGGCGCCGGTCTCGCGCAGGTAGCCGGCGATTTCCTCATACAGCGGTTCCCAGCCGCCGGTCAGGACCAGTGTCGGCACGCCCGGCACGATCTGCAGCGGGGCTTCCCACGGCGGCGCCTGCAGGCGGAGCCGGCGCGCTGCCCGGAGGGCCTCCGGCGTCGTGGCCCCAGGGGCTTCGGCCGCGAACGCGCGGCGGATGAACTCCCGCTGGAAGTCGTCGTCGCTGAGGTTGTACCGGACATCGAAGAGCGGCTGCATGAGGGCCCGGTGCGCGGCGGTGGCCGGGAGCTCCGCGGTCAGGGACAGGCAGGCCGGTTCCACCAGGGTCAGCGACTGGACGAGGTCGGGCCGCTCGACGGCGGCCATCATCGCGGCGATCGCGCCCTGCGAATGGGCCACCACGTGGCCGCCGGCCTCGCCGCGGCCGTCGTCCGCCAGCGACGCGAGCACGATTGCGGCGTCGGCGGCGAAGTCCGATTCGAGCGGTTCCGCGACGGCGTCGAACCCGTGCCGCCGCAGGAACAGGGCGTCGTAGTCCAGCGCCATCCCGTGCTGTTTTGGCCACGCGGCGGCACCGAAGCTGCCATCCCCGTGGACGAAGACTACGCGCTGCTTGAACATTGTCTTACCCTATGGCACCGAAGTGCTGATGCCGCCGGCGACACAGTGCCGGCGGCAGTCAGCCCTTGCGGCTACTTGCTGCCGCCGAGGAACTTGTCGAAGCCCTTGGGCAGGTTCAGCTGGGACGGATCGAAGTCGCCGCCCTGCTGGCCGAACGACGCACCGGTGGGCAGGGCCTTGGGGCCGGCGGCACGCCGCGCCTCGGCGTCGCGCAGTTCCTGCGCCGCCTTGGCCGGGTTGCCGGAGCGGGCCTTCTTCTTGGGCGCCGGCTTGGCTCCCTTTCGAGCACCGCCCCCGCCGGGCATCCCCGGCATGCCAGGCATCCCGCCGCCGGCGGCCATTTTCTTCATCATCTTCTGGGCCTGGGCAAAGCGTTCCAGCAGTCCGTTGACCTCGGATACGTGTACACCGGAACCGCGGGCAATGCGGGCCCGGCGGGAGCCGTTGATGATCTTCGGAGCCACGCGCTCATGCGGGGTCATCGAGCGGACAATGGCCTCGACGCGGTCGATCTCGCGCTCGTCGAACTGCTCCAGCTGCTGGCGGATGTTCTGCGCACCCGGCATCATCATGAGCATTTTCTTCATGGAGCCCATGTTGCGGATCTGCTGCATCTGGGCGAGGAAGTCATCGAGGGTGAAGTCCTCCTGGTCGGCGAACTTCTTCGCCATCCGGGCGGCTTCATCCTTGTCCCAGGACTTCTCGGCCTGCTCGATCAGGGTGAGGACGTCACCCATGTCGAGGATGCGCGAGGCCATGCGGTCCGGGTGGAAGAGCTCGAAGTCGTCCACGCCTTCGCCCGTGGAGGCGAACATGACGGGTTTGCCTGTCACCGACGCGACAGAGAGCGCGGCACCGCCGCGGGCGTCGCCGTCGAGCTTGGAGAGCACGATGCCGGTGAAGTTGACGCCCTCGTCGAAGGCCAGGGCCGTGTTGACGGCGTCCTGGCCGATCATGGAGTCGATCACGAACAGGACTTCGTTCGGGACGATCGCGCGGCGGATCTGGCGCGCCTGCTCCATCATCTCGGCGTCGACGCCGAGACGGCCGGCGGTGTCCACGATCACGACGTCGTGCAAGGTGCGCTTGGCTTCCTCGACGCCGTCACGGGCGACGGCGACAGGGTCGCCGGCAGGGTGGTCCAACTCGGTGGACGTGGCGCCCGGGTGCGGGGCGAACACGGGTACGCCGGCGCGCTGGCCGACCACCTGCAGCTGGGTGACGGCATTGGGCCGCTGGAGGTCACAGGCCACCAGCATGGGGCTGTGGCCCTGGGACTTGAGCCACTTGGCGAGCTTGCCGGCCAGGGTGGTCTTGCCGGCGCCCTGGAGGCCGGCCAGCATGATGATGGTGGGGCCGGTCTTGGCCAGGCGGATCCGGCGGGTCTCGCCGCCGAGGATCTCGACGAGCTCCTCGTTAACGATCTTCACGATCTGCTGGCTCGGGTTCAGCGCCCCGGAGACCTCGACACCGAGGGCACGCTCGCGCACGCGGCCGGTGAACTCCCGGACCACGGGCACGGCGACATCGGCGTCCAGAAGGGCTCGCCGGATCTCGCGGACTGTGGCGTCAACGTCCGCCTCGGTCAGGCGGCCTTTGCCACGCAGATTCTTGAAGGTTGCTGTCAACCGGTCAGAGAGTGAATTGAACACGCGCCGTGCACTTCTTTCAGTGGATCTACAGGTGGCGGCCGGTGCGGCACGCCAGCGTCGCGACTGGTGTTCGCCTGAACGAACCGCCTCGACAACAGGACTCGACTATCTAGGGTACCAAGATGAGCCTTCAAGATGGCATGCTGGCGTAGGTGACCAGCCAAACAACTATTAAAACCCTGCTCATCCTGGGCGCCTCCGGCGATCTTACGGGCCGGCTCCTGTTACCAGGGCTTGCCCGCCTGGTGGCCCGGGGCCGCGCCGAAGGACTCACCCTGGCCGGAGCGGGATCGGACCCCTGGACGCCGGAGCAGTGGCTGGGCCGGATCGAGGAGTCGTTCGCGGACGAGAACTCCAAGGCCGATGCCCACGGCAAGCGGGAGCTCAAGCGGATCCGTCAGGAGAGCACCTACCACC
The DNA here is from genome assembly GCF_056406415.1 of Arthrobacter sp. P1_C12_2. Taxonomy (NCBI): domain Bacteria; kingdom Bacillati; phylum Actinomycetota; class Actinomycetes; order Micrococcales; family Micrococcaceae; genus Arthrobacter; species Arthrobacter sp. P1_C12_2. The sequence goes on along the minus strand of NZ_JBFUAF010000012.1, from coordinate 127,523 downwards.
AGCTCGACGTCACGGCCGGAGACCAGCTCGCCGGGCTGCTGGCGCAGCTGGAGGGCCCCGTGGCCGTCTACTTCGCCCTGCCGCCGCGCGTCAGCCAGCTCGCGTGCGAAGCCCTGGCGCCGGAGGACTTGCCCGCCGGCACCCGGCTGGTCATGGAGAAGCCGTTCGGCTCGGACGAGGCGTCCGCACGGCACCTGAACAAGACACTGGCCGGGCTGGTCCCGGAGGACCACATCCACCGGGTGGACCACTTCCTCGGCAAGGCAACCGTCCTTAATATCCTTGGCCTGCGCTTCGCGAACACGTTCTTGGAGCCGGTGTGGAACCGGCAGCACATCGAAAAGGTCGAGATCATTTTCGACGAGGACCTCGCCCTCGAAGGCCGCGCCCGGTACTACGACGGCGCCGGCGCACTCCGCGACATGATCCAGAGCCACCTGCTTCAGATCATGGCCCTAATGGCAATCGAGCCGCCGGCGTCCGTGGACGAACGCGACCTCCGCGATGCTGTGGCCACCGTTCTGCGGGCCAGCAGCGTCAACGCCCCGTACCGCCAAAACACCCGCCGGGCCCGGTACACCGCGGGTTCGATCAACGGCCGGAAAATTCCGGACTATGCCCGGGAGGACGGTGTGGACGCGTCCAGGGGCACTGAGACCCTCGCCGAGGTGCAGGTGGAAATCGACAACTGGCGCTGGCAGGGCGTTCCGTTCATCCTGCGCTCGGGCAAGGCGGTGGGCACAAAACGCAAGGAGGCCGTGGTGACCTTCCGGCCGGTGCCGCATCTGCCGAAGGGGTTCACCGGCGTGGACGCGCCCAACCAGCTGCGGATCGGGTTTGGCCCGGACACGCTGCAGTTCGACGTCGACGTGAACGGCCCGGGCGATGTCCTGAGCCTGGACCGGGCCACGCTGCAGGCCGAACTGAGCGCCTCCGAGCTCCTCCCGTACGGTGAAGTGCTCGAGGGCGTGCTGGCCGGCGATCCCCTGCTCTCCGTGCGGGCGGACACTGCCGAGGACTGCTGGCGGATCCTGGCGCCCGTGCTGAAGTCCTGGACCGCCGGACATGTCCCATTGGAGGAATATCCTGCCGGGACCCCGGGGCCGGAGGGCTGGCCGGGCGCAGCACAGGAGTAGCACCGGCGCAGTAGCTGGGACGACAAGGCGGGCCGGATGCCTTTGGGGCATCCGGCCCGCTGTGTCAGTACCGCTGCGTCAGTACCGCTGTGTCAGTACCGCTGTGTCTGTTCGCCGTACCGGCGTGTAGCGAGGGCAGTTAGATCGCTGCCGAACCGCGCTCTCCGGTGCGGACCCTGACAGCCTCGAACACATCCATCGTCCAGACTTTGCCGTCGCCGGCCCGGCCGGTGTTGGAACTGGCGATGATGACATCGAGGATGTCGTCCGCCTGTTCGTCGGTGGCCAGGACTTCCACCCGGATCTTTGGCAGGAGGTCCACGTTGTACTCGGCCCCGCGGTACACCTCGGTGTAGCCGCGCTGCCGGCCGTAGCCGCTGGCTGCGCTGACCGTCAGGCCCTGCACACCGTAGGCTTCCAGGCCTTCGCGAATAGCCTCAAGCTTTTCCGGTCGGACGATTGCTGTGATCAGTTTCATGCCCCCACACTTTCCTTGCCCGATGCGTTCTGCTTGCCGTTGGACGCGGCGCCCACCTCAGCGGAGACTGAGTCTTCGTCCTCGCCGCCCATCGGCTTGCCGGTGATCAGTTCGTGCAGCGGCTGGAAGCTGCCGCCGTGCCCGCCGACGCCAAACTCGTAGGCGGTCTCTGCGTGCAGGCTCAGGTCCACACCGACAACTTCCTGTTCCTGGGAGACCCGGAAGCCCATGAACTTGTGGATCGGGAAGGCGATGATGAACGTCATCACGGCGGTGAAGACGATGGCCATCAGTGCCGCGAGGCTCTGGGCGACCAGCTGCGTGGTGCCGCCGCCGTAGAACAGGCCCGCCGCGCCCTGCGTCGGGGTGGCCAGGAAGCCGATGGCCACGGTGCCGATCACGCCGGAGACGAGGTGGACGCCGACGACGTCGAGCGAGTCGTCGTAGCCGAACTTGAACTTCAGGCCGACGGCGAGCGCGGAGGCCACACCGGCAGCGACGCCGAGGGCGATCGCACCCAGCGGGGAGACGTTGGCGCAGGCCGGAGTGATGGCGACCAGGCCAGCCACGACGCCGGAAGCGGCACCAAGGGAGGTCGGGTGACCGTCGCGGAAGCGTTCCACGGCGAGCCAGCCGAGCATGGCGGCGGCCGGGGCGGCCAGGGTGTTGATCCAGATCAGGCCGGCCTGCTCCACAGTGGCAGCGGCACCGGCGTTGAAGCCGAACCAGCCGAACCACAGGATTGCGGCGCCGAGCATGACGAACGGAACGTTGTGCGGGCGGTGGTTCGGGTCCTTGCCGAATCCCTTGCGGTTACCGATGATCAGGACCAGGATCAGGCCCGCGACGCCGGCGTTGATGTGGACCACGGTGCCGCCGGCGAAGTCGATGACCGGCGCGAACGTCTGGCCAAACCAGCCATTGGCGGAGAAGAGTCCGCCGCCCCAGACCATGAAGGCCATCGGCGCGTAGACAAGGGTGGCCCAGATGGGGGTGAAGACCACCCAGGCGGAGAACTTGGCGCGGTCGGCGACCGCGCCGGAAATCAGGGCCACCGTGATGATCGCGAAGGTGGCCGCGTAGCCGACCTTGAGCAGGTCAGCCGGTTCGGTGAAGTTGTGCAGGCCGAAGTGGCTGAACGGGTTGGCGAAGATCTGGTAGAAATTGTCTTCGTTGCTGGTAGCCATCGAGGCGCCCCACAGGATCCACATGATGCTCACGGTTCCAATGGCGACGAAGCTCATCATCATCATGTTCAAAGCCGACTTGGCGCGAGTCATGCCGCCGTAGAAGAATGCCAGGCCCGGGGTCATGAACAGCACGAGTGCCGCGGCGACCAGGAGCCAAACGAGACCTGCGGTGAGTTCCATGGTCTACGTCCTCTCTTGCAATAGGTGCGGAGTAGTCCGCCGGTCCCAACGCATTTATTTGCGTTCTACATCGAGTTTCGCGGGGCTGTGTTTCGCTGGCGGAGGATTTACATTGCCGGGTTGTTACAAGAACCTCCCGGACGTAAATGGTGCATCTCACACTTGTTACGGTTATGTTTCAGCGGATTATTTCCGCACTTGTTGGACCCGCCGCCAGCAGGCCCGCATCATCCCAAGGACGAACGCACTATGAGCAACACCTCCCGCCCCGTCGGCGACGCCGCAGCCCAGGCGCCCTCCCCGGCCCCGGGGCGTTCCCGGCTGCCCCGGGACATCAAGGTGATGCTGGTTGCGGCCTTCCTGATTGCGATCGGTTTTGGCCTCGTGGCACCTGTTCTGCCGCAGTTCGCCACCACGTTCGACGTCGGCGCCACGGCGGCGGCCGTGATCGTGAGCATCTTCGCGTTCATGCGGCTTGTCTTCGCCCCGGCCGCCGGCGCCCTGATCGTGAAGCTGGGCGAAAGGCCGGTCTATGTGGCCGGGCTGCTGATCGTGGCGGCGTCGACGGCGGCCTGCGCCTTTGCCCAGGACTACTGGCAGTTGCTGGTCTTCCGCGGCCTGGGTGGGGCGGGTTCGGTGATGTTCACTGTGGCGTCCATGGCGCTCGTGGTCCGGCTCGCGCCGCCGGAAAGCCGCGGCCGGGTCTCCGGGGCCTATGCCTCCGCCTTCCTGATCGGCAACGTCTGCGGCCCGATCGTCGGCGGGCTGCTCGCCGGCTTCGGCCTGAGGGTGCCGTTCCTGGCCTACGCGGGGGCCCTGGTGCTGGCCGCCCTCGTGGTGCAGACCCAGCTCAGCCATGTCCCCGCCGTCTCGCGGCGACCCGGCGCCACTGCCCCGGCGATGGAACTGAAGGACGCGCTGCGGGACAGCGCCTACCGCGCCGGCCTGTTTTCGAGCTTTGCCAACGGCTGGGCCACCTTCGGGGTGCGGATGGCCACGGTGCCGCTGTTCGCCGTCGTGGCGCTGGGAGCCGGTCCCGAATCGGCCGGCTGGGCCCTGGCGGTGTTTGCGGGCGGTAACGCGGTGGCACTGACGTTTTCCGGCCGGCTCGCGGACAGCCTGGGCCGCAAGCCGCTCCTGCTGGCCGGGCTGGTGGTCACCGGCACCGCCACGGCGGCCATCGGGTTCACGCACCAGCTGCCCTGGTTCCTGCTCGCCTCCGCTTGCGCCGGGATCGGCTCCGGGCTGCTGGGACCGGCCCAGCAGGCCGCCATCGCCGACGTGATCGGCAATGAGCGCTCGGGCGGCCGCGTCCTGGCCGTCTTCCAGATGGCCTCGGACAGCGGCGCGATTGTCGGACCGGTGGTGGCCGGGCTGCTGGCGGACCGCCTGGGCTACGGCTGGGCTTTCGGGGTCACTGGCGGCATACTATTGGCCGCCGCCGCCGTGTGGTTGCCGGCCCGCGAAACGTTCCGCCGGCCGGCGGCGGACCGCGCCTGACCTGCGGCGTTGCCGCCACCGGTCCGCCGTGCGGGCAGTCCTGTCCGGAGCCCTGTCCGGGACCCCGTTCAGGACCTTCCGGTCGGCGCCGGCCGCCGCCCTTGGCTAAGCTGGGGGCACGTGCTACAAACTTCCGGAGGTAATCCCCCATGGCCAAATTCGACTCTTCCCCCGGGAAAGCCGAAAGCCCCGACCCCGCCCAACCCGCCAACGCAGGAAAGAACGCAGAAAAGAGCGCGGAAAAAAGAAAGCGCGCGGGACTGATCGCCGGCGCCGGAATCGTCGCCGTCGCCGCAGCAGTGCTGGTTCCCCTCGCCCTCGGAAACCCTACTCCGGCTCCGCCGGCTGCTTCTTCCCCCACCCAGTCGTCGGCACCGGCCCCCACCCCGGCCGAGGTGGGCCCCCCGGTCACCTATTACGCGCAGCCGGGTCCGCCGGCCGGGTCACCGCTGGAGAAGGTTGAGCCCCTCAAGGTCGACGTCTCCAACGACCTCGTGGGCACCTCCCTGAACAAAGGCCTGACCGGAATCTCCCTCGAGGCCACGGACCTGGCCGATCCGGACCTCAGCAGCGACAACGCGTCGATGGTCAAGCTGCTCAAAGAGATCGACCAGCCCGTCCTGCGCTTCGGCGGCAACGCCGTGGACCGCCGCTTCTTCTGGACCTCCACCGGCGAGGGTGTCCCCGCCGACTACAAGGGAGACAAGACGCACCCTGTCAAGGCCGTAGGCCCGGCAGACCTCGCCCGGCTCAAGACCCTGCTTGACGCCGGCGACGCCAAGGCCAGCCTCACGGTGGACCTGGGCCACTACAACCCGGCCCGGGCTGCGGACATGGTCAAGAACGCCTCGGCGATTTTCGGTGACCGGCTGCTCAGCATCACGGTGGGCAACGAGCCCAACGGCTTCGTGTTCAACGACGTCAAGACCGGCAGCGGCTACAGCGTGGAGCAGTACGTCCGGGAGCTGAAGGACTACGCCAACGCGATCTATGCGGTGGCCCCCAACGTGCCCATTTCCGGCCCGGGCGCCTACGACCAGAAGTGGTGGCAGCCCTTCGTCGATGCGGACATCCCGCAGAAGAAGATCCTGACGTTCCACAATTACCCGCTCTACAGCTGTGATGGCAGTGATCCCAAGGGCTCGCCCACCATTGCCAACCTGATGAGCCGGCTGATGCATGATCGTGCCGCCGATTACCAGCAGTCGGCCCTCAAAGTCGGCCAGGCAGCGGGACTTGAAACTTGGCTCCCGGAGACCGGGATCGCGGCCTGCCCAGGTTCGAACGAGACCTCCCGCACCCACGCATCGGCGCTGTGGGCGGCTGACTATGCCCTCAACGCCGCCCAGCTGGGCATCACCCGGATCGGCTTCCACAGCTCGTTGCTCACGTGCAAGGGCGGCCCACCCCTGTCCGCCATCTGCAGCGCCGGCGCCTACCCGTTCGGCAACGGCCAGATGTCCGGCCGGGCCAACTTCTTCGGCATCTCCATGGTGGCCGAGCTCGAGGCCGGCAAGTTCATGAAACTGAACAGCTCCGGCGGCGGGCTGGCGTTCAGCTACGCGCTGCAGAACGCGGACGGCAGCACCAGCGTCGTGATCGTCAATGAAAACGACCCCGAAAAGGCCGCTCAGACCGATGTCACCTTGAACCTGCCGGGTAAGCCGGTGACCGGGACCATGACCCAACTCAGCGGCCCCAGCTACTCAGCCGAGAACCAGACTGTCATCGACGGCGCCAAGACCGAGCCCAAGCCCCTCGCCAAGCGCGCCACGGTGCCCGGCTTCGTGTACAAGTCCCAGACCCAGCAGTTCAAGCTGACCGCCGGGACAGTGACGGTCCTGAACTTCAAGTACTAGTCACCTGAGGTACCGGCCGCCCCGCGGCAACAAAAGAGTGCCCCGGTCCTGTCTGAACTGTCCAGACAGGACCGGGGCACTCTTTGTTGCGGTGGGTGCTAGTTCAGCAGCGCGTCCACGAAGCCTTCGGCGTCGAACGGCGCGAGGTCGTCGGCGCCCTCGCCCAGCCCGATCAGCTTGACCGGGACTCCGAGGGATTTCTGGATGGCGACGACGATCCCGCCCTTGGCGGTGCCGTCCAGCTTGGTCAGGACGATTCCGGTGATGTTCACGACCTCGGAGAACACCCGGGCCTGGTTGAGTCCGTTCTGGCCGGTGGTGGCGTCCAGGACCAGCAGCACCTCGTCCACCTCGGCCAGCTTTTCGATGACGCGCTTGACCTTGCTGAGCTCGTCCATGAGGCCCACCTTGTTCTGCAGGCGCCCCGCGGTGTCGATCATGACGACGTCGACTTCCTGGTCGATGCCGGCCTTGACGGCCTCGTAGGCCACCGAGGCCGGGTCCGCGCCGTCGATGTCCGACTTCACGGTGGGCACGCCGACTCGCTGGCCCCACGTGGCCAACTGCTCGGCGGCGGCGGCGCGGAAGGTGTCGGCCGCGCCCAGCAGCACGTCCTTGTCCTCGGCCACGAGCACGCGGGCGAGTTTGCCCACCGTCGTGGTCTTGCCGACGCCGTTGACGCCGACCACCATCATGACCGCGGGCTTGTCACCGTGGCGCTCGACGTTCAGGCTCCGGTCCATGGTGGGGTCCACGAGCTTGATGAGTTCCTCGCGGAGCAGGGCCTTGACGTGCTCCGGGTCCCGCGTGCCCATTACCTTGACGCGTTCGCGGAGCGCGTCCACGAGCTGCATGGTCGGTTCGGTGCCGAGATCGGCCAGCAGGAGGGTTTCCTCGACCTCGTCCCAGACGTTTTCATCGATCTTGTCCGCCGAGAGCAGGGCCAGGAGCCCTTTGCCCAGGATGTTGTTGGACTTGACCAGCCGCTCGCGCAGCCGCATCAGGCGTCCGGCCACCGGGAGCGGGGTTTCCACCGGCACGGTCTCGAGCCCGGCGGCGTCGTCCGGTACCTCGACGGTGGGTTCTTCGAGTTCGACGCCGTCCGGCGAGGTCCGTTCCGGTGCCGGTGCCTGCGCGGGACGGTCCTCCACCAGGGTTCCGGCTCCCGGGGCCTGCACGGGATCGTTTGCGTCACGCGTCCCGGTGTAGGTCTTGGCGTTCTTCCGGGTCTTCATGAGCACCGGAATCAGCACACCGATGACCACCAGGACAGCGAGAATGGGCAGAATAATGGGGAGGATGTCGTTCACTCCCCTAGCTTCTCACAAACCCCAAATGGGCCGTGGCCAGCGCCTTTGTTGCGCATGGACCCCGCCCTGCCTGGACCTGGGCGATTGCCTAGATCTCCACACTTAGCCGCTGGCTGATCACGGTGGAGACGCCGTCGCCGCGCATTGTGACGCCGTAGAGGGCGTCGGCGACTTCCATGGTGCGCTTCTGGTGCGTGATGACGATCAGCTGGCTGGACTCGCGGAGCTCTTCGAAAATGGTGATGAGCCGGCCCAGGTTGGTGTCATCCAGCGCGGCCTCGACCTCGTCCATGACGTAGAAGGGCGAGGGCCGTGCCTTGAAGATGGCCACCAGCAGCGCCACGGCCGTCAGGGAGCGTTCGCCGCCGGAAAGCAGCGAGAGCCGTTTGATTTTCTTGCCGGCCGGGCGGGCTTCGACCTCGATGCCGGTGGTGAGCATGTCGGAGGGGTCGGTCAGGACCAGCCGGCCCTCACCGCCCGGGAACAGCCGGGCGAAGACGCGGACAAACTGCCGGGAGGTGTCCTCGAACGCCTCGGCGAAGACCTTCTGGACGCGGTCGTCGACTTCCTTGATGATGTCCAGCAGGTCCTTGCGGCTCGACTTCAGGTCCTCGAGCTGGGTGCTGAGGAACTGGTGGCGCTCCTCGAGCGCGGCGAACTCCTCGAGCGCCAGCGGGTTGACCTTGCCGAGGGCCGCGAGGTCGCGTTCGGCGCGTTTGAGCCGTTTTTCCTGTTCTGCCCGGACGAAGGGCTTGCCTTCGGAAATCTCGCGGCCGTCCTCGTCCACCGGGGCGCGCAGCGCGGCCCATTTGTCCGCGGAGTCGCCGGCGGGCACCGGGACGGGCCGGTCCGGGCCGTAGTCGGCAACGAGCTGCTCGGCGGTCAGCCCCAGCTCCTCCACGCTCTTCAGTTCCAGCGCCTCGATCCGCAGCCGCTGCTGCGTGCGGGCGAGCTCGTCGCGGTGCACGGAGTCGGTGAGCTCGGCCAGTTCGCGGGCCAGGGCGTCGTTGCCGGTGCGGACCCCGGCCAGTTCACGGTCCATCGCGTCCTTGCGTTCCTCCGCGCTGTCCCGCTCCCGGCGGGCCAGCTCCACGGACACGTCGATGAACCCGATGACCTGCTGCACGGCGACGGCGACGGCGGCGGCGCGCCGGGCCTGGAGCCGGCGGCGGCGGGCCCGTTCCGCGGCTTCCTCGCGGGCACGGCGTTCGGTGGCGGCGGCCCGTTCCAGCGAGGCCGCCCGGTTGCGGGTGGCCGTGAGCTGTTCCTCGGCGCTGCGCAGGGCGAGCCTGGCCTCCATCTCGGCCGTGCGGGCCAGCGAGGCGGCCAGGGCCAGGGCGTCGCGGTGTTCCGGGGAGGGTTCCTGCTCCGCGGGGGCCTCGGTGGCCGCGGCCAGACGGGCCGCCACCGCTTCCAGCGCACTTTGTTCGCTGACAATCTGGGCCTCTGCTCTGGCCAGGGACGCGGCGAGGCGCTCACTTTCGGCGACGGCGCTGCGCAGCACCGCGTTCAGGTGGCCCAGGCGTTCGGCGACGGCGGCGAGTTTCGCGTCGGAGTCGTGGAGTTTCGCGAGGGCCGCGTCCGCACGGTCTTCGGCTTCGGCGCGGCGGGCCCGGGCGGCGGAGAGCGCAAAGCGGTTGCGTTCGAGCCCTGCAGTCACGGCGGCCAGCTTCGCGGCGGCGTCGTCGACGGCGGTCTGGACTTCCAGCAGTGACGGCGCCGACGCAGACCCGCCGGTCACGGTCAGCGCCGTAAAGACGTCCCCGGCCCGGGTCACGGCGGTGAGCTCGGGGCGCGCGGCGATCAGCTGCGCCGCCGCGTCCAGGTCCTCGACGACGGCGACGCCGGCCAGCAGGGCCGCCAGCGGCAGGCCGGCGGCGTCCGGATCGGCAGCGGAAACGAGCTCCGCGGCCCAGCGCGCGCCGGCGGGAAGCGTGCTGCCGCCGCCCAAAGCATCGCCCAACGGCGTCGAGGGCCCGGCCGGGGCGCCGGCCAGCAGCAGCGCGGCACGGCCGGCGTCGTCCGCGCGCAGCAGCCGCACGGCAGCGGCGGCCGTCTCCTGGTCCCGGACCACCACGGCGTCGGACGCGCTGCCGAGGGCGGCGGCCACGGCGGCCTCGAATCCGGACTCCACGGAGATCATGGACGCCAGGGATCCCAGGACCCCGGCGGCCAGGTCCCCGGCGGCCGCACCGAGCACGTGCCCGGAGCCGTCCTTGCGGTTCAGGCCCAGCTGGAGGGCATCGCGGCGGGCCATAAGGGCGCCGCGTTCCCGCTCGCCCTCCCGCTCGGCCGCCTTCAGGGCATCCATTTCGGCGATGATCGTGTCGAGGGCCTCGCTTGCGGCCTCGTAATCGGCGTCGAGCGATTCCTCGCCGTCCTCGACCCCTGCCACCTGCGCTTCCAGGGCGGCGAACTCGCTGTGCGCCTGCCGGCGGCGCTCCTCGCCTGCCTTCTGCGATTCGCGGAGGCGGCCGAGCTCGGACTGGGCGGACTCGACGCGCGACCGTGCCGCGCCGACTTGCCCGGCAAGCTTGGCCAGGCCTTCGCGCCGGTCCGCCGCGGCCCGGAGCAGGGCCGCGAGCCGCTTGTCCTCGGCGGCGGCGGCCTGTTCGGCGTCGTGTTTGGCCGCTGTCGCGGCGTCCAGGGCCGCCGTGCGGTCCAGGATCTGCCGTTCCAGCCCGGCCTGCTCGTCGCGGACGCGGGCGGCCTGCTGCTCCAGCTGGTCCGGATCCCGGCCGGTGTCCGGCACCACGTCCGCCGCGCCGAGCAGCCGGCGGCGCTCCTCGGCGAGCGAGCCGAGCGAACGGAGCCGCTCGCGCCCGGTGGAGAGCGAATACCAGTTCTCCCGCGCGCCGTTCAGCGCGGGGGTAGCCTCGGCTGCGAGCCCTTCGAGGACCGCCTGGCGCTGCCGCCCAGCCTCGAGGTCGCGCTCGACGACGCCGCGGCGTGCCTTGAGCGCCGATTCATCCGCAACGTCCTGCGCCAACGCGGACTGCAGCTGGACGAGGTCGTCGGCCAGGAGGCGTGAGTGGGCGTCGCGGACCTCGAACTGGACGCTCTGGGCGCGACGGGCCACTTCCGCCTGTTTGCCCAGCGGGGTCAGCTGCCGCCGGATTTCGCCCGTGAGGTCGCTGAGCCGGGACAGGTTGGCCTGCATGGCCTCGAGTTTGCGGACCGTCTTTTCCTTGCGGCGGCGGTGTTTGAGGATGCCGGCGGCCTCTTCGATGAAGCCGCGCCGGTCCTCGGGGGTGGCGTGGAGTACCTTGTCCAGCTGGCCCTGGCCGACAATCACGTGCATCTCGCGGCCCAGGCCCGAGTCGGAGAGCAGCTCCTGGATGTCGAGCAGCCGGCATCCAGCGCCGTTGATGGCGTATTCCGAGCCGCCGGTCCGGAACAGCGTGCGCGAGATCGTCACTTCGCTGTATTCGATCGGGAGGGCGCCGTCGCTGTTGTCGATGGTCAGCGAGACGTGCGCCCGGCCCAGCGGCGGCCGGCCCGAGGTGCCCGCGAAGATCACGTCCTCCATCTTGCCGCCGCGGAGGGTCTTGGCGCCCTGTTCGCCCATGACCCAGGCCAGTGCATCCACCACATTGGATTTGCCCGAGCCGTTGGGGCCCACCACGGCGGTGACGCCCGGTTCGAATTCAAAGGTCGTCGCTGAGGCGAACGACTTGAATCCCCGGACGGTCAGACTCTTCAGATGCAAGGTGCTTCGGCTCTCCTGCTCGGACTGGGCCCCTCGTTCGACGAAAGCATGATTCGGACGGACGCGGGTGTTCGGGACGGCCCCGAGTACCTACAATCTACTGCGCAGCTGCGGTCATACCGCGCAGAACCCGTGCGAAGCAGCGGCTTTTGCCGCAGAATATGCAGGAACTGACGAGTACCGGGCATAGTTAAGCTCTTGGGCTTGTGCTTGAAGGTGCAGAAGGCCGTCGGAGCGCAGGACAGACACGAAACAGGGGCTTGATTTGGTAGGGAATGCAACATTCCGGCACGGCAACACCGCCTTACTTTCGGTGTGCAGCGTCGAGGCGCCGACGATCGTCAGTTCCATGGATTTCGACCTGAAGCTGGCTTTGACCCTGCGGCGGCTAAGGGTCCCCCCGAAGCTGCTCGAACGGGTCGCCGGCATCACGCACCGGCGCTGGTGGGCGCCCGGGACATCATTCGACGACGCAGCCATCGAGGCGGGCGCAAAGGCCCTGGCCGAGTCCGGCATCGAACCGTCCGAGATTGGCCTGTTGATCAACAGCTCCGTCACGCGGCGCAACCTCGAACCGTCTGTCGCGGTGAAGGTCCACCACGGACTGAGCCTGCCGTCGTCGGCCATGAACTTCGATCTGGCCAACGCCTGCCTTGGATTCGTCAACTCCATGACGCTGGCGGCCAACATGATCGACTCCGGCCAGATCAAGTACGCGTTGATCGTCAACGGCGAGGATTCCCAGGCAACGCAGGAGGCCACCCTGGCCCGGCTGCAGCGGCCCGAGACGACCCGCGAGGACTACGACCGCGAGTTCGCCACACTCACCCTCGGCTCCGGAGCCGCTGCGGCCGTCCTGGGCCCGGCGGACCAGCACCCAGGAGGGCACCGGATTCTCGGTGGCGTGATGCGCGCCGGCACCGAGCACCATGAACTGTGCGTGGGCGGCCTCGACGGCATGGCCACCGACACCAAGGGCCTGCTCGACGGCGGCCTGCAGCTCGTGGTCGACGCCTGGCACGAGGCCCAGCAGGAGTGGAACTGGACCTCGATGGACCGCTACGTCACGCACCAGGTGAGCAATGCCTACACCCAGGCCATCATTGACGCCATTGACCTGGACCCGGACAAGGTGCCGATCACGTTCCCGCACTGGGGCAATGTGGGCCCGGCCTCCCTCCCAATGACCCTCGCAGCCGAAGCGCAGACGCTCGGAGCCGGGGACCGGGTGCTGTGCATGGGCGTCGGTTCCGGGCTGAACACCGCCATGGTGGAAATCGTTTGGTAGCCGCCGACTGGCCCGGCGTCGACCCCGAATGGTCGCGCGAAATCGATGTGGCGTCCACCTCCGCCGCGGATGAGCCCGGAACCGTGCGCCGCTGGCACCTGCTCGACAACGGTGCCCAGCTCTCGCGCCGCGGCCTGACGCCCGCCGGCACCCTGCTGTGCGTGCACGGCAACCCGACGTGGTCCTACCTGTGGCGGACCCTGCTGGCCGCCGGATCCGACCCCGCACATCCGTGGCGCGTGGTGGCCGTGGACCAGCTGGATATGGGCTTCTCCGAGCGCACCGGCACGTTCCGGCGTTTGGCGGACCGGATCAACGACCTGGGCGACCTCACCGCCGCGCTCGGACTGGGCGGGCGCGTCGTCACGGTCGGCCACGACTGGGGCGGAGTGATCAGCCTCGGCTGGGCCGTGGCACATCCGCAGCAGCTCGCCGGGGTGGTGCTGACCAACACCGCCGTCCACCAGCCCTCCGGCTCCCGTATCCCGCCGGCACTGCGGCTTGCCATGCACCCTGCCGTGCACAGCTGGGGAACCACCAGGTCGGACACCTTCCTGCGCGTGACGCATTCCCTCGCCCACCCGCCGCTGGCCGCGGATGTCCGCAGCGCCTTCATGGCCCCCTACCGCGGCGCCGACCGCCGCGCCGGCGTGGGGAACTTTGTCGCGGACATTCCCGCCGACGCGTCCCATCCCAGCTTCCCGACGCTCAGCCGAGTCGCGGAAGGGCTGCGCGGGCTGGGCGTTCCGGCCCTCATGCTCTGGGGCCCCCGGGACCCGATCTTTTCCGACCGGTATCTCAAGGACCTCATCAGCCGATTGCCGGACGCTCAAGTGCACCGCTTCGAAGGTGCCGGCCACTTGGTTGCTGAAGACCGGGACATCGCCGCTCCCGTCTTCGAATGGCTTGCCGAGCGGGGCCGGGACAGCGGACCCGGCCCTCGGCGGACAGACGCCCCAACCATCGGCGCTCTGGAGAACGGGGCCGAGCCGCTGGAGGACGGCTCACTGGAAGATGGGACCGAGCCCCCGGGGCCCGGCACCGGGATCCTGCCCCTTTGGGCGCCGCTCACCAAGCTGGCGGCGGGACCCGGCGGCCGGGACATCGCCGTCGCGGAAATGGGAGAGGACGGCAGCATCGCCCGCTCGCTCAGCTGGCGGGAGCTGGAACAGAACATCGCTGCCATCGCGGCGGGCCTGCAGGAGGCCGGTGTGGGTCACGGCAGCCGGGTGAGCCTGATGGTTCCGCCGGGCGTGGATCTGACAGTGGTCCTCTACGCCTGCCTGCGGCTCGGCGCGGTGGTCGTCGTGGCCGACGCCGGCTTGGGCACCCGCGGCCTGAGCCGGGCTGTGAAGGGCGCCACCCCGGATTTCCTCATCGGAATCGACAAGGCGCTTGCGGCTGCCGCGGTGCTCGGCTGGTCGGGACGGCGCATCAGCGTCCGGGACCTGCCGGCCGCCCGCCGCCGCCTCCTCGCCGTCGAAACCTCCCTCGCCGCCCTCGGCCGCCGCGGCGCCGGCCTCAGCCCGGAAGCGCGGTCGCAGGATCCGGATCCGGATGCCGACGCCGCCGTGCTCTTCACCTCCGGCTCCACCGGTCCCGCGAAGGGCGTGCTTTACACGCACCGGCAACTGGCCGCGATGCGGGATACCGTGGCCGCGACGCTGGGGATCCGGCCGGGCGCGCGCCTGGTGGCGGGTTTCGCGCCGTTCGCCCTGTTGGGACCGGCGCTCGGATCAGTTTCGGTGACGCCCGACATGGACGTCACCGTGCCCCGCACCCTGACGGCCCGCGCGCTGGCGGCCGCCGCCGCGGCCATCGACGCCACGGTGATCTTCGCCTCGCCCGCGGCGCTGCGCAACGTCCTCGCGACCCAGGGCGGCCTGAATCGGACCGGGCACGAGGCTCTGGGGCGCGTGGAGCTGCTGCTCTCTGCCGGCGCTCCCGTCCCCGAACCCCTCCTCGCGGAAGTGCAGCGGCTGCTGCCCCGGGCCTCGCTGCACACCCCGTACGGGATGACCGAGGCGCTGCCCGTGACCGATATCAGCCTCGAACAGATCCGCGACGCCGGGGCCGACGCCGCCGCCGGAACCGTGGCGGGGGCCGGAAACGGCGTGTGCGTGGGCTGGCCGGTGCATGGCGCCCGTACGGCCGTCATCCCGCTCGCCGCGGACGGCACCGCACCCGGGAACGAGCCCGTCACGGAGGCGGGAGTGACCGGCGAGATCCTGGTCAGCGCCCCGCATGTGAAGGAAGCCTACGACAGGCTCTGGCTGACCCAGCGCGGGAGCGTCCGCACGGCCGGATGGCACCGCACCGGCGACGTCGGGCATCTCGACGCCGCCGGCCGGCTCTGGGTGGAAGGACGCCTCGCGCACGTCGTGACGGCGCCGGGAACTGTGGTGACGCCCGTGGGCGCCGAGCAGGCCATCGAACGCCTGGACGACCTCGGGCTGGCCGCCGTCGTCGGGGTCGGTCCGTCCGGGACGCAGGCCGTCGTCGCCGTCGTCGAAACTGTACCTCCCGTCCGCCGGGCGGGCCCCGCCGCGCCGCAGCTCGCCGGGCGGGTACGGGACGCGGCCCGTCAGGCAGGCGTCAGTGTCAACGCCGTGCTCGCCGTCCCCTCCCAGCCGACCGATATCCGCCACAACGCCAAGATCGACAGGACCCGCCTGGCCAGGTGGGCTTCGGCGGTGCTGGCCGGCGGCCGGCCGGGCGCGCCGTGAGGGTCCTCGTCACCGGCGCGAGCGGCCTGCTCGGCCGGGAGGTGGCCCGGCTGCTGGTGCGGCAGGGCCACGCCGTCAGCACGTTCCAGCGCCGTCCCACGGGCGTCGACGGCGTTGCGGACCTCTCCGGATCCGTCACGGACGACGACGCCGTCCGGCGCGCAGTCGCCGGCGCCGAGGGCGTCATCCATCTGGCCGCGAAGGTCTCCTTCACCGGCCGCGCCGCGGATTTCGACGAGGTGAATGTCGAAGGGACGCGCCGTCTGCTCCGTGCATCCCGCGAGGCCGGCGTGCGGGACCTGGTGTTCGTCTCCTCCCCGTCCGTAGCAAACTCCGGCGCCGCCATCGCCGGCCTGGGCGCCGAGCCGGCGGAGCCGGCCCGCGCGCACGGCGACTACTCCCGCACCAAGGCCGAGGCTGAACTGCTGGCCCTGGCCGCGGACTCGACGGATTTCCGCGTCGCGGCGGTGCGCCCGCACATCGTCTGGGGCCCCGGCGACACGCAACTGGTGGAACGCGTGCTGGAACGTGCCAGCCGCGGCCGCCTGCCGCTGCTCGACTCCGGGGCGGCCCTGATCGACACCACTTACGTGGACAACGCCGCCTCGGGCATCGTCRCCGCGCTGCACCGCATGGAGCACATCCACGGCCGGGCGCTCGTCGTCAGCAACGGCGAACCCCGCCCTGTCGGCGAGCTGCTGGCGGGCATCTGCGCCGCGGCCGGCGTCCCTGCGCCGTCCTGGACGGTGCCGGGCAGGCTCGCGCGGGCGGCAGGATCGGTGGTGGAAAAGGCCTGGGCCCGGTCCGGCCGGGCAGGGGAGCCGCCGATGACCAGATTCCTCGCTGAGCAGCTCTCCACCGCCCACTGGTTCGACCAGCGCGAGACCCGTGAACTCCTCAACTGGACCCCCGCCGTTTCGCTTGACGAGGGCCTGGCGAGGCTGGCCGAGTATTACGGTTCACCTTAAGCGGCTGGGGTTGCCGCGGCTCGGGTTCCGCGCCCGGGCTCCCTTACCAGCGGCCGTTCCGCGGCCGGGGTTGGCAGACGGGGCAGGTGTAGGAGGACCGGTTCATGAACTGTTCCCGCTTGAGCAGGCTGACCCGGCCGGCGGCCGCGCAGCGCTTGCACCCGAGTCCCTCCCGGCCGTAGGCGTTCAGGGAGCGGTCGAAGTACCCGGAGGCACCGTTGACGTTGACGTAGAGCGAATCGAAGCTCGTGCCGCCGGCGTCCAGCGCATCCGCCATGACCTCGCGGGCGGCGTCGAGGACCCGCAGCGCGTCGGCGCGGCGCAGGGTGTCGGTGGGCCGGGCATAGTGCAGCTGCGCCTTCCAGAGGGCCTCGTCCGCGTAGATGTTTCCGATCCCGGACACCAGGCCCTGGTCCAGCAGCGCCCGTTTGAGCCCGGTCTTGCGGGCCCGCAGGCGCCGGTAGAAGGTCTCGAAGGAGAACCAGGGGTCCAGCGGGTCCCGGGCAATGTGCGCGGCTTCCTCGGCGATGAGCGGCAGCGGCGTTTCGGCGAGGCCGCCCGGGCCGCCGTCGTCGGTGGGGATCAGCGTGGTGAGGAACAGTCCGCCGAAGATGCGCTGGTCCACGAACCGGAGCTGGGCTGGCATGCCTTCGGTCGGGCTGAGCCGCAGCCTGACCTTCAGGTGTTTTTCGTCCGGAACTCCGGGGTCCTGCATGAGCAGCTGGCCGGACATGCCCAGGTGGGCCATGAGCGCGACCGTGGGGGCCGGCTCCGCGGACTGGGCGCCGTTTCCGGACGGAATATCGTTTCCGGCCGGGATCTCATTTCCGGACGGGGCTGGCGTGTCCGCCAGCGGCATCCAGAGGAATTTGCCGCGGCGGACCACGTCGAGGACCCGCGCGCCTTCAAGGTTGCCGGCAAAGTCTTCCGGGCCCAGGGCATGCCGGCGCAGGGAGCGCGGGTCCAGCACATCGACGGAGGTGATGGTCCGGCCCCGCACCCAGCTCACCAGGCCGCGCCGGACCACCTCGACCTCGGGCAGTTCAGGCAACGCCGCTGCCTAGCTGCCGGTCTGGGACTGCAGCTGCTGCGGATCGGGCGCGGACGGGGCAGTCAGCCGGCGCCAGGCATCGGCGGCGGCTTCCTGCTCGGCCTCTTTCTTGGAGTTGCCGGTGCCGGTGCCATAGTCCGTGCCGCCGATCCGCAGCACGGCCTCGAACGTCCGGGCGTGATCCGGTCCGGAGCCGTCAACCGCGTAGTTGATGGTCCCGAGCTGCCGGCTGGCCGCCAGCTCTTGGATGCTGGTCTTCCAGTCGGTGCCCGCGCCGAGGGCGGCGGCATCCTGCAAGAGCGGTCCGACCAGCCGCATGACCAGCTGCCGGGCCGTCTCGATGTCGTTGGAGAGGTAGGTGGCGCCAATCAGCGCCTCCATGGTGTCCGCAAGGATGGAGGCCTTGTTCTTGCCTTCGGTGAGCTTTTCGCCCTGTCCGAGGTAGATGTACTCCCCCAGCCCGATGCTGCGGCCGATGCCGGCCAGCGCCCGGGTGCTGACGACGGCGGAGCGGCGCTTGGCCAGGTCGCCTTCGGGCAGCGTGGGGTTGTCACGGTACAGCGCGTCCGTTACGGAGAACCCCAGGATGGAGTCGCCCAGGAACTCGAGCCGCTCGTTGGTGGGGATGCCGCCGTTTTCGTAGGCGTAGGAACGGTGTGTGAGCGCAAGACGAAGCGTCCCGGCGTCAATAGTGACACCGAGACGCTTCAGAAGCTCTTCAGTTGAAGACATCTTTTTCAGCCTGTTGGCGGATTAGACGTCTGCGACCTTGCGGCCCTTGTACTCAAGGAACAGCGCAGTGCCAGCCGAGTCGGTAACGACCTTTGCCTGGTGCGGCAGGCTGTACGTGACCTGGCCGTTCTCGACAGTCTTCACCAGGTGGGGGGCAGTTGCCTTCCACTGGGAGCGGCGGGCGCGGGTATTCGAGCGAGACATTTTCCGCTTCGGGACAGCCACGGCTAACTCATTTCTCTCTAGAAAAACACTTACAAATCAGTTTTGCCGGTCAGGCTTAGCCAAGTCAGCCAGGGCGGCCCAGCGAGGATCTACGACCTCGTGGTGATGCCCCGGCTCGTCTTCCAGGCGTGCTCCACATTCGGAGCAAAGGCCCTGGCAGTCTTCCCGGCACACCGGCTGGAACGGCAGTATGGTGACAACTGCGTCCCGCAACACCGGCTCAAGATCGATCAGATCGTGCTCGACTCGACGTTGCTCTTCTTCGTCTTCTTCGTCGGAGAACACAGCATCCTCGTAGAAGAAAAGTTCTTGCACATCAACCTCTTGGTCATACGCAAGGGGATCCAGGCATCGGCCGCACTCGCCAGTAACTTCAACGTGCGCGGTTCCTGATACCAGAATTCCTTCGTGTACGGCCTCAAGCCGCAGATCCAGCTCGACATCCGAGCCTTCCTGCACGCCAATGAGCGCCACACCAAGATCACTTGGCGCGGGTACATGTTCCGTCAGCGTCCGCATGCTTCCCGGACTGCGTCCGAGGTCCTTGACGTCGAACGCCAAGGGCGAACTAGCATCTCGTTTAATGAGAACTCCTGTTGAACATATGACCGACGTACTATCTTAGCCTGAACTTCCGGACGGACTCAAACCGGCGGCACGCCTCTGTTTTACACACAAGCGGCCTTGGATTCGGGCCACGCAACCGGCAGCAGGCCGCCGAGTACCGGTCAAGCTTACACTTTGCGCGCCCGGTTCGGGACCGGCTCGCCCGGAGCCAGCCGTTTCAGCACGGACCGGGGAACAAAGTCCGAGACGTCCCCGCCCAGGGCGAAGACCTCTTTGATGAGGGTGGAGGACAGGTGCAGGTAGTGGCTTTCCGCCGGCAGGAACACCGTCTCGACGCCGGTCAGCTGGCGGTTCATCGTGGCCATCGGCAGCTCGTAGTCGAAGTCCGAGGACGAGCGCAGGCCCTTGACTATCGCGGACACGCCGCGCTGCCGGCAGTACTCGGCCAGGAGCCCTTCCCCGACGGGTTCCACCACGATGCCGCGCAAGGAGGAAAACGTTTCCTTGGCCATGTCGATCCGCTCCTCAAGGCTGAAGCGGTACTTCTTGGTGTAGTTCGTGGACACGGCCACGATCACCTCATCGAACAGGCCCGCGGCACGCGCAATGACTTCCAGGTGTCCATTGTGAATGGGGTCAAAAGAGCCAGGGCAAACAGCGCGTATCATGCTCCGAACCTACCGTATCCGCGCCGCAGGCCGGGATAACATGGCTAAATGTCCCAGCTCCCTCCCCCGTTCCCGTGGCAGCGCGCCGCAACCGGCGCCAACTTGCTCTCCCCCGACGGTTCGCTGGGCGTCACAATCTTCGAGGAGATGACCACCCTGGCCCTCAGCACGGGCGCCATCAACCTCGGCCAGGGCTTCCCGGACGAGGACGGCCCCGTGGAGATCAAGGAGGCCGCCCAGGCCGCCATCGCCGCCGGAGCCAACCAGTATGCGCCCGGCAAGGGCATCCTGCCGCTGCGGGAGGCGATCGCGGCCCACCAGCAGCGGTTCTACGGGCTGGCGCCCGATCCCCAGACCGAGATCATCGTCACCACCGGCGCCACAGAGGCCATCGCCGCCTCCCTGCTCGCGCTGGTCGGCCCGGGAGATGAAGTGCTCACCTTCGAGCCGTTCTACGACTCCTACGGCGCCATCATCGGGCTCGCCGGTGCCACGCACGTCACCGCCCCGCTCCTGGCCCCGGATTTCATGCCGGACCTGGCCGCGCTCGAGGCCGCGTTCAGCAACCGCACCAGGGTGGTGCTGATCAACAATCCGCACAACCCGACCGGCGCGGTGTTCCCCCGCGGGGTGCTTGAGCGCGTGGTCGAACTGGCCGCGAAGTACGACGCCGTCATCGTCACCGACGAGGTGTACGAGCACCTGACGTTTGGCGTGCGGCACATCCCGATCGCGACGCTGCCCGGCGCGGCCGAGCGCACCCTGACCATTTCCTCGGCCGGCAAGACGTTCTCCTTCACGGGCTGGAAGATCGGCTGGCTCTCCGGGCCGGAGGAGCTCGTGGCCGCCGCCCGGACGGTCAAGCAGTTCCTGAGCTACAGTTCCGGCACGCCCTTCCAGGCCGCGATCGCGGTGGGGCTGGGGCTTCCGGACGAGTTTTACGCCGGCATTGCCGACACCCTCCAGCACAAGCGCGACATCCTCAGCGAGGGACTGCGCGCGGCCGGCCTCGACGTCCTGACCCCGCAGGGGACCTACTTCGTCAACGTGGACACCGCACCGCTGGGAATCACCGATTCGGTGGAGCTGGCCCGCAGGCTGCCGGCCCTCGTGGGCGTCGCCGCGATCCCGGTCCCGGTCTTCTGCCACGCCGAGGGTGCCGAGCGCACCCGCAGCCTGCTCCGCTTCGCGTTCTGCAAGCAGCTGCATGTGCTGGAGGAGGCCGCCGAGCGGCTGGCGACCTTGCGCGACAAGCTGTGAGCATGGTCGGGCAGCAACCAGGAGCCTCACGGTTCCTGCGGACCACCGGACAGCACGCCGTGATCGAACCGGATCCCTTTACCGACGGCGGCTTCGTGCTGAGCATCGGCGGCGCCGAGCAGTCCCACGTCAACCTGGCCGATCCTGCGGACATCTTCTACGAATACCTGCGCAGGATCGGGCACGTGGTGGACCTCGCCGCCCCGTGGGGCGAGCCGATCACGGCGCTGCACCTGGGCGCGGGCGCCCTGACGCTGGCCCGCTACATCCAGGCCACCCGGCCCGGCTCGGTCCAGTACGCCGTGGAGCTGGAGCGGGAACTGCTGGACTTCGTGCTCGCACAGCTGCCCCTGCCGGAGGGAACCCGGCTGCACACGGTGATCGGCGATGCCCGCGACGCCCTCGCCGGGCTTCCGGCGGAACTGCGCTTCGACGTCGTGATCCTGGACATCTTCTCCGGGCCGGAGGCGCCGGAACACATCGCGTGCACCGAGTTCTACCTGGAGGCGGCAGCCCGGCTGACGCCGCGCGGCGTCTTGATAGTCAACGTGGGCGACGAACCGGGACTGACCCTGGTCCGGAGCCAGGTCGCCGCAATGCGCCGGGCCATGGCCGACGTCTCGGCCTTCGCGGAGGCCGGAATGTTCACCGGCCGGTACCCCGGGAACATCATCCTGATCGGGACGCCGGGCCCGTGGCCGGAGGTCTGGACGGCGGCGCTCACGGCGCGCGGTCCGCACCCGGCCAGGCTGCTGGCCGGCGTCGATCTGGACGTGCTGGCCGGTTAGTCCCCGGCCTCGAACTCCACGCCGTCCACGGCTGCCACGGCTTCCACGCCGGGCTCGGCGAACCACAGCCGGGTTTCGCCGTACTTCTTCTCGGCAAACCGTTCCATGCCCTCGGGCCATGCCGGCTCGGGGCTCCGGGACGAGCGTTCCACCACCACGACCGCCTCCTCGCCCAGGTGCTGCAACAGCTTGGCCAGCACGGCGGCGAGGGCCGGCTCGTCCAGGGGGTAGGGCGGGTCCAGGAAGACCAGGTCCCAGATGGCGGAGTCGGCGGTCCGGTCCAGGAAGGATTCGACCTTGGAGCGGTGCACGGAGACCACTTTGCGGGCAGTGACGGTGTTGACCAGGTCCGCGTTCCGCTGGCACACGGCGCTGGCCTTGGCGTCGAATTCGACCAGGTCCACGGAGTCCGCGCCGCGGCTGCCGCTTTCCACTCCCAGCGAGCCGGATCCCGCGTACAGATCCAGCACGCGGGCGCCGGCAATGACGTTGAAGGCGTCCAGTCGGGAGAACAGCGCTTCCTTGACCCGGTCGGTCGTCGGCCGTGTCAGGTTCCCGGGGACGCTGTTCAGGGTGCTGCCGCCTGCGGCGCCGGCAATGATCCGGCTCATGCGCGATTCCCCGTGGACGTATTTGCCTGGCTCGTGGTCTTAGCCGCGTTCAAGGAACGCCTCCTTCTCGGGGTTCAAGTATTCATCGATCGCGGCCGCGAGCCGGGGCTGGCCCGCCAGCGAGGGATCGGCCGCCACGATCCGCTGGGCGTCCTGCCGGGCCCGGGCGATCACGTCCTCGTGTTCGAGCACGCGCAGCAGCTTCAGGGTGGAGCGCCCGCCGGACTGCGAGGCGCCCAGGATGTCGCCCTCCCTGCGGAGCTTGAGGTCCTCCTGGGACAGTTCGAAGCCGTCGGTGGTGGCAGCCACGGCGTCCAGCCGGCGCCGGCTCGGATGGCCCGGCTCCAGGCTGGTGACCAGCAGGCACGTCCCGGGCAGCCCGCCGCGGCCCACCCGGCCGCGCAGCTGGTGGAGCTGGGAGATGCCAAAGCGGTCCGCGTCCAGGATCACCATGAGCGTGGCGTTGTGCACGTCGACGCCGACTTCGATCACGGTGGTGGAGACCAGCAGCTTGGTCTGATTGGCCGTGAAGGAGGCCATGGTCTCGGACTTCAGCACCGGGTCCTGCCGGCCGTGCAGCGGCGCCACAGCCACCCCGGCCAGCGCCGGTTCGTCCTGGAGGTGTTCCACGACTCCGGTGACGGAGGCGAGTTCCCGCGAGCCGTTCTCGCCTTCGAGGTCCGCGGCGGACGGCTCGGCCTCGCCCGGGGTGAAGTCGCCGTCGTCGTCCGTGCCGATCTTGGGGCAGACGACGTAGACCTGGTGGCCGGCGTCGATCTCCTCCCGCGAGCGGGACCAGATGCGGGTGGCCCATCCCGGGTGTTCGGCGAGCCCCACCACGTGAGTGGAGATCGGGGCGCGGCCGGCGGGGAGCTCATCCAGCACGGAGGTTTCGAGGTCGCCGAACACGGTCATGGCCACGGTCCGGGGAATTGGGGTGGCGGTCATGACCAGCAGGTGCGGCGGTTTGCTGGCCTTAGCCCGGAGGGCGTCGCGCTGTTCCACGCCGAAGCGGTGCTGCTCGTCCACCACAATCAGGCCGAGGTCGTAGAAGGACACGTTGTCGCTGAGCAGGGCGTGGGTGCCGATCACGATTCCTGCCGTTCCGGAGGCCGCGTCCAGCATGGCCTGCTTCCGCGCCGCGGTGGGCATCGAACCGGTGAGCAGGGTGACCTGGACGGCGTCCGGGCCGAACCCGCCGAGCATCCCGTCCCGGGAGAGCGGGCCGAGCGTGCGCCGGATGGATTCATAGTGCTGGGCGGCGAGGACTTCCGTGGGGGCCAGCAGCGCAGCCTGTCCCCCGGCGTCCACCACCTGCAGCATGGCGCGCAGCGCCACGATCGTCTTGCCGGAGCCCACCTCGCCCTGGAGCAGCCGGTTCATGGGCGAGTCCTGGGCGAGCTCGTCGGAGAGCGTCTTGCCGACGGCGGCCTGCCCGCCGGTCAGCGTGAACGGCAGCTGGTGGTCGAAGGCGGGCAGCAGCCCGTCCGCTGCCGGGCGGCGGGCTGTCGCTTCCTCGGCGGCGAGTTGGGCGCGGCGGCGGGCCAGTGCCGACTGGAGCACCAGGGCTTCCTGGTAGCGGAACCGGTCCCGGGCGCGCTGGAAGTCCGCCGGGGTTTGCGGGGCGTGGATCAGCCGGTAGGCGTCCGCAACCGGCAGGAATTTCTCCCGCGCCGCGATCTCCGCCGGCAGCGGGTCGCCGAGGGTTTCGAGCTCCACGGTGTCCAGCAGCGTCGAGATGACCTTCTGGATGGACCAGCTGGTCAGTTTCGCCGTGGCCGGGTACACCGGGATCGGCATGGCGGCGAGCTTCTCCGGGTCGATGCCCGGCGTTTCGGGGTCCTCGTCGAGCAGCAGGAAATCGGGGTTGGTCAGGCCGAGGGATCCGGCGTAGCGCGTGACCTTGCCGGAAAACATGGCGCGCCGGCCCGGCTGCAGCTCGGCCTTGGCCCGAAACCCGTTGAAAAAGCTGACCTTGAGCGTGCCCGGCAGCGCACTGGCAGTCCCGTTTCGCTGGCCCCCAGTGTCGTCGGAGATCACGACGTCGGTCAGGGAACCGCGCCGGGCGCGCATGGGCCGGGTGCTGTTGGAGACCACCCGGGCGATCAGCGTCACTTCCTCGTCCAGCGGGACCTCGCTGATGGGCGTCAGCTCGCCGCGGCTGAGGTAGCGGCGCGGGAAGTAGTTCAGGAGCCCGCCGACAGTGGTGATGCCGAGGTGTTTTTCGATGACAGCCGCGGAGCGCTTGCCGATGCGGCGCTCCAGGCCCAGTTCAAGTTCAGCGTGCATGTCCGTCGGGGTTTCGGGTTTCGGCGGCGCGTGCTGGGGCAACGGTGGCGGCGACGGTGGCGGCAGCATTGGCGGCGGATGCCTCCGGGTCGCGCGGCACTGCGAGCTCGCTCACGGAAATGTCCGTGGGCTCGCCCAGGGAACGGATCAGGGCGACGGCGGGGTCCGCATCCAGGACGTGGACGTGGACGCGCCAGCGGTAGTGCCCGGCGGCATCAGCGCCGCCGCCAACCTGGCTCATGATCACCGAGTCGCCCATTTCGTCGAGCCGCTGGCGCATCATGGCGGCGTCCAGCGGGGACAGGGAGATGGTGCACATGACTTCGACGCCTTCGTCGCGCGGCATGCCGACGTGGATATGCGGATCTTGGACGTCGTAGCCGTGCAGGCCGTCCAGCAGTTCGCTCTGGAGCTCCTCGCCCAGCACGGCGGAGCGGAGGCAGTCCAGGATCAGGAGCATGCCGACGCCGCCGGCGTCCACCACGTGGGCGGTGTGCAGGACATCGAGCTGCTCCTCCGTGCGCACCACGGCGGCCAGGGCCGCCTCGACGGCGGCGTCCAGGGCCAGGCCGAGGGTCTGGTTGCTGTCATCGCCGTCGTGTGCGGCGTCCACAGCGGCCGCTGCCCGGGCGGCGGCCTCCATGACGGAGAGCATGGTGCCGGGCACGGGATCACTCAGCGCGGACCAGGCCCGGATCTGGGCCCGGTTCAGGGCCGCAGCCAGCAGCGGCGAGCTGATCCGGGTGTGCCCGGCCAGCGGTTCGGCGGCGGCGCAGAGGAAGACGGCGAACAGGGTTCCCGAGTTGCCACGGGCCTGTTCCATGGCAACCTGGCCGGCCTGTGCCAGGACGGCGCCGACGTCGTGCAGGGACGGGTCCGGTGCCGCGTGCGGCGCCCCGTCCGGGTGTCCCGGCACGGCGGCATCCGCGGCGTGGGCCGCGGCACGGACGGTCAGGTAGAGGTTGGTGCCGGTGTCGCCGTCGGCCACGGGAAAGATGTTGATGGCGTTCAGGCGGTCGCTGTGGTTGCCGAGCGTGGTCTCCGCCTTGCCCAACCACCGCTTCATCGCTTGCGCGTTGGCGGCAATCTTAGTCTGCAAAGTGATCCCATCCCACAGCGTCAGCGGGCCTGCCCGCGATCGTTACTCCCGTGCTTTCGGTTGGTGCAGGGGCCTCTACCGAGCCTATCGCAGTGAACCCGGGAGGGAGCGGAACCCCTGCGGGGAAAGTGGCCAGCAGTCCGTGGTCTTCACCGCCGCCGAGGACCCAGGACATCGGGTCTGCCCCCAACAGCTCCGACGCCGGCAGCAGCGGGGCGGCCAGCTCCTTCAGTGCGGCGGCTTCCAGGTTCAGCACCGCGCGGCTGGCGGCCGCCATGCGGTTTCCGTCCCGGACCAGGCCGTCCGAAATGTCCATCATGGCCGACGCGCCGGCCTCGCGCGCCAGGGGTCCGGCCGCGAGCGGCGGCTGCGGCCTGCACTGGGTGTCCATGAGTGAGCGTTGCCCCGCGGTGAGGTCGCCCACTCGGACGTCCGACTCCAGCAGCGCCAACCCGGCGGCGGCCCGGCCCACTGTTCCCGCCAGGGCCACGGTGTCCCCCGGCCGGGCACCGGAACGCAGGACGGGCTCCTTGCCGTCAAGGGTCCCCAGGATCGCGACGCTGACCGCCAGTTCGCGGCCGCGGCCGAGGTCGCCGCCCGCTACTGCGCAGGCCGGAGCCCCCAGCCCCCGGATCCCGGCGACGAGGCCGTCCGCGAAATCCTCCACCCAGGAGACAAGGGTCTCCGGCGGCATGGTCAGGCTCACCACCAGGGACGTGGCCCGGGCGCCCATGGCATTGATGTCGCTGAGGTTTTGCGCCGCGGCCTTCCAGCCGACGTCGTACCCGCTGGTCCGGTAGCCGTTGTTCCATTCGAGCCGGAAGTCCTGGTCCGCCACCTGGGTGTCGATGCTCAGCACGATCCGTCCGTCCGGTGCGGCGACAATCGCGGCGTCATCCCCCGGACCCAGCAGCAGGTACGACCCCGCCGCTGGCCCATTGGGCTCTGCGACAGTCAGCCGCGGGAAGATGCGCGCCAGCAGCTGGGACTCCGAGAGCCCGGCGACGGTCAGTAAGACGTCCGCCGGCAGGGGTCCGGACACGGGAGTTTCGGGCGCAGCTTCAGGCACGGGAGGTTGAGGCACAGTTTCAGGCACGGGAGTTTCAGGCACAGCCCTACGCTACCGCGAGGGACCGACACCACAGAACGGCGGTTGCGGCCCCTCGCCGACGCCGCCGAACGGTGGTTGCGGCTGGGAACGACACTGGCCTGAGCCTGCTAGTAGGTGGCCTTGAGGCAGCCGAACTGGGTGTTGCCGGACGACATCCCGGCTACGCCGAGTCCCCACGCGCACACGGTGTAGACGCCGCGTTTGGTCACGGGAATGACAATCCGGTAGCCGTGGTTGCCGGAGACCTGGAAGATTGAGTTGACGTCCGCCCTGTAGCGGCTGGCCACATAGGCCGTGCCTTTCGTGGTGCCGTCGGGGGACGTGACGTAGAGGTGGATGGGAATGTTCGCCCGCGTCATGCCCGGGTCCAGTCCCCAGCCGCTGGCCACAAGCGCGGATCCCGTCCCGCCGAGTTGGACCTTGACGGACTCGAAGTACCCGATCGGCGCGGGGGTGGCCGCAACCCCTACGGTTGAACAGCCCAGGAGGCTGTTGCCCAGCGGGAAGATGCTGACGGCGATGCCGTAGGCGCAGATCTTGTAGCTGCCCGGCGTCTTGACCGGCAGCGCCACCCGGTAACCGTGGTTTCCGGCGGTCCCCATGACCTGGTTGACGTCCGCGCGCGCCTGGTTGGCCGTGTAGGCGGTGCTCTTGGTCACTCCCTTGGGGTCGGTGACGTAGAGGTGCACCGGGATGGAGGCTGCCGGAGTTCCGGGATCCAGACTCCAGCCGGTCACGGTGATGGTCGCCGTCGCCGCGTCCGTCTTGACTGCCGTGCCCTCCAGGAAGCCGGCCGGCGCCGGCGTGGCCCGCGGCGTCAGGGATTTGCAGCCCAGGAGGCTGTTGCCCTGGCTCAGCGGCGTAACGGCCAGGCCGTAGGCGCAGACTTTGTACTGTCCGCTCATGGTCACGGGGATGTCCGAGGTGAAGCCGTGGCTTCCGGTCACGGACATCACCTGGTTGACGTCAGCGCGGCTCTTGTTGGCGGTGATGGCCTTCGTCGTCGTCTTGCCCGCCGGGTCCGTCACGTATAGGTGGACCGGGATGGACGCGGTGGGCGTCCCGGGATCGTAGCTCCAGCCCGTCGCCCGCAGCACTGTCACCCCGCTGACCCGGGTGAGTGCCATCGACTCGAGGTAACCGGCCGTGGGCGCCGACCCGGCCAGGGTCAGGGACCGGCAGCCCAGATCCACGGTTTCGACACTGCCCAGGGCGTAAACGCAGACCTTATATACGCCGGCGGTGGTCAGGTTGAAGGAGCGGGTGAACCCGTGGTTGCCGGTCACCTGCATGATTTGGTTGACATCCGGGCGGGCCTGATTGGCCGCCACGGGGTAGCCCGTTGCAGTACCGCCGGGCGGCGTCACATAGATGTGGACGGTGGACGATTCGGAGGACTTGGCGGAGTCGTACGCCCAGCCGGCGACGTCCAGGCGGGCAGTGGTGCCGGACCTGGTGATGGCCATCGAGTCAACGTAGCCCTTGGCGGGCGCCCCGGGCGGGCGGATGGTTACAGTGGCCGCGGTGTTGCTGACCGAATCGATGCTGACCTTGGTGCCGGCGTGCGTGGTAAACGTCTGCCCGGCCTGCCAGGCCTGGGTGTTGCTGTAGTAGCCGTTGAAGGCCGATGCGCGGGTATCGGGCGGGAGCAGGATCGAGGAGTTTCCTCCGCCCTGCTGGGTGATCTTCACGCCGCGGTTTCCGGCCTGAGCAATCACGGCGTCATAGCCCACGGCGGTCCGGAGTTCCAGGAAATACACCTCGCCGGACTTCGGGTCAGTGAACTTCGCGGCGCGGCTGGCACCTGTTCCGGCCCAAGGCTTGAGCGTCACCGTTCGAGGGACGGACAACGTGCCCAGGTTGGCGATCTCGTTACCGTTGCCGAACCGGCCCATCTCCCAGAAACTCGCGCTGATTTCCGGCATCTCGTCGAAGTGCGAGATGCCCATCAGGTCCAGGTTGTCGCCGTAGGTCTTGATGCTGCAGGAGGCATCCGCAAACCCGGCGAAAGGCCCGGAAGCCACGTCCATGGCGCCGCTGCCGCACAGCAGGCTGTTGGCATGGTCCATGCCAAGGGCGTGCCCGAACTCATGTGACAGGACAGGCGTGGAGAGCCGGCTGTTCTGCGGCATCAGGATGCGGCCGCCAATGTTGCCGTTGCTGTAGGTCATGCCCGCGGCGCCGTTTGTGAGGTAGGCACCGGGGATGAACATGACCAGTGCCGTATAGGAACTCTGCGTCCAGCCCAGCTCCTGGGAGACGATGTCCACGATCTGCGACGGCGACTGGGTGGATTTCGCCGCTGACTTGTGCAGCTGACGTGATGAGCTCAGCGCAATGTCCACCCGGCCCGCGGTGGCGTAGGCCCAGTAGCGGTTTGCCGCGCTGAGCGATGCCTTCGCCGCCGCCATGGGGACGGCCGCGTCCGTCTCGGCTGCAGACTTGTCGGCCAGCTGCACCGTCACCAAGGTGGTTTTCAACGTGCCGGCCAGCGGCGCGCTGACGTAGGTGTATTCGGACTTGGCCCTGCCTGCTGGCGGTTCCGGGCGCACAAAGTCGTCCACCTGCACCTGGGGGCTCGGATCCGAGACCGCCGGAACGGCACCAAGAGACGCCGCGCCCGGAGCCACAGCGGACGCCGACGCCGGTACTTCTACAGCGGCCACGGCGGCCTGCGGCAAGGTTGCTGCCAGCATCACGGCGGCAATCAAGGTTGCCGCTATGTTTAGTTTTCGCAAAATTGCTCGCTTAAGGGTGAGACCGAAGGTGGAGACCTGTTGGTGGGAGCGACGTAAGTTGCATACAGCATAAACGGCAATTCACATCTATCACCCCAGTAACTTTGATCTCCAAAATCACAACTGCATCACGCATTCTTCTTTGCAAGTTTTTGCGCAGCACCGGCGCACCATTTCGCCACCTGAATGGCACGTGCCAAACTCTTAGCCGTGTCTCCTTCCGTCGCCGCGGTGAATACCGCCACCCGCAGGGTGCTCGCCTTCGCCGTCGGCGGCCTCATGCTGTGGCTAATCATCGCCGTTCAACTCTTCGTCAACGTGGATCCGCTCAGCGTGCACCGGACGGACGCCGTCATCATGCTCGGCGGCGCGGCCACCGAGCGCCTTCCCGTGGCCCGGCAGATCCAGTCCGAATTTCACATTCCGGTCCTGGTGATCTCGCACACGGACACGTTCGGCAACCGTGCGGCGGATGAGGCCTGCAATTCAGCAGTCTTTCCGAACCCAAGCGTCATCTGCTTCCGGCCCCCGGACCTGGACACGAGGGGGGAAGCGCGGGCTATCTCCCGGCTGATCGAGGCCAACGGCTGGAAGTCCGTCACGGTTGTGACCTCCAGCTACCACGTCACCCGTGCCGGGCGCCTGATTGGGCAGTGCACGACGGCGGACGTACAGATGGTTGCCTCTCATCCGGACCTGGATTTGGGCCAATGGCTCCGGCGGTTTGTGATCGAAACCGGAGGCCTAGTAGACGTTTCCCTCAGGCCAGAATGCGCCAATCGGTGAGCGGAAATGTAACAATTGAACCTCATCCGGTTGAACTGGTCAGCCGGTTCGGGCATCTGACCGACGCGAGGAGGACATGCTGGAACACTCTCCCGACAGCCCTCCCCCGCTGGTTGCCGCGCCGCGGCACCTACGCAGACGGCGCATGCACACGGAGATCGCGGACGCCCTCCTGGTGCCCGGAGCGGAACCGATTCCCCTCAAGGAACCGCCGGCTCCCGCAGACCGCGACGTTGCACACTCGGACCCTGCAAAGCAGGATGCCGAAGACCCGGTCAGTGCAGTCCAGGACAAAGAAGCCCAGCAACTCGCCCGCGACAAGCAGTACCGGCGCAAACGGCGGGTGGCCCTTGTGGCCGTTCTCTTTGTCGCCATCGCCTTGCCGGCAATCGTGCTGGCCCTGCTGCTCGGCTGAAGCCGGGCCTCAAACCTTAGCAACCGCTCGCACACCCTTGGGGAAAAACCATGCACAGCATCATGCCGATCTTCGGAACCAGGCCGGAAGCCATCAAGATGGCGCCGATCGTCAGTGCCCTGCAGGAGTCTCCGCTCTTCAGCTGCATCGTGACGGTCACGGGACAGCACCGCGAAATGCTGGACCAGGTCAACGAGCTGTTCGGCATTGTTCCGGATCATGACCTCAACATCCTGCAGCATGGGCAGTCGCTGTCGGCCATCATGACGCGGACCATCGACGGGCTGGAAAAGCTGTTCGCCGCGACTCGTCCGCACGCCGTCGTTGTCCAGGGCGACACCACCACCTCCACCGCCGCAGCCATCGCTGCGTTTTACCACGGCATCCCAGTGGTGCACGTCGAGGCCGGGCTGCGCAGCGGTGACCTGCTCTCGCCGTTCCCCGAGGAAGCCAACCGCAAGATCACCAGCCAGATCACCCGGCTCCACCTGGCGCCCACCTCCACGAGCAAGGCAAACCTGCTCAGGGAAGGCATCAGCGCCGAGGACATCGTGGTGACCGGGAACACTGTGATCGATGCCCTGCTCGCCACGGTGGACAAGCAGCTCCCCTTCACGGACCCCCGGCTGGAAGAATTGGCCGCCAGCGGCCGTGAGATCCTCCTGGTCACCACGCACCGGCGCGAAAACCAGGGCGAATCCATGCGCAGCGTGGGGCGGGCTCTGGCCCGGATTGCCGACGCCGAACCGGACCTCATGATCGTGCTGCCCGCCCACAAGAATCCCGTAGTACGCGAGGCAGTGCTTCCCGCACTGGAGGGCAAGGCCAACGTGCTGGTCACGGAACCACTGGCCTACGGCGAATTCACCCGGATGCTGTCCCGGGCGCACATCGTCCTGACAGACTCCGGCGGAGTGCAGGAGGAGGCCCCCAGCCTCGGCAAGCCGGTTCTGGTGATGCGGGAGAACACCGAGCGGCCCGAGGCCCTTGAAGCCGGCACCGTCAAGCTGATCGGCACCGACGAAGAACGGATTGTTGCCGAAGTGACCCGCCTCCTGCGCGATCCCGCGCACTTTGCCGCCATGGCAAATGCAGTGAACCCCTACGGCGACGGCAAGGCTGCAGCCCGCACGGTCGCCGCCATCGAAGAGCTGCTGGGCGTCGGCTACCGGAGCGCGGAGTTCAGCGGGGCCTAGGCGCGCCTCACGACTGCCCGCAGAAGCCTCTGCAGACCCGCCTGACCTCGGAAAACACGTCGAACACGAGGGGCGTTTCGTGAAACAATAAGTATTCAACAGGCAAGGATGCGGGTTGCCGGAATTGCGTTCTCCGACCACGGATCTGGCTCCCCTGGATTCGGGCCCGATTCCGCCGCAGCGCCAGGGGGTGCACATGGACCGCAGGACGTTCCTCACCGTTCCCCTCGCCGTCGGTGCAGCCGCCCTGGCCGCCTGCACCCCCGAGCCAGCACCCGCACCGCACGTCACGTCGGCCCCGGCCATTCCGCCAACGCCCAAAGTCTCTCCGACGCCTAAAGTCTCCCCAACCCCCAAGGCATCCCCGCCAACACCACTCGTCACCCCATCAACGCCGAAGACTGGCCTTAAGGGTGTCGGCATGACTGGAATCAAGGAATTCGGCGCGAAGCAACTGGATGCCCTCGATGTCGGCTGGTACTACACGTGGGGCGCTGACTACCCGGCCCTGCGGCTCGCCTCCAGCCCGGTCCCTGAATTCGTGCCAATGGTCTGGGGGAAATCAACCCTGCGGAACAAGGCCATTGCGGAAATCCGGTCGGAGCGTGAGGTCTCCCGCGCCATGCATCTTCTTGGCTTCAATGAACCCGACCATAAGGGCCAGGCGGACATGTCTGCCCGCAAGGCCATTAAGCTGTGGCCCCAGCTGGAAGAAGCCGGTCTCAGGCTCGGGTCTCCGGCGCCGGTTCAGGCCCTCGGCGATTGGCTCAAGCAGTTCATGGACGCCGCCGCTGCGAAGGACCTGCGGGTGGACTTCGTCACGATGCATCACTATGCGCCGCCCCGTGCAGACTCGTTCCTCAGAAACGTGCAGAAACTGCATGAACGCTACGGGAAGCCGATTTGGATCACCGAATTCGCCGTGGCCGACTGGAAGGCCACTGCAAAGTCGCCCACCCGGTTCACGGAGAAGGAAATCATGGCGTTCATGAGCGAGACCGTCGCCGGGCTCCGGGAGATGCCATTCGTGGAGCGCTTCGCCTGGAAGACCAGGGCCCATGACGATCCCATCATGGGTGCCTCCGCCCTGCTCCGCGCTGACGGTTCCCTCTCCCCCACAGGTGAGCTGTACCGGTCCCTCTAGGGGCCGCCTCCACCCAACGACGTGGGCCGCTGCAGGCCGTGCAGAAAACTGCGCATTTCCTGTGTATTGCCGGGGCTTTCCTGGGCGTTCCCCCTGCTAAGTTGACTCCAGCCACAACTGAATCAGAGACCACACAGGCCAGAGCAGTCACTCATCGACGTCGCCATTAGTGCGCGGAATCCACAGGGACGGGCACGCCCTGGCCTTCGCATCTCTGCACCAGTCATGGAGCCCCAGCCAACCTTCCACGAACGGAACTCATGGAACGCCGTAAGTTTCTCACCATGCCCCTGGCCGCAATGGCAGCGCCGGGCGCCCTGCTCGCCGCCAACGCGGGACCCGCCCAGGCAGCTACGGCTCCGGCAGGAATCCCAACCGTCCCGTCCATCACGTTGCCCGCTGACACCCTCAAGGGATTCGGGCACGGCGGGAAGGACGCCCTGGCGCTCCAGCAAATCAGGAGCCTCAAGCTGGACTGGCACTACACCTGGGGATCGCACTACAACGTCACCACCAGCCCTGCATTTGTCCCCATGGTCAAGAGCGCCAGGACCCTGCTGGAGCAGGACGCCATCGGCTGGGTTACGCGCCAACTGGCCCAAACGAAGACCAAGCACTTGCTGGGCTTTAACGAGCCGGACAACCGCGCCCAAGCCAACATGTCCGTGGACGAGGCCATCCGCCTGTGGCCCAAACTACAGGCGACCGGGCTGCGGCTTGGATCCCCGGCGCCTGCGGGTACGGCGAGCCCCTGGCTTGCGGACTTCATGGCGAAGGCCAAGCAGAAGGGGCTGCGGGTCGATTTCATGACCATGCACCGATATGCCTGGCCCAAGGCGGACGACTTCCTCCGCAAGGTCACGGAACTGCACGAGAGGTACGGCAAGCCGGTCTGGGTGACTGAATATGCAGTGGCTGACTGGGACGCCACGTCGACCCGGCCCAGCATCTACTCCCGGGCCCAGACTGAGGACTTCATGCGTGCCACCGTGGCGGGTTTGCGTGCGATGCCGTTCGTGGAACGCTTCGCCTGGAAGACCAGGCCGGCCCTGGACCCGAAAATGGGATGCTCGGCCCTGTTCCACACGAACGGAACCCTGACGAGCACAGGCAGGCTGTACGCGTCCCTGTGATGCGCTGACAGCCTCTGGCAGCAACCGGACCTCATATGACCCGGTCTAGGCCCGATAAAGCCGAAAGGATCCCACCAGGGCGTTCAA
Organism: Arthrobacter sp. P1_C12_2; assembly: GCF_056406415.1. Classification (NCBI taxonomy): domain Bacteria; kingdom Bacillati; phylum Actinomycetota; class Actinomycetes; order Micrococcales; family Micrococcaceae; genus Arthrobacter; species Arthrobacter sp. P1_C12_2. The sequence continues at coordinate 93,279 of NZ_JBFUAF010000012.1, read as the reverse complement.
TCTGGTGGGATCCTTTGCTGTTGCTGCTGTAATAGCTTCTACGCCGGCGTGCCCCTAGTTGGCTGCGGCGAGTTCCAGCAGTTCGCTCTTGTGGCCGAGCGAGACGATGTCCCAGCCGGCAGCATTCCACTTCTCGTGGTCCAGGACATTGCGGCCGTCAAACATGCGCTTGTGCGACACCGCTGCCGCCAACTCCGTGGGGTCGATGCTCACGAATTCGGACCATTCGGTCAGCAGCATGACCAAGTCGGCGTCCGCGACGGCTGTCGCCAGGGAATCCACGTAGTTCAGTCGCGGGTACCGCTTCGCAGCGTTGGCATTGGCAGCGGGGTCGTAGACGCTGACGTCCGCTCCGCTGTTGAAGAGCCGTGCCGCCACGTCCAGGGCCGGCGAGTCGCGAACGTCGTCGCTGTTGGGCTTGAACGAGACGCCGAGAACGGCGACGCGCTTGCCGTCCACGGTGCCCAACAGCGTCTCAGCGACGTGGACGGCACGGTCACGGCGGCGGAGGTTGACTTCGTCGACTTCGTTCAGGAACCGCATGGTGCTGTCCAGGCCGAGTTCGGAGACCCGTGCCTGGAGTGCCCGGATGTCCTTGGGCAGGCAGCCGCCGCCGAAGCCGATGCCAGCATTGAGGAACCGGCGGCCGATGCGGGCATCGAGACCGATCGCGTCGGCCAGCGTCCGGATGTTGCCGCCCACGGTCTCAGTGACCTCTGAGAAAGCGTTGATGAAGGAGATCTTGGTTGCCAGGAAGGCGTTGGCTGCAACCTTCACCAGTTCAGCCGTCTCGAAGTCCGTGGAGATGAACGGAGTCTCGCGACTGATGGCGTCGGCGTAGACCTCACGCAGAGTCTTTTCAGCGGCCGCGGAATCTACGCCGATGACCAGGCGGTCTGGACGCAGAGTGTCCTCCACGGCGAAGCCCTCGCGCAGGAACTCGGGATTCCAGGCGAAGTTGACCGTCACGCCGTCGCGCGACTCTTCGGCGACAAGGCCTTTCAGGCGACGCGCGGAGCCCACCGGAACGGTGGACTTGCCGACGATCAGAGAGTCCTTCGTGGCGGCTCGGGCAATCGCAGCAACCGATGCGTCCACGTACGTCATGTCGGCAGCGTGCTCACCTGCCCGCTGCGGGGTGCCGACGGCGATGAAGTGCACGTCACCGAAGGCGCCGGCTTCTTCAAACGAGGTGGTGAAGCGCAGGCGGCCGGACTCTGTGTGCTTGCGCAGGAGTTCGGGCAGACCAGGCTCGTGAATGGGCAGTTCGCCCCGGCTAAGGCTGTCGATCTTCTCTTTATCGACGTCGACGCCCAGGACTTCGAATCCCAGTTCAGCCATGCAGGCCGCATGGGTCGCGCCGAGGTATCCCGTACCGATAACGGTTAGTCGTAGTGTCACTAGTCCCCCTCTGTAGCACCGTTGTGGTGCACGAACCGGCCACGTGGTGGATGTGACCAAACCGTGCCATCCTATCGCGTGTTTGGGAACGGTTCACATCGAGTGATCCTCCTTACGTCTGGTACCCGATATGGGCCAACACGGCACGAAGGGGACTCGTGCGTCTGAGGCCGGCAGTCACCGGTAGAATTCCTCCATGACTTCATTGCCGGGCACTTCCAAGAACATCTTCATTTACGGAAGCTGCGTCACCCGCGACGCAATGGAGTTCATGCCACCTTCTATTACGCTCAACGGATACGTAGCCCGACAATCCCTTATAAGCGCTTGCAATCCATGCAATCCCAAGGACTTCGATTTCGCGAGCATCAAGTCTGCATTCCAGCGCAGGATGTATGAACTCGATGTGAGCGGCGGAGCCATGAGGAAGATTCTTATGCACGGCGCTGAGAGCGATTTGATCCTGTGGGACATAACCGACGAGAGACTAGGCGTCGTGCAGGTCCAATCGAGCGGGTATGTGACCCGAAATGTGAACCATGTCAATGCCGGCCACTACAAGGGTGCGCATAAGTTCGGCCGAATCCTTGAATTCGGCAATGACGATCATTTCAAAATTTGGGAAGATAGTTGCCGTAGCGTTCTCGACGACTTGACAAATTCCGGCCTATTTCCGAAAGTACGCGTCATGCATACGGAGTGGGCAGAGGTCGATGATTTGGGAAATACGCTCGAGGCTGGCCTCGTGTTCAACCAGGCGGCGCAACGCTACTACGACGTCCTAGAAGAGTCAGGGCTCGAGCAAATCATCACGCCCGCCGCTCTAAGCGCGGGAAAGTCGACTCATAAGTGGGGGATGGCGCCTTTCCATTTCACGGATGCGACCTACATGCACATCGTCGGAGAACTGGAACGCTTGTTTGCAGGCACTACAGCCAGCGCGCCTGCCTGACTTAGCTCTTCGTTGTTCGTGGCATGCGGCATTCTCGTTGAGTGTCATGGGGCCGTCCGTACGGTGCTGGCCATGAAGACAATAGACTTGCAGTTCCCGCCGTTGCGGTAGCCGGGGGCGGTGCGTTGGATGTGTTTGATCCCGGCGTTGTTCGCCTCGACCTTTCCGGTGATGACGCCGGTGAAGGCGAGGACCTCAATTCCCTTCCAACACCGGCACAAGGTGCGACAGAGCTTGTTGCGTCCCGGCGTCCGACATCTTCAACCAGGATCTTGATTTCCCCTTTCGCGGCTCTCCGCGGTTCGTGGTGAACGCGGGCTTGTGTCTCTAAACGCGTGGGCCCGGAGCTCTGTTTTTGATGGATGTTCTTAATATATTCATCGATGACAGGACTACGAGCCTTGACCGAGCTTTACTTCCCGGTGCGCTGATGCTGCCGCAGCCACTTCAACCTGCCTGACTACGGCGTCACTTAGTTACTGACGGATCCGCTTTGACTAAACGGCCGAGGCCGGCTGCCACTCGTGTGGGGTGATCGGCAGTTCGCGTGCGTTCTTGCCGGTCCCAACGCCCCCCATGACATTCCCGTCGCCGGACCGGTCGAGATGCCCTGGTCCAAGCGGAGGTTCTTCTGACAGGCTCAGTCAAGAGAGTGTGAGCCGGTTGTCGCGAGGCCCAATGTTTCGGGCCAAGGGAAATCATTCATGGTCACAATCGATGCACTCGGTGAGTGATGCCTCGATACCTTGGGTCAGGCCAGCGTGGGGAAGAGCTTTCTGACTTCGTCCATGTTGCTAGCCGGTTTGAATTTCGCCAAGTGTGATTTTGCTTGCCCGTCTGCGGTGTCGTTGAGACGGGTGTCCTGCCCGTCGTGGTGCGTCCAGATGAATACCGGATGCCGGGAGTCAACGATGAAGGGTGCCAATCGATCACTCGTCCGGTGGTTCCCTGATTTGGGAAACGAGAGGATGCCAGCCCCGGCATCGTACGCGCCGATGAACGCCTGACCCTGTGCGAGCATTGTCCTGTGAAGTTCGCGGAAGTCACTGAATCCCCCCTCGGCTTGGTACAGACCGAGGTATCCAAACCCGAAAGACACACCCTTTCCTTGGTTGCCGGGGGTGGTGTGGGCGTTTAGACGGTCAACAAAATCGGTGCTGAGCAAGTCGTCATCGTCAATCCTGAACCATGCCACGAGGGACGAATCCGCGGCCCGTTCTCGGAGTATCTTCTCCATGAGCGAGCGGGGCGAGAGCGCATATTCCTTGTCGGAGTTAAGCACGATGAACGAATAGCGCGCCGCGAGTGCCTTCAATTCGTTCTTCCATTTCCCCGGCATTTCTTCGGAGTACTGGACGATATGCTGGAAGTCGTACTTCGCCGCGTAGCGGGCATAGATGGGCACCGCATAGTCCTTGAAGATTCGCAGGCGCGGCGTCATACGCGCATCGCTGTAAAGGTACTTGTGCAGGGCATCCGGGTCCTGCAATGAATCGTCCCGGGTTGCCTCCCATGCCCCCGAACCGGGGAGGAAGATACTAAAACGTGTTACCCCAAAGAACTTGTTGGTCGTCATCTGGCCATTCTTTCTTGCCGTAGTGAGCGTATTAGTCATCCATGCACATCCGTCCGAATGCATCCTAAGGCAGACTTCGAGCCGAGGGGCGTGCGGCATGCGGCATGCGGCATGCGGCATGCGGCTAGTTGAAGTCCGAGACCGATGGGTTTCGAGATACTCCGCCGACCTATGCGATTAGCATCGCCCCTGCAGGACCAAAAATTCACACGGAGGGCGGCCCCAACCAACTATCCCTTCGCATACCAAAGAAGTCCCGCATAAAGGTCCCTGGCCGTCCGGTAGTAAGCGCGATGCGTCGGTTCCCGGCTGATTAATTTCGCAAGCGCCGTCCGGCTGAAGGCTCCGTCGAACTGGTCACTCGGGATGCTCGCCACAATTTCGCGCAGACCGTCTCTAACAGCCGGAAACTGCGTCGCAAGGCGGGTCTGCATGTTAAGCTTCAGCGCCCGATCCTTGTCCGCCTGCGAAGGTTTGAAACCGTCGACCCTGTCGACATTTGAGGGCACAAGTTTGATTGCCCGGTCGTACGTCGGCTTTCCCTCCTGGGCAAAGTGCCTGCGCTTGGGCTGACCACGCAAGTCTAGGAAGGCTTCGTTGAACCGGTCATAGTCGAATGGATATGACGACAGGCCCGGCGCCATGCTTTCCATGAGGTCGAACCCGATCACGTTTGCATGCCGGCGTGCAGCGTCGACCCGGAGTCCAAGCGATGCGCCGGCGAGAGAATAGAGCGGATCAACCCGCGCACCTGACGATGCATGACCGCGGGCAATCTCACCGATGAAGTACCGATTCCTGCGCGCCATGTAAACGTAATCCAGTCGAGCGTCCTTCCGCACGCCGTTGACGTCAGCTTCATCAATGGCCGCTTGAAGACGAACTTTTGCTATACCGACCGACTGGTCCGATAGCAGTCTCTTGCCCAGGTCCTGGGAAAAGGCCAACGAGCCGAACATGTGTTCGGCCAAATCATCAATGTCTTTTTCCGAGGATTCGCCTCGGTTATAGAAAGATCGGAATAACTCCCCGTAGCCGCCCCCAAGGATGATGGTCCCGCTATTCACGTTGCCCTTGTGCGTGACGCCAGAGTTTATCCCAGCGGTGTGCTGAAACCCCCAAAGTAGTTGCTCTTCAAGGGTCTCGGGTATGAAAGCGGAGTCGACTCCACTGTTTTCGGTCATGGTCAGGCCGTACTCAAGGGCTACCTTTTGGGCGACAACCTGGTCGGGTTCATTAGTCCCTCCCGAGCAGAAATACGAATAAGCGTCCTTCTCACCCAATGCGAGGATCGCCGAAAGAACCATTCGGGAATCGATTCCGCCCGTAAGATGGGCGACTTTGCGCTTTGCTACTGCTTGCGAAAGGGCTTCAACGTTTGCAAGGATCTCCATCCGAGCGATTTCAATTGAGTCCTCGTAAGATTCTCTGCTGTGGAAGAAACCCTCTTTGGCCGGATACTCGAGAGTCCTTGCTGCGTCCTGGGTGAACTCCATGTAAGTGAACTGCGGCAGAACACTGATGTCCTCATAGCTGCTATCTACAAGCCCGCCACTGCCTGTCGCCACAAGCGATGCCACATACTCCAACGACTTCTTGGGGTTCTTCTGGATCAACTTGAGAAACGAAACAAGAGCCGCCAAGTCTGACGAAACCGCCACCCCGTCGTTGTCTTCGTGCCGGAAAACGAGGCCACCTCCGAGCGGGTCAGGAAGGATACTCACTGACTTATTCGGGGAGTCATATACGTAGATTGTCAAAGATCCACGCATCTCTTGACCAAGGCGTTTCAGCGGAATATTTCGTAGCTCGCTGTGGGCAACAGAAGCGGATTCCAGATCACTAATCAGGCGCCCTCTGAGAACTCCGGTGCCGTGCGAGCCGATCACGGATCGCGTCGATGCTATCGACGTCCGAGCCGCGCCGACGGCGTAGACGCCAGGAATGATCTGAAAGCCATCGAGCGCTGGCTGTGGACCAGCGGACCAGTAAATGACAGGAGCCGATTGCAATGTGGTACCAACTGTCCTAATGATTTGGGATTCAACTTTGGTTGATTCTATCGAACAAAGCGCTATCGAGAATGTTCACGTGTCGCGCGCAGGTGCCTACGGACGATCACCATCGAGACAAACTGCCTTCGGTGGAGGTTCCGTTTGTCCCGCTTGGCTTAATCTTCATCCTCCAAGAACAAACCGACGCGAGTGAAGAAGGCATCCTCACTGAAGTTCTTCCGCGCATGATCCAACGCTAGTTCGGACTGAGCACGGTATAACTCCGGGTTTCCCCACACTCGGTCGACAAGTTGCCAGACCTCATGCGGGTCGGCATAAAGTGCGCCGCGACCAAAAGTCTCCTGCATATACTTGGGAAGTATCACGACGAGTCCCTTGGCGATGGCCTCTGCAGTCGACATTCCGAACGACTCGACTAAGTTGTCGTCGTGGAAATAGACCCAGAAATCAAGTTCCTCAAGGAAGTCCGATGGTTCCATCGAACCGAATTCGTAGACCTTCCAAGCTGGCGATTCTCCCGCCAACACTTCAACGGCATGATCGGCCCCACCCAAGATCCGAATGTCGTGCTCCCCTGTCACCGGGTACACCGTTTCCAGTACAGCGCGGTCCTTGGGCCATTTTTGCGCATGATCCCGGGCGTGCCGACCGATGACGGGAGCACGCAATGGGTCTCCGGTCCGTGGTTCTCGATCGGGGGTTGCAACCGTTCCGTTCCAATTAAACCGTGACAAAACAGACGGTGGTGTCTGACCGCGAAGCAAGCCCCGAATCAGGCCGGACTCCGGCGAAACCACAGGCGTTACACCAAACACTGAACGTGCATTCCGCACCGCATCCCGCATATCGTAGATGGACTCCTTACCGTCACGCCCAAAGGGAGCGTGATTCACCACGACAACCAGGTTCTTGCACTGGACATCAGATCGTGATGGGTCTATGTACTGCAACACGCTGGGGTGTCTGACGATCACAAGGTCTACATCGACGTGGTCGAGCCGAGATACGACGTAGCAATTGTCGTGCTGCGCCAGGTCAAAGAATTTTTTCCGTATCGGCAGGCGGTTGGCATTCACTGGGGAGTCAATTTGCATCAATCCCACACGATATCCGCGAGACAAGAGAAGTTCGACCTCAGCCGCCGAAATCGATGAATTGCCGCCCGGGAAGCGAAAGTCGGTCGCGTAAATGACATCCAACTGAAGCCGTTGCCGGTCTTGCTTGCTGCCAACCATTCCAACCGGCGCCCTGAAAGCGCGTGAACTCGAGTTGTCGGCACTGATATAGATGGATCCTGACCCGTCCGCGGAAAGTTCGCCTGTGTGCCAGGCTCGTGAGGCGCGCTGGTACCAGAGCCTGCGCTGGTCGATGTATCCCTTGTAAATCTCGCCCGACGTGAGCGAATCCTCCCGCACACGGAGGAATGACATCGCTGACGAACCTGCCGTCTCGATGGGCTGATTGAAAAAAGACGTGATTCGATCATGCATCTCTGCGTCAGAACTACGGTTAACCAGATCCCAGTAACCTAGGTGCTGAACTACAGCTTCCTTCCAAAACATGAGCGACGAGAAGTTACGTTGCAGGAAGACAGGGTTGTTGTTAATACGGGTGAACTTCAAGTCTGGGGTTGCGCGTGAAAGAAGGGACACATTGGCGATCCTCGTGCGATTTTCCAGCAGATGCTCAACCTGCACTTGGATTTTGCGCGGGTGCGACCAATCGTCGTCGTCGTGAACGGTAACTAAGTCACCAGTCACGTACTGGGTCATTGCGACGTTGCGAGCTTTGTAAGTCCCTCGGTTCTCGGGGAGCCTGATGACTCGAATGCGGGGATCAACATCCGCCCACGGATAAAGGTGCTCGTTATTTTCTTCCGGTGAACAATCGTCCATAATCAAGATTTCAAGGTTCCGCCAAGACTGCGCAAGCAGAGAGCTAATGGCTGTCGAAATTCTGGGCCCGGAGTTGTACGTGGGGATAATGACGCTTACCTTCGGACCGCCATCCACGAACTCCGTAGCGGCACACGCTATGCGGTCCATCGCAGCACCGAGACCGGCTACAATATCAATCGGCTCCATGTTGTCGGCGAGATACATCTTGTTCGTATGTGCCAACCAGGCCGAAAGGACGGCTTGGTTGTCCCCCACCGAATCAAATGGGCGGTAAGTGTTGGCTAGCAACAGCTCCATTTGATGAGCGTTGTACTGGGATATTTCGAATATGGCCGAATATTTCTTTACGTCTGTCCGAAACCCAAGTTCTCCCAACTGCTCCAACATTACGAGCCGGTCGTCCTTGCGAAACCTTTGCTTGCCATAATGAAACAGGGCGAATTTGAACAGCATGACTGCATCATGCGGATCTTCAGGAAGAAGAGCCTGATCCGAAACGATGCGGGCCAAAGTTATGAGGGGCTTGGGGTTCAGCTTGCTGGCGAAACGCTCGGCAAGGCCTTCTTCCTTGGTCCTGAGAGTCGCCCGCACAGCCGTAACGAGCTGGTCGTAATTCATTCGCCCGTTGGTTATGGCGTTGGCCAGAGGTCCCCTCGCCGCGACAGACTTGTTCTGGAGCGCAAATGTTTCCATCAGCTGCGGGCCGGTCCTAAGTATTCGTCGTGCGTACTCAGCGTCAGCACCGTAGCCCTCGATCTTAGTCATGGGACCAATGGCGGTTGACTTGTTATTCATTCAGTGATTCCTAAGCTTGCGTCTGGTTCGGCTGAACTTCAAAGAAGGCTGCCCGGTCGACCCGGCCCACCTCCACAAGGGAGCCATTCGAATAGTCAAGGCTCTTCCAGGCTTCGATGCTCGCTCGCTCGTCGTCGCGATCAGCATCGTCCAAGCAGACGATTGCGCCGAGGTTAAGTGCTCCAGCGAGGGCCACGGCTGCGGGCATGCGGGCAGCTTCACCTGTTGACTGCGGCGGTCCGTCGACAAATACAACGTCGATGGAAGAGAGGTCTTCCCACCCCTGGTACCAGCGCATTGACCTTCCCATGAAATCTTGCTCTACCAGCGGAGCAAGGCGTAGGTCTACATGGTCCTCCAAGCCAGCGGCGACAAGCAGATTCCTTGTTCGATTGAAGTATTCAGGAAGGTGCTCAAATGAAACGAGCTTTCCTCCACCCCGCCGCTGCAGTGCCCGGGCGATCCAGTAAGTTGAGGTGCCGCTGCCGAATTCGACAATCGACGGCGGTGTTTCCGACGCATGGATGTGTTGAGTCAGTTCTACGAGGACTCGTGGCGGCGCCGACCATCCCTCCGGAATCCCAGAATGGATGTCACCGGAATGGGAGCTGTACAACGAGAGCAAGGACGCCATGTCCGTAACAAGTTTCTTACGCAATGACCGCGAATGTTCACCGGTCCGAATGTCGTTGACGGCCACCGACGCCGCGTTATCCCGATGAGCTGACTCGCTGGCTGTGACTGAAATATTCTCATTGACGGCGTCGAATGAGGCCCTGGAAAGCTCCGCCAAAGCGTCAATGTCACTTAGTAGCTGAGCGAGGGACGTGACTTGCCGGTCGGTGGATGCATCAAGGCTCGCCACCGAGTCACGAAGTGCAACTTGTTTGAGAGTTTGCTCGTTGATTCGGCGACCGACAAAATCGATCCGGCCGAGCAACCGATTGCTTTCAGCGGTCCGCTCCCTGCCCTGTGCGGCCAGAGCGTCGCGCGTACCAGCAACCAACAGACCGCTTGACTTCTGATCGGTTCGCACCAATTCGAGCTTGCGTCGAATCCGATCCTGTGCGGACCTTAGCCCGTCGAGATTGCGAGCGGCTGCCTCCTCGGCGAGCTTGATCCGCCCGACATTGGCCGCGACCCCGTTCAATATCTCAAGATTCCGGCGATGCGCCTTTTGGTTCTCACGCTCGGCACTTCGATCCAGTAGACCGAAGAGGACGCATCCCATAACGCACAGGGCAATATACGCCATCGGAACTGTGGTGTTCCCAACGGCTGCCAAACCTGCCGATATCAATCCGCCCAAGGCAACAACAGCGGCCAAGACACGCGCTCGATATCCCAATTTACGTAACAGACTCACGGACAACGTCCCAACTAGTTCACCACGCAACAGACGTAGGTCAATTGCGGGTATTCAACATTTCTTTTCATACAGCCGCTTCGACGGCAAGCTGTCCCCTGACGACGCGCAGAGCACGTGACCCTTGGGTCTCTTTCCGACTCGGACCATCCACCAGATCGCTCAACAGGCGGCGATTCCTACTGCCGTCGGCCTAGCCGAGTTGGCGTCGCAACCGAATGCACTACGGACATCTACCAGTAGCAAAGGCCCCCGAAGCGATAGCCCCCAACCAGCTTCTCCTTGGCTAGCCTACCGCAGACCGCTCTCACCTGGCCGACTGCCTATGCGTCCGAGAGACTCAATTCACTGTCGGCGAGATTTTGCGACCGCAGGCCGTTGTCCATTTTGTGCGTCAGTGCTTGTTTCTGGTCAAAAATCTAAGAAGGCCGCGACGACGCCTATTACCGGAGACCGGCGAACGGGGTTCTTCATCCTCGTCTTCCGCGACTACGAGCTCTGCGCCGAAAAACCCTGCGTGGGCTTCAAGTAGATTGGCTCGGAACCGCCCCCGGGAGGGAGGTTTATGGCCTTCCTGCTGTTCCTGCGGAACAAATTCGATCCGCCCGGATTCATCGAACCCGCCCAATGATGGCACAACTCCACGCGCCTCGGCGAAGGGCGTGTAGTGCTTGTTGTAATGGTCCGGATCCCGCGTGTTCTGAACGAACCGAACAAAGTTAATATCAGGCGTCGTTGCATAAAGATGGCGCAGGTCGAATCGTGAACGGTGGGCCCGTTCGACAGCGGCGTACCCCCCCATGTCCGGGAAGGCGGTGCGATAAAACGCTCTGACCACGGAGTTGCGGTAGTCCCCGACGCGGGTTTGGGGAGAGAAACAGACCGCCGCTGACCCGTCTATCTGGCGGGAAACCGCAAGCGCGGCAAATCCACCGCCGCTAGAGCCCGTCAACAGAATCCTGTCGTACCCTGCGACCGTAGCGATGTCCTTGATGAGGTCAGCCACGTCCGAGCTGAAGTCCTGCTCTGAATTCCCGATGTACCAGGCCAGCGCCATAGCCCTGTTGAGGTGCAGCGTCGAATCGGCGATAAAGAGCTGGGCCGCGTCGAATGGCGCAAGCGACCTCCGCCATTCGAAACGGGGCAATTGGAATTTAGATCGCTGCAAGGAGCCATGGAAGCTGACGAGCAGTGTCCTGGATACCTTGGGAGCGTACAAGGCGACGATATCGAGTGGCCCGCCGGAAGAGGCCGGGACGACGAACTCATAGGGCTCAGTCGCCTCATGGTCGATATCGCTGGCAGATGCATACCGGCGGATCTCGACTGCGTTCCGCTCATCCCTGGCGTTGTCGGGCGTCGTGGACGGCAAGGTCACGGGTTCTCTCCTAACTCGAGGGGCCCACGGTTGAGCTTGTTAGTTCGTGGGAAAACTCGTCAGGTTGGTTGTCAGCAGTCCTTGCCGGCGAGGGGTCCGCGTTCTCGTCACTGCTTGTCGGCCAGCCGTGCCGGGTTTGCGAAAGGACTCGTTCAGTCGTCGGGTCCGAGGCGGTCCAGTGAACCGGAGTACCGAACACAGCCATCGCATTGCGCTCGACAGCTCCGACGTCGTACTTATGTTCATCAGACTCGTGGATATACGGCGGTTCGCTCGCCCAGATTTCCACCTGGCCGGCCTCGTGGCCGCTGCGGAGCTCGCGGCTGTATTGGAATGCCGTCGGATCGTAGACGTTTACCACCGCGCAAGTCACGTTGTCGGTGATCTCGACGCGGTGCAGCCGCCCGTCAGAAAATGCCTCCAGCAGCTCCGCCGAAAACGACTTGTCGATAGCGTCTGCATGGAGCAGGCTCGGAAAATGCATGAGACCAATCCGGAGCCCCTGCTCGTTGGCCGCACTCAGGTGGCCGAACATGAGCTCTGATGGTCCCGATTCATCGCCAAAGTCGCCGACGAACAGGATATCAAGTTCCAGGCTTTGCTGTGAATCCGGCAGGAACCGGAGTGGCGCGGGAAACGCGCGCTGCGTCTGCGGGAAGTCCAGGTGACCGGAGTGTTCGCCAGCTTCGATCTTCTTATGCCAGTGCTCGTAGGAGTCCCGGTAAGCCACCCTGTCCGGCGACCGGTAGCCCAGGCGGAAGTCGTCAATCGAGAGATTTGAACTGTTGACCAGAGACAGTGTCAGGGGCGCCTCGGACACTTCCAACGGTTCCTCGCTTTGTACCAGGGCCTGGTACCGGAGGATGAACTCCGTATCCGCCGCCTTGCGGACAGAGTCCCAATGACCCAACCGCTCCCTGATGGTCCCGACATGGAACATCGTGGAGACGTGCGCTGGGGTGATAAAGGCGCCGCGCCAACCACGGTAATGGAAGAAGAGGTCCTCGTCCGCGCGGGTCCACGGCGCGGAGATGAGCCGCCGATCGGACTGTTTCTCGGCGGTCCGGACGAGCAGTTCGATCTTCTGTGGGTGCTGCCAGTCGTCACCGTCGAAAATTGTCAGGAACTCCCCGTTGGCCATCGAGTAGCCAATGTTGCGGGACGTGTAAGCTCCCGAATTCTGCTCATTCAGGACAACCTTGATGCGGCTGTCTTTCGCGGCCCACTTATTGAGGCGGTCGGCGGCGTCGCCGCCGGAGCCGTCATCGACGATGATGATTTCAATGTTTTGATAGCTCTGGTCGATGGCTGAACTGATGGCCAGGTCGGTGAACTCGTCCGGTCGGTACACCGGCATGATCACGGTGACGAGTGGTCCCTCGGTAACTGGTTTCGCGGGTTCGGACTTGAGCCGCAGGAAAGCAGGTTCGGATCCCTCTGTCAGCGTCAACTGAGCGAGCCCGGCGTTCTCGTACATCGCATTGAACTCACGGAGCCAGCCATCGGGGTCTGCGGATTCATCCTTGAAAGGATTGGCGGCATTAGCCCGATACAGATGCAAATCGTTGGCGTTCATCTCTGCCGCGTCATAGAGACCTTGGAGTCGTATGACCTCGGCGCCTTGCCCTGTTCGGGCCAGTGAGTCAAGAAAGAACTCACCGCGTCGCTTGCTCTGGAACGGTTCAGCGCCGAGCCGCTGATAGACAAATGTATATAGTGTCGATGCATTGAGAATGTCATCTTTGAGGATGTTCTGCCGATAGCACAGATCGGCCAGTTGAAGCAGTGCTGACCGGTGCGCGGAGTTTAAGACCTGCAGTACGCGATCGCGGGACTTTCCGCCGATCCTATACATCTCCAAGCCGGCGGCCATGTCCTTCCAGCTCCACCTGCCCGATGTCACCGAGCTGACCAAGGCATCGCGGCCGTCCACAGACCGGAGCTTTGTGAGCCGCTGGACCAGTCTGGCATTGGGGATATTGGACTTCCTGCCCCACCACGCTAGCGCGCCCGGCCTCTTCTGCGCTTCCAGATGACGGGGATGGACACTCTCGGCCCGTTTGGTGGCCCGCCTGGACGCCTTCAGCAGGCGGTCAACATACAGCGCGCCGACGGCAAGCGCGGCCGCGAAGACCAGCACCATCAGGCCCAGGAACCACGGGTCGCGTGCGTAGGCAGCCACCACTAGCGAGGCGAAGAGGACGGCGAAGGCGGCGGCGGCCGCCTTTTTCTTCGGGGACAGGCGCGCAATTCTGCGGAGAGCTTGTTGAAATTTCATTCCCTGAGCCTTCTAGATATGCAAATGAGTAGTACGGGCGGATTGCGACGGGATTGGAGCCGGCATCCGGGCGAAGTGGCTGCGCATGTCCTCGAGCCTCGTTCCGCCCGGGTTGCTCGGAACGGCGCCGATCTGTGGCGGCGGCTGGAACCCGTCCCACTGCTCGGCCACGCTCTGCAGGAAGATGCTGTCGTCCGGATTCCAGGTGTGGCCGCCATGCGAATCCGCCCCGGAGTGGCGTTGCATCATGTAATTCTGGCCGTGGGAGCGGTAGATGAGTCCCCCGGCGGCCTGGACAGCCTGCAGGAGGCAGCGGTCAACGGCGCGATGAACAGGCCGCCATCCTCCCAGCTGACGCAGCTCGTCACGGCCGAGCATCATGGTGCCGCCGGCAACGTGGTCGGAGTACTGCTCACCGAGCGGAGGCCTGCGCGTGGTGATGTCCAGGCTTTCCAGGTATACGAATTCAACCTGCGCCCCCACCAGGGTGGCCCCGCTGAAGTCCTTTGCATGAACTAGGTCCCGCAAGTGGTGCGGGCCGTACCAGTCGTCGTCGTCCATCTTGCAGACGAGATCGCCGCTGGCGGCGCGCACACCGGCGTTCAGCACGTCGCCAAAATTCATGTCGGCCGGAACGGTGCGCACCTGCAGCTCGCCGGGAAACGCCTCAACGGCGCGCCGGGCCTCCGGCAGGTCGGCATCGAAGCCGTGCAGCACCACCACTACTTCCAAGGCTTCCCAGCTCTGGCGGGCCAGCTGTTCCAGGGCCGACGCCAGCTTCTCGGGCCGGCGGGTTGCCAGAACCACACTCACGGAAGGCACGGGAAGCAGCGGCTTGCCGAGCTGGCCCAACAGGGTGTTCCAGACGGCCTTCGGGCTGTAAAGGTCCAGGGCTGTCCGTCGAAGCTCGATCGACTTCGATTCCCGCACCACCGGCGCGTCACCGGCGTCGAACGCCTGGATGCGGTTCACCAGCTGCTCACCGAGCAAGGACCGCACCTGGGCAGGCAACGCCCGGGCCAGCAACGGCACGCCCGCGGTTGCCAGTTGGCTCAGGCGCCGCGCCAACTGCCAGTCCAGGCCGCTGAAGAGGCCGCCATCAACTTCAAGGTAGCCGTGCGGCCGCAGGGCTGCGAGGTCGGCTTCGCTGAGGTCTCCTCCGCTGCCGAGCTCCCCGGGCTCTAGCACGCGCGCCGGCTTGTCCGGGTACGGCAGGAACCCCATGGGTGAGACGACGGCGGTATCAACCGGGGGCAGTGCGGTCCCCGGCGGAGTCCAGACCGGCGGGATCACGCGTCCGGGGTGATCGGCGATTTGCTCGCTAAGCTGCTGCGTGAGCTCGCTGCGCCCAATCAGCACGTCCACGGAATAGATGTCATCCGGCTCGGGGCGCAGGAGCTGTTCGGTCATGAAGCTGCCCAGCGCGTCTCCGGCGAGCCAAGCGCTGGCGGCGGGTTCGGTGAAGCCGACCCTCAGTCCGCCCAGCGCCGGCTGCGGCCCGGCGGGCGAGCAGCAGCCAAGGGCGGCGAGAGCTGCAGCATGCACATTCACCCATTTGCCGCCTTCAACCACCACCGCAAGGCCAAGCCCCGGAACGGTCATTGCGGAAGTGCCAGCTTTGAATTGGAGACTGCGCGGGGTCCAGGCCGGCAAATCGGCGGCCGGGAAGAGTCCCCGGACGACTAGTACGAAGCGTTGCGCCCGTCCTTCGCTGCGAAACAGGGGAAGCAGCGTCCGGGCCTCGGCCAGCGACTCCACCTGCACAACGTAGCTGTCCCACCACAACTGCTCGGCGGGAACGCCGTGCTCCCAGTCGGACCCGCTGCGGGGATTCCGGTGCTCCCAGTCCGTGCGGGCGTAGTCCAGCCCAAGGTCCAAGGCCAGCTGAGCCATGGGAAGGTTGGCGGAACCGACCCCGACGCTCTTGATCTGCATCCTGCTAGCTCCCCGCCCGGCCTGTGCGGGCCTTGAGCCGGCCAAGGATGTAGGCCGGGCCCTTGCGGGCAATTGCCCGGGCGCGGGAGATGCCGCGGTTGGGGGCGAGCCCCTGCTCCAGGCGGCGGCGCTCGACTTCGGACTTCTTCAGCCGGGCCTCGAGCAGCCGAATCTTCTGCTCATAGTCCAGGCGCGTGGCGCCGTCCGCCAGGTCCCGGACCACGATATTCAGGTCGAGGGTTGCCGCCGCGCCCTTGCGCAGGTGCAGTTTGGGCTTGGGCCGCCGGAAATCGTGCAGGCCCAGGGCGCTGCCGGAGACCCATCGTTCACCGCCGGCGCTGCGCGCGGACTTTTCGGGGTCGCCGGCTTCCCGCAGCTCCCGAAGAGTGGCTGTCTGCCACAGTTCGATCGCGCCGGGTTGTCCGTCCACCAGGGCCCTGAGGACCAGTGCCTGCGTCTGCCGCAGGCTGTCGATCATCGCCTCCAGCGAGTGCAGGCCCAGGGCCGTTCCCGCGCTGAGCACAAGCGTGTAGGCAGCTCCGGCAATCTGCTGTTTGTCCGTCCGGAGAAACGAAAAGCGGTGGTCGGTGGCCAGCCACTCCTCCAGCTTGGGCCGGCTGCCGTTCTCCACAAGAATGTCGACGGCGAAGTCCTGGCAAGCGGAGCCGAAAAGCGAGGCGACGGTCCCGGCAATCTCCAAATCCGTAGCCTTTGCGGCCCGGATCAGGATCCGGACGAGAGGGGTCTGCCGCCGAGGCGTGTGCAGGGCCTTGAGGGCAAAGCCGGCATTGCGCAGCTCTTCTTCAATGGACGCTGACACGGCGTGGCTTCCCCTATCCACCTACTCTTGCCCCTACAGGCGTGTGCGGCCGGCCGGAGTCCGCGAGCTCGTGCTGGTGCCAAATGCCCTTGGTGTCGATGACCTGTTTTCCCTCCAGGGACAGCAGGTCGAGGGCCAGGAATTCATCATGGTCCACCAGAAGCATCACGAGGTCTGCGGAGGCTACAGCTTCCTCCATGCTGTGGAGCCGTGAGAGGCCGGAAGCTGCCAGCGCCGTGGGGAGCTCCTCGACGTTCGGGTCGACCACCAGAACCGTGCTCTCCGGCAACTGCCGGACCAGTTCCTGGACGATCGTCACCGACGGCGACTCGCGGACGTCGTCGATGTTGGCCTTGAAGGCCAGGCCGAGGACCGCCACGGTGGCCCCAGGCTGGTCTGCAAGTGCCTCCACAGCCCGCCGGACTACGTGGTGCGGCTTGGCGTCGTTGACTTCGCGGGCCGTCCGGATCAGGCCGGAGTGCTCCGGGACGGCGTCCACAATGAACCAGGGATCCACGGCGATGCAGTGGCCTCCGACGCCGGGGCCGGGGCGAAGAACGTTGACGCGGGGGTGGTGGTTCGCGAGCTCGATCAGCTTCCAGACGTCGATGCCCAGATTGTCGCAAATCAGCGATAGCTCGTTGGCGAAGGCGATGTTGACGTCACGGAACGTGTTTTCCACCAGCTTGGTCATCTCAGCGGTGGTGGCATCGGTCAGCAGGATCTCGCCCTGGCAGATGACCTCGTACAGCCGCTTGGCCAGCTGGGCACCTTCCTCGGTCAGCCCTCCGATCACACGGTCGTTCGTGACCATTTCGACCATGATCCGGCCCGGCAAAACGCGCTCCGGGGAGTGCACGATGTGCACCTGGTTCCGTCCGGGAGCCGCATCGAGTGACAGGTCCGGGCGCAGTTCCAACAGGTAGGCACCGAGGCGTTCCGTGGTGCCGGGAGGCGATGTCGATTCCAAAACCACGAGTTCGCCGCCGCGGAGCTTGGGCGCGAGGGCCTCTACGGCGCTACGAAGGTAGGAGAGGTCGGCGCCGTTGCCCTCCGCAAGCGGGGTGGGCACAGCAATGATGAACGCGTCGGCCGCAGGCACGGTGGACATGGCGACGAGGTTGCCCAGGCTGACTGCGCCTGAGACAACCACGCCCATATCGGGTTCCACAAAGGGAACCTCTCCCCGGTTGACGGCGTCAACGGTCGCCTGTTTCACATCGACGCCCGCCACGAGTTTGCCTTTGGCGGCAAAGCTGGCCGCGGTGGGCAGGCCGATATAGCCAAGTCCGATGACGGCAACATCATAAATCGTCTCGTCCATGTCTCCCCTAAACTAAAATGTGGTCTTCGGGCGAACCGAAGAACTGAATCTTTGAAGAAGCCAGAAGCTCTTCATTGGTGATCGGCCAGGTGTGCGAAGACACATCGGCGCCCCGCATTTGGCAGTAATTAAAGCGGTCCGCCGAATAGATCCGGGCGCCCGACTCGATGACGTCGCTAAGGAAGCGCGAGTCCTCTCCACGTTGCAGCGGTTCAAACGGAAAGCGCCGGAAGGTGTCGGTGGCGGCGAAAATGGTAGGTCCGGAGACTGCTTCGACGTACCGGTGTTCCAGCTGCGGGTTGCGCAGGATCGTAGCACCGGCTCCGGCAAGATGCATGTAGTGCGCCCGCTTTCCCACTACCTCGGCCTCGGAATACATCATGGCGTGGACCTGGTCGCCCAGATACAGGGGGCTGTAGATGTCGTCGTCGTCCCATTTGGTGGCGAACCGGCCGTCGGCGTGCGCCACGAGGGAATTAAGGCACTCACCGAGCAGCGTCTGCTGCGGCTCCTCTAGTACCACGACGTCGAGAATCCCCGCTTCCAGGCATTTCCGGCGGAACGCGGCTTGGTCGATCTCAAACCCGTGCGCCAGGTAGACCAACTGGACATCCACGTCCTGCTGGGCGGCCACGCCGGCAATGACATGCTCCAGCTGCTGCGGCCGGAAAGTTGAAACGAGAACCGAAATCTGGAACCGCGGTGCCGCGGCGGCCAGCGCCGGCCGCGCCGCTGCCGCGATGGACTCTGCCCGGTGGCTGAAGGTGTGCTTCGTCCAGATTCTGCGCTGGGCCTTGTGGACGAGGCGCTGTGCATAGTCCGGGTTGGCCGTCAGCGCCTTCAGCAGGTGCGCGGCGTCGTCCCGGTTCTCTGCCGTGGGAATTTCATTGCCCGGGAAGAACTCCGTGATGGCCGCACTGGGTGTGGAGACAACACAGGAGCCGGCCGCGGTGATCTCGAAAATCCGCCGGGCGCACATCGACGGCGAGTCCGTGACCGAATTTACGTTGAGGAAGACTTTGTACGCCTTGTAGGCGGTCAGCATCTGCTTGTAGGACAGCGACCCCACAACGTGCTTCTTAAGGATTCCGGGGAACTGATACTGCGGCTGCCGGCCGAGCTGGCGCGAAAAGATTTCGAATCCGGGGCGCTTGCCCGCCGTCGCGTCCACGGCTGCTCCGAGCAGGAACTCCATCTGGCGCCGGCGGTCCTCATACTTGTGCGCGAAATACATTCCGGCGAAGGCGATCTCGCGGGCGTGCCAGCCGTGCCGGGGCCTGACCGGATTGTGGATGCGGGGCTGCGCGGCGAAAGGCAGCACGGAAATCCGGTCATGGCCCAGGTCGGCCCGGTAGCGGGGAAGCATGTTGGCATCGGTCGTGAAGACATAGTCGAACAGTTTCGCGGCGGGCAGGAAATCCTCGTAGTGCGGCGGGTCTTCCTTGTTCCAGAAGACTGCCGGGAGTCCGGCTGCCCGACATCCGTCAACGAGCTCGGTGAAGGCCGCCGAAGGCCCCGCCGGGCCCGTGATTTTGCCCCGCCAGAGCCCGGCGTTGCCCGCCCACGCGGATTCGACGACGACGAAGTCCAGCGCCTCGTCGCGCAGCTGCTGGGCCCAGCTGTCCGGCCGTAGCGCCACGACGGTCCACTCGGCGGCGAACGCCGCGGCGGAAAAGTCATCCATGATGATACCGACGCGCAGGTGCGGATTCCGCGGCTGCGCAACGTCAACAGCCGCTTCCCGGAAGATCAGGTGCCGGCCGCGTCCCAAGCCCCGCCAGGCGCCTTCCGCACCGCGGACGCCTGCAAGGCTGGCCTCGTCACGCTCGGCCGTGCTGCGGTGCAGGTAGCTCCTGACCTGCCCCATGCCGCCCTGGCGGGCGTGCCACAGCGCGCGGCGCCAGTACGCCGTCTTGTTTCGAAAACTCATCGCCTACCTGGACCGCTTCCAGCCATTGGGGAGCAGCGTGGTCCGCATTTCGGGCAGGCTTGCCATCAGCTCGGCCCGGATCTGGCGGCCGTAGTCGGCGTTGCCCTCGTTCATGCGCCAAATGAAGTTCCGGTATTCCTTGGCTACGTCGTCGGGGGTTCCGTCCATGATGAAATCGCCCTTGTCGATCCAGATGGCGCGGTTGCACATGCCCGTAATGGTCCCGAGGCTGTGACTGACCACGAACACGGTTCCGGCCTGGTTGGTCACGTGCTCCATCCGTGCCTTGGAGCGGTCTTTGAACTGGGCATCGCCGGTGTTGAGGGCTTCATCGATGAGCAGGATCTCGGGGTCCACGGCCGCGGCGATGGCAAAGCGGAGGCGCGCGCCCATGCCCGAGGAATAGGAGTTCATTGGGTGGTAGACCTCGTGCTCCAGCCCGGACATCTCCACAATGTCATCGAACTTGGCATCGATTTGTGCGTGGCTCATGCCCATGGCCAGGCAGCCGAGCCGAATATTCTGGGCGCCCGAAATGGAGCTGATCAGCGCTGCGTTGACGCCCAGCAGGATGGGGTTGCTCGAGGCATAGACGGTGCCGGTGTCCGGGATGATGAGCCCGGCGAGGACCTTCATCAGGGTGCTCTTGCCAGAGCCGTTGCGGCCAATAATGCCGATGGAGTCACCCTGGTTGGCGACGAAGGAGATCTTGTTCAACGCCTTGGTCTTGACTGCCGTGTCACCGAGGCGCCGGCTCCTGAGGCTCTTCACAATAGAGGTCCGGGCATTGGTGCGGCCAGGCGTCTGGTTCTTGGTCCGGTAGACGACCGAAATGTCGTCCACCACCACTGTTGGCTCCACGATGGGGCCGCCGGCTACATCAGACACGTCCATAGCTTTCCTCTCCGCGCCAGAAGACAAAGAGTCCGGCGGCGACAGATCCCAACGCCCACAGAGCCAAGACCTCCCACGCCCGCCAGGCTGGCGTTGTGTCGTAAAGGACCGAATCACGAATGATTTTAATGACCTGGAAAATCGGGTTGAAATCCATGATGGTGCGCATGACGGGGTACTTGCCGAACCGGCTCTCGGCAAAAAAGACCGCCGAGACGTACATCAAGAAACGAACTACGAAATTGAGCAGGTGGCTCAGGTCCGGGATCTTGAGCAGCACCGGTGCAAGCAGCATGCCGATGCCCAGATTGAACAGGAATTGCAGCAGGATAGCCGGAACGATCAGCAGCCACCGCCACGTGATTTCCTCGGCCGGTGCCGTGAAAATCACGAAGAGCAACATGACGATAGTCACGGGAATGTTGGAGAGGAGCTCCCGCACGTTGACGGCGATGGGCAGTGACGCGCGGGGAAACTGGAAGGCCCGGATCATTGACGTGTTACTGGTGAGCGACTTGGCTCCGCCCAGGATGGAACGGGTGCTCATCTGGAACGTAAATGTGCCAATGAGAACGTAGCCGATGAAGTTATCAATTCCCTTGCCGGTGCCAAGGAGCACGCCAAAGATCAGGTAGAAACTAAGGCCGTTTAGTACCGGAGTCAGCACGAGCCACGCGGTACCCAGATGGGTCTTGTCGTTCCCGCTCTGAACCCGTGAGCGGGCGTCGAAGAAGATGAAACTCCGACGATCCCACAGTTGGACCAGATAGTCCAGGAAGTCAGGCCGCTGCCCCACCTTGGTCAACCGGACAAGGTTCACGGGCACAGAGACCGTGGGCACCTTTGTCTGCTCCGCTTCCGTTTTTTCCTGGATGCTCATCTGATAGTTACTCCCAGCATTTCCAACTCTCTTGCCAGGGCAACCGCGTTGGCGGCCCACGTTCTGTCCTGCAACACACGTTCCCTGCCTGCAGCGCCGAACTCCGCCGCGAGCTGTGGATCCGTGAGCAGTTCGCGGATCGCGTCGGCTAGCGAGGCGGGGTTCCCCGCCTCTGCCAGGAGGCCGGTCACCCGGTCCTCGACGATTTCCGCCAATGCCGGCAAGTCGCTGGCCACTACGGGCCGGGCGCACGCCATGGCCTCCACGGGCTTGAGTGGTGTCACGGAACGCGTCACCTCCAAGTCCTTGCGCGGCACAACGAATACATCCAGTGCTTGATGGTACAAGGCCGTCTGACTCCGGGGCACGCGGCCTGTGAAGAGAATGCGGTCTGCATACCCGCTTCGCTGCGCCTGAATCTGCAGCGCTGGCATCGAGGAACCGTCACCTACTACCAGGAGACGGAGCTGAGGAAGGTCCCCGGCAAGCCCCACAAAGGCGGCGAGGAGGTCCTCGATCCCTTCATAGGGTACCAAGCTGCTCACGGTGCCGATAAATTGTGCGTCTTCTGGGAGGCCGAGCTCGCGCCGGGCGCTGGCCTTGTCCAGGGGCTCGGCGAGGAAGTTTCCGCCAACGGCGTTGGGGGCAATGACGACTTTGCTGGCGGCGATTCCGGCAGCGACGATGTTGGCCTTCATGGCCATCCCGAGGGTTAGGACGAGGTCGGCGTCCTGCATGACTTCCGCTTCCCGGTTCTGGAACAGCCGGTATTTCTCACTGTTGCGCGCCTCGACCCCGCGGGTGGAGGCCCAGGTGTCTGCCAGTTGGCCGCGGACCTCGTATACCCAGGGAATCCCGAGGGCCTCCGCCACGGCCCGTACCACGAGTCCGTTGACGTAGTGCGTGGTGGTGTGGAGCACGCTCGGCTTGAATTCCAGTGCCACGGCGAGCAGTTCCTCCGCCTGTTGCTGCAGCCGGGCGTCAAGGGTTTGGGCCATCTTGGCCGGCAGGAGCCGCTGGTACCGGATCCCGTCCACGGTGTCCGTGTTCTTGGCGAGGAGCTTGCCCACCTGCACGGGGTAGCCCATCCTGGTGACCGCCAGCACGTCCCATCCGGCAGCCTGCTGCGCCAGCAGTGTGGAGTGGGAGCGCTGGGCGTAGCCGCTGGCGGTATGGGGAAGTGAGTTCGTCAGCAAATGTAGGATCCGGCCGGGAACCGGTGCGAAGGGCCGGCGCTCCAGCGACGGCGATGCGTCGGCCAGGGTCGCCGCCTCGGCTGCCAGGCGGGCCTGTTGCCGCCGTCCCGCGGCTCCCGAGCCGTCCAGAGCCGCAATGGCTTCGCTGACGTGCCCGTCGTACCACAGGCGCCGTGCCCGGGCCTGATTCACGCGCTGTGCCGTGCCTGCCTTGGCCAGCAAGGCATCCGACACCGCAGGGAGGTTCGCTGCAAGGGCGACGTCGGCCAAGCGCCGCGCCCGCTCGCCCTCGACTGTTCCGTCGGCAGCGATGAGGAGCCGCCGTTCGACGTCGGCGCCGTCACCGGCGGCGAGTGCCGCGAACAACACGGCCGCGGAGGTGGAGTTCTTCGGCGCAAGCTTGCACAGGCGCTTGGCGAACGGAAGCACGGCCGAGGGCAGCCTGCGCGAAATCTGCAGGAATAGAATGACGGGATCGTCAGTCAGGTGCTGTCGGACAACGCCCTGGGCCAGCCGGACGTTGTTGAGGAGTTGCATCATCGGCTAGGGCGGGCTTCCGCGAGCAGTTCGGTGATGAGTTCCATGTAGCGGCCGGCGAGCTGCTCATACTCGGCGTTAGCTTTGACCCACTGGCGGCTGTCGCCGTTGCGGACCAGACGACCGCGGTCGGCTGCCAGTTCGCGCCACAACGCGGCCAGCTCTTCCGGATCGCTTGCCACGATGTCGCCGGCCTCGGCGTCCGAGACGATCCGCGCCGCTTCTCCCTTCACCACAGCGGTGATGTGCCGGCCGATCGCCAAAACTTCATAGGTCTTGGACGGCACGGTGGTCTCGAAGGATTTCCAGTCGTCCCGCAAGGAGACGATGCAGGTGTCAGCCGACGTGTAGCGTTCCAGCATGGCGTCCCCGGTCAGGGGCGGGTGGAAGGTGACAGGAGCCTTCAACTCACGTGCCAGCTTCTCCAGCGCAGGCCTCTGCGTCCCGTGGCCCACCATGTGCAGGTGCATGGAATCCCCCACGAGGGCGCTTGCGCGGATGGCGACGTCGAGCTTTTGACTCTCGCCGTGGTTCCCCAGGTACAGGGCCTCGAATGTGTCCCGTTCCGGTTCAGGCGGCCCCACCACCGGAATGGCGTCCAGGTGCACTCCATTGCTGACGGTCGCCACGTTGCGGACTCCGCGCGCCCGCAGCGTGGCCGCGAATCCGTCCGTCACTGTGACCACGAGGTCCGCCCGGTGCTGGACGAAGTCCACCACATGTTCCACAACGCTTTTGACACTGCCTTGGACCAGGCGGGCGTCGCGGGCCAGGTCCGGCCAGGCATCCCGCATTTCCACGATCAGGGGGACGTGTCGCAATTTGGCCACGGCATAGCCGGCAGCAAGCGAGGGCAGGCCGGGGGCCGTGACAATCACGACGTCGGGCCTGCGGACCAGCATTCCGGCGGGGATCGACAAAGCGGCCGAAAAACACTGGTCCAGCAGTCGCGCGGCACGGGAGTTGCCGTGGCGCAGATAGGGGACGTGGAGAATCTTTTCGGTGAACTGGCCGTTGCGCATCCGGAATGGCCTTCCAGCCATCCAGCGCGGGAGCGCCCGCCGGCCGAAGGGATAGTGCGCCACCGGGGTCACGACGTCGACGTCCCAGCCTGAGTGGGTGAACTCCTTGATCATGGCGGTCCAGCGCCGCTGCGGGGGGCTCTGTTCAGGCCAGTAGGAGTGCGTAATCAGCGTGATCCGTAGGCTGTCGCTCACGGACCTTTGCGCAATCGACTCCACCGGGGCTTCATCCTGCATGAGTGTCAGGACTTACTGGTGCGCGGAACGCCGGTGACTTTTTTGGAACCGATGAACCTGAAGTAGACAAAGCCGAGGCCCAGCAGGACCAGCACGGTGATGGCTTGGACGGCCAGGGGGCTGCCGGTAGCAACGGCTACGGCGGCCTGGACTTCGGACTTCACCATGACGGGCGGCTGAGTGGGCGTCGCGATGACAGCGGGAGCCGTAGACTGCGCCGGTGTGGGCGTAGGTGTTGGGGTCGGGGTTTCCGAGGGGGTTTCCTTGACGACGGGGGCCGGGACGGGTGCCACGACGGGCGGGGCCACCGGAACAGGAGCTGGAATTACCACCGCAGGAGCGGGCACTGGCGCAGGAGCGGGCACTGGCGCCGGGGCCGGCGCAGGAGCCGGTGCGGGGGCAGGAGCCGGTGCGGGGGCAGGAGCCGGTGCTAGAACCGGAGGGATCGGATCAGGAACAGGTTCCGGAGCGGGTGCCGGCTCAGGAGCGGGTGGTGCCGGCTCGGGAGCGGGATCCGCTGGCTGCAGAGGACCACCGGAACCATCGCCCGGCGAAGGATCCGGAGCAGTGGTCAGGAATCGGATGAGGGGGCGCGGAGCGGATTCCGCGGCGTTGGCGGCTGTCGCCGTGCCCACGACAGAGGCGGCGAGGAGCAAAGCTCCCAGCCCCGCCCGTATAGACTTTTTTCGGCTGCACGACGTCATCGACAGTCCCTCCCCCACAGTGCGAGATTGAATCAGGTGTGCGTTATGCGGCCAACACTAACGTCATTGTCGGCAGAGCCCCACTGATGCACGAGGTCCCAGTCTACTCGAAGGTAAGAGTCAGGCTGTTCAATGTGATGCTACCCGCACTCCCGAAAGTGTGGGCATAGCGCCACGCGGACAGGGTTACGCTGGATGAATGCTCCGATTTAGCCGCCGTGTTTCCGCGCGCCTTTCCCTGACTCTGGTGGCCGCCGCGGCCGGCCTGGCCCTGACGTCGTGTTCCCCGGTGGTCGACGTCACGCCCGCCAAGGATGCCGCGAACGCGGCCTGCGCACCGATGATGCTGGCCCTGCCGGACGCAATCGGCGATGCCAAGCTGCGGAAGACCAATGCCCAGGCCACGGCGGCCTGGGGCGATCCGTCCCTGGTGATCCTGCGCTGCGGCGTCAACGTTCCCGGTCCCACGACGGACCGCTGCGTCAGCGTCAACGACGTCGACTGGGTCATCAAAGAAGGCAACCCCGTGTGGACACTGACCACGTTCGGCCGCGAACCGGCCACGGAGATCTTGATGGATCCGGACAAGATCAGTTCGGCCACCGTACTGGCGGACCTCTCCGCCGCCGCGCTGAAGATCCCGGCAACCCGGAAGTGCGTGGGCCAAGAGGACCTGCAGAACCTGCCCACTAGCAAGTAGGCCCGGGCAAGGCGCGTCCGCGCCCGCCCGGTCCTAGCGCAGGCCGGTCTTGCGGTGCAGCGCCAGGTGGATCAGCTCGTCAATCAGGTCGGCGTAGTCCAGGCCTGAGGCCTTCCACATCTGCGGGTACATGCTCTTGGGCGTAAACCCGGGCATCGTGTTGATCTCGTTGATGATCAGTTCGCCATCAGGGGTGTAGAAGAAGTCAACCCGGCTCAGTCCCTCACCGCCGACGGCGTCGAAGGCGACGGCGGCGAGTTCCCGGACGCGGGTGATCGCTTCCTCCGGGAGGTCGGCCGGGCAGCTGAGGGCCGCGGCGTCGTCCACATATTTGGCGTTGAAGTCATAGAACTCATGGCCGCCGCCCGCGACGGAGATCTCGCCCGGCATCGACGTCCGGGGAGCATCGGTCCCCCGGCCCTCCAGCACGGCGCATTCGATCTCGCGGCCCGTGATGCCGGCCTCGATGACCAGCTTGGGGTCGTGCTCGCGGGCGATCTCTATTGCGGCGTCCAGGCCGTCGAGGGAGTCCACCTTCGAGATGCCCATGGAAGACCCTGCGCGGGCCGGCTTCACGAAGACCGGGAAGCCGAGCTGGTCCACGCGCTTGCGGACGGTCTCGGGATCGTTGCGCCATTGCCGGTCGGTCACGGCGATGTACGGTCCCACATGGAGCCCGGCCGATTCAAAGACCACCTTCATGAAGTGCTTGTCCATGCCGACCGCGGACGCGAGCACGCCGGCGCCCACGTAGCGGGTGTCGGACAGTTCCAGGAGGCCCTGGATGGTTCCGTCTTCGCCGAAGGGCCCGTGCAGCAGCGGGAAGACGACGTCGACGGCGCCGAGCTCCTCCGGGACGGTGTTCGGGGACGCGACGATCAGTTGGTGCTCGCCGCCGATTTCGGCCAGGGCCACGGTCTGCGCCGAGGGCGCCACCTCGGGCAGCGACGAGGCGGACAGCGACCACTCGTTGGTCTCGCCGGAGGCCAAAACCCACTGGCCGGTCTTGGCGATCCCGATCGGGATGACGTCGTACTTGTCCTTGTCGATGGCGCCCAGGACGCCGGCGGCTGTCACGCAGCTCACGGCGTGCTCGCTGGAGCGGCCGCCGAACAGCACCGCCACGCGGGGCTTGGGGTGGCCCGTACGGACTTCAGTGCTCATGTTGTTCTCAGACACTCTCAGTAATCGCCTTCAGGTTTCAGGTCCCGGGACAGCAGCAGCGGACCCAGTTCATCTACGGACAATTTTCCGGCCAGCACTGCGACGACGGCAGCCGTGATGGGCATATCGACGCCGAGCTTTCCGGCAAGTTCGTGCACCGCCTGGCTGGACTTGATGCCTTCGGCCGTTTGCTTCATTTCGGCGGTGACCTGCTCGAGGGTCAGCCCTTTGCCGAGCAATCTGCCGGCCGTGTGGTTTCGGGACAGCGGGGAGGAGCACGTCGCCACGAGATCACCCAGTCCGGCGAGCCCCGACATGGTCCGGGCTTCGCCGCCCAGGGCGAGTGTCAGCCGGGAGGTCTCGGCCAAGCCGCGGGTGATGACGGAGGCCTTGGTGTTGTCCCCCATCTTCTTGCCTTCGCAGATTCCCACGGCCAGGGCGATCACGTTCTTGACGATTCCGCCGATTTCGACACCGATCACATCGTCCGTGGTGTACGGGCGGAAGTAGGGGGCGGTGCAGCTGCGGGCGATCCAGCCTGCCGTGACCGGGTCCGTGCAGGCCACCACCGATGCTGTTGGCTCCTCCCGCGCGATCTCCATGGCCAGGTTGGGGCCGGAAACGACGGCGACCCGGTTGGCGGGCAGGTCCAGCTCCGCGCAGATGACCTCGCTCATGCGGGCATCGGTGTGAAGCTCGAGGCCCTTCATAAGGGACACCACGACGGCGCCAGGCGCCAGATGTTCCTTCCAGGCCCGCAGTTGCGGCCGCAGGGTTTGTGCCGGCACGGCCACAATGACCAGCTCCGCGCCCGCCAGGACCTCGGAAACGTCCTTCGACGCTGTGATGCTGGACGGCAGTGTGATGCCGTCCAGGTACTGCTCATTGCGGTGCAGGGTATTGATCTGGTCCACGACTTCGGGGCGCCGGCCCCAGAGGCGGATGTCTCGTTCAACCCCGGAGGCCGTGGCGGCGTCGGCAACAACCTTGGCGAAGGTGGTGCCCCAGGAACCTGCCCCGAGAACGGCCACGGTGGTGGCGGATCCGGATCCGCGGCTGGTCGACGTCGTAAAATCCGCCGTCATGCTGTGACGTCCGGGTCAATACGGCCGTGGGTGGACTGGTTGTGCGCCGCCGGGTCCCACCGCTGCGGGGGCGGCTGCTCTCCGCGCAGTCCTGCCAGGAGGCCGGTGATGGCGTCCATGATGACATTGGTGGCTGCGCCGAGCGTCGCCTTGTCCAGCGGGCGGCCTGCAAAGGCGCTCAGGTCCACGGGATCCCCGACCACCAGGCGGGAGGTCTTGCGGGGGAAGATGTAGAAACGCTTCGCATACCGTGGGAAGACCTCCTGGGCACCCCAGTGGGCAATGGGCACCACGGGAATGCCGCTCTCCAGCGCCATGCGCGCGGCACCGGTGTGCCCCTTCATCGGCCAGAGTGCCGGGTCCCGGGTCAGGGTTCCCTCGGGGTAGATGATGATTGCCCCGCCCTCGTTCACGATCTCCTTGGCGAGCTGCAGCGAACGATTCGCCCCCGTCGTCGAGCGCTCCACCGGGATCTGCTTGGTGGACCGCAGGACAGCGCCCAGCACCGGCACCTTGAAGAGGCCGGCCTTGGCGAGGAAATGCGGCATCCGTTTCTGGTTGTAGAGCATGTGCCCCACCACCAGCGGGTCGATCTCCGTGCAGTGGTTGGGCGCGGCGATAAAGCCCCCGGCGGGGAGCTTGTCGAGGCCTTCCCACTTCTTTCCCATGAGGAGGTTCATCACGGGCCGGATGATGCCGGCGACTGTCACAAACGTGACGTGGCTCTTGGCCGATTCCTTCACAGGTCCCCCGCTACTTGGCCGAGGTGATATCGAAATCGGCGCCGAGGCCCGCGAGCTTCTCGGTGAAGCGCTCGTAGCCGCGGTTGATGATGTCGATTCCCGTGACGCGGGAGGTGCCGGTGGCGGCCAGGGCCGCAATGAGGTGGCTGAAACCGCCACGCAGGTCCGGGACGTCGATGTCGGTGCCCTTGAGCTGCGCCGGCCCGGAGATGACGGCGGAATGCAGGAAGTTGCGCTGGCCGAAGCGGCACGGCACGCTGCCGAGGCACTCGCGGTGGACCTGGATATTGGCGCCCATGCGGATCAGTGCATCCGTGAAGCCGAACCGGTTTTCATATACGGTCTCGTGGACGATCGAGACGCCCTCGGCCTGGGTCAGTGCGACGATGAGCGGCTGCTGCCAGTCCGTCATGAAGCCGGGGTGCACGTCCGTTTCGAGGACCAGCGGGTTGAGCTTGCCGCCGCGGTGGTAGAAGCGGATGCCGTCGTCGCCGATGTCCATGCCGCCGCCGACCTTGCGGTACGTGTTCAGGAAAGTCATCATGTCGCGCTGGGTGGCGCCTTCGACAAAGATGTCGCCGCGGGTGACCAAAGCGGCGGAAGCCCAGGACGCGGACTCATTGCGGTCCGAGAGGGCGCGGTGGTTGTAGCCGCCAAGGTCCCGGACCCCTTCGATGCGGATGGTGCGGTCCGTCTGGACGCTGATGATGGCGCCCATCTTCTGCAGCACCGCGATGAGGTCCACGATTTCCGGCTCGGTGGCCGCCCCGGAGAGCTCGGTGATGCCTTCGGCGCGCGTGGCGCTCAGCAGGACCTGCTCGGTGGCGCCCACGGACGGGTAGGGCAGCGCAATCTTGGCGCCCTTGAGCCCGTTGGGCGCGGAGATGTGGATGCCGCCGGGGCGCTTTTCCACGACGGCGCCGAACTGGCGCAGGACGTTCAGGTGGTAGTCGATCGGACGGTCGCCGATCTTGCAGCCACCCAGGTCCGGGATGAAGGCCTCGCCGATCGCGTGGATCAGTGGCCCGCACAGCAGGATCGGGATGCGCGAATCGCCGGCGTGGGCGTCGATAGCCGTGCTGGACGCGGTCTTGGCGCCCTTCGGGTCAAGCGTCAGATCGCCGGTCACGGGATCCTTGTCCACCCTGACGCCGTGGAGCTGAAGCAGGCTCGTGACAACCTCAACGTCCTTAATTTCAGGCACGTTGCGCAACACCGATGGCTCGTTGCCCAAAAGGGCAGCAACCATGGCCTTGGGGACAAGATTCTTGGCCCCGCGAACGGTGACGCGGCCAGTTAGCGGGACGCCTCCGCGGATTGTCAGAACACTACTCATATACCGGTTTCCTCACGACTACTCGCCCCCAAATCCTTACAAACGCTCCAGCTAAGCATAGGAGCATCCGTTACCGATCTGAAATACAGAGCGGTTCCATTGGCCTCACAGTGGCTCCGCCTGCACGGATACGGCGACGCGGACGTCGTGGGTAGCGTACGTGTGTAGAACGTGCCGCGCGACGGCGGGTCATGGTCATTGCGTCGTCGGGCGCCGTCGTACGCAGCCAGAACGCTTGCCTGCCGCCGTCGTGACTGCATGCTGTCATGGTCCCGGCGTGGTGGGAGCATGGGCGCTGCGTTCCGGGCCGCCGTTGAGGGTTGCGCCCGCTACATTCACGAGATCCGCCGCTCGCGGATCCATTCACTGCGGGCAACGGGCTGCAGCCTTTAGGCCATCGGTGATCACCAACTTGAAATCTAGAAATGCCGTCATGAAACTTTGTCTGGCGGTCTTCGCAATGCTTTCGCTTGTCACGACGCCGTCGCCATCGCCGCCTCGGGTATGACAAGTTCCGTCATGGTCACCCTCGCGGCCGGTAGCCGAAGGTTTCCGCTAAACGTCTGTCACGCGGACCAGACCATCCTGGTGTCCTCACGGCATCCCGGCCTCCTCTGGCTGGGCGGTTTCTATCGATCGTCGCAACAGATCAGATTTCGACGTTAGCAACCAGACTGATGATCAGCAGGGCGTCGGGAGGAAACCGGAACGGCATTGCTGCCGGGAGTGCTCGTTAGGCGTGACGGTGGGCCGGTGTGTCGTTCGTCTTGAGCCGTGTTTCGCTGCGGACTGTGGCAGCCCAGGTGGCGAGAAGGTTGAGCGCGTCGTGGCCCGGAGTGCCCGGTTTGGCGCTGTAGGCGATCAGGGTCAGGCCTTCATCGCCCGGGAGTTGCATGGCCTGGAAGGTCAGTTCGAAGTCCCCGACGACGGGGTGGTGGAAGGGTTTCACCCCGGTGTGGTGGAGCCGGACGTTCTGGGCGGCCCACATGGTCCGGAAGTCCTCGCTCTTGGTGGAGAGCTCTCCGATGAGGTCTGAGAGGTCTCGGTTGTGGGGATCGCGGGCGGCTTCCTGCCGGAGGATGGCCACGACGTCCTGAGCCATTGATTCCCACTCGGGCAACTGATCCCGGGAACCTGTGTCAAGGAAGACGAAACGTGCGAAATTCTGGGGCGGCGCCAGCTCGTCGCCGTTGGGGTGGTAGAGCGCACGGGCGAGGTCGTTCATGCCGAGGACATCGAGTCGCCCGTTTTGAACAAAGGCCGGGATGCCGGTCATGCCGTCAAGTAGGTGTTGGACGCCCGGGCTGAGCTTCTGCGGCACGCGGCGGCGCTGCCGGGGCCGCTTGAGGTTTGCTGCGCGGGCGAGGTCGAAGAGGTAGGTGCGTTCGGCGTCGTCGAGTTTGAGGGCCCGCGCCAGGGCTTCGAGGATGCTGTCGGAGACGCCGGTGAGGTTTCCGCGCTCGAGCCGGTTGTAGTAATCAATGCTCATCCCGGACACTGCTGCGAGTTCCTCGCGGCGGAGACCGGCCACCCGGCGCAGGCCCCCGTACACGGGCAGCCCTGCCATTTCAGGGGTGATCCGGGCACGGCGCGACTTTAGGAATTCGCTCACTTCACTGTTGTTGCTCACCTTTCCACGGTACGCGCGAACAAATGGCTCGTGGGAGGTACTGCTATTACATGGAACACCAGCCACTACCTCGGGTTCGGGCGTGGCGGTTGACTGGATAACGGAGGGACGCAAAAGCGCTTTCTAATCCCTCCCCGCCACCAAGACTTCTTTGGAGAACCCTGAATGACTGACTTATCTGCCGTGAAGGCAGCGGACCCCACGTGGAGACGCCGCTGGATAGCCCTGGTGTTCATCTCGATCGCCCAGCTGATGGTGATCTTCGACGCCTCCATCATGAACATCGCCCTCCCACAGGCCCAGGCCGATCTTGCGTTCAGCGACGCCGACCGCCAATGGGTGATCACCGCCTACAGCCTCGCTTTCGGGGCCCTGCTCCTTCTCGGAGGTCGGGTCTCGGACCAGTGGGGCCGCCGGCGCGCCTTCATCGTGGGACTCGTGGGCTTCAGCCTGGCCTCCGTCCTCGGCGGCATCGCCCCAAATATCGGGATGTTTCTGGCCGCCCGCGTCCTGCAGGGCATGTTCGCCGCCCTCCTCGCGCCGGCCGCGATGTCGCTGCTCTCAGTGACCTTCCCCAGCGGCAGGGAGCGGGCCACCGCATTCGGTGTGTTCAGCGCCATTGCAGGAGCAGGTGGCGCGATCGGCTTGCTGCTCGGGGGCGTGCTCACCGAGTTCGCGACCTGGCGCTGGACCCTGCTCGTCAACACCGTCTTCGGCGCGGTCGCCGTCCTCGGCGCCCTCGCATACATCCGCGAAGTCCGCGACGAGCGTCCCCGCGAACGGCTCGATGTCGCGGGCACCCTGCTCGCCTCTGCCGGTCTGGCAGCTCTGGTCTTCGGACTCAACCGGGCCGAGACCGACGGGTGGGGCGCCGGCCTCACCGTCGCGTCATTCGTTGCCGCCGTCGTGCTGCTGGCCGAGTTCGTCTTCGTTGAGACCCGCGCCGCGGCCCCGTTGCTGCCAATGCGCGTGATCCTGCACCGGAACCGGGGAGGTGCTTACCTCAGCGCGGCACTGGCCATGGCCGCGAACTTCACCCAGTTCCTCTTCCTGACCTACTACATGCAGGTCGTCCTCGGCTTTTCGCCGCTTCTGACCGGCGTCGCGTTCCTTCCCCTCGTGGCCTGTCTGATTTTGGGCTCCACCCAGCTCGGGACCCGGCTCACCGGCAGGCTCCCGGCCCGCTGGCTCATGGGTGCCGGCTACCTGGTAGGCGCTGCCGGCATGTTCTGGCTGACCAGGCTCACCGTCGACAACGCCTACTGGCCCGTGGTGTTCCCCGCCAGCGTGGTCATGGGCCTGGGCCTGGGAACCGCGTTCATGTGCTCCATGGTGCTCGCCACGGCAGGTGTCGAGCCCCAGGACACCGGGGTCGCCTCGGCCATGGTGAACACCTCCCAGCAGATCGGCGGGGCCGTCGGCACGGCCCTCATGAGCACCATCGCAGCCGCCGCGACCACGGCCTGGGCGGCCTCGAACCAGGCCGGAGAGAGCGCAACCGATCAGGCCGCCGTTCACGGGTATGTGTCCGCGTTCTCGTGGGCGGCCGGAGCCATGGTTCTTGCCGCGGTAACTTCCTTCGTTCTCATCCGCTCCGGCGGCCGGACAGGCTCAGCCCCGGACACCACAGCCACACCGGCCGCACCCGCACTCACACACTAAATACTTCAGCTAACACGGAAACTAAGGGAGTCACTTCGATGGAATACACACGATTGGGCACGTCGGGCCTGAAAGTGAGCCGCATTGCGCTGGGTTGCATGAGCTTCGGCGACACCTCCCGGATGCCCTGGGCCCTCGACCAGAAGGCGGCGGAACCCCTGTTCAGGCAGGCCCTGGATCTTGGGATCACGTTCTGGGACACCGCGAACATCTACGGGCACGGCAGCAGCGAGGAGATCGTCGGCCACGCCATCACCGAATACAGCCGCCGCGAGGACATCGTGCTCGCCACCAAACTGTTCTCCAAAATGCACGACGGCCCCGGCGGCCAGGGCCTGTCCCGCAAAGCCATCATGGAGCAGGTCGACGCATCGCTGGCCCGACTCGGCACCGACTACATCGACCTCTACCAGATCCACCGTTTCGATCCCGAAACACCGATCGAGGAAACCATGGAAGCCCTGCACGACCTCGTGAAGGCCGGCAAAGTCCGCTACCTCGGCGCCTCCTCCATGTGGGCGTGGCAGTTTGCCGCGATGCAGCACGCCGCCGAGCTGCATGGGTGGACGCGCTTCGTGTCCATGCAGGACCAGTACAGCCTCATCATGCGCGAAGAGGAACGCGAGATGTTCGGGCTCCTCTCCCACCAGGGCGTCGGCAGCATCCCCTGGAGCCCCCTGGCAGCCGGCCGCGTCGCACGGCCCTGGGGTGAGCAAGGAACCAACCGGTCCGCCACCAACCCGGATACCGACTTCAACGGCCGCCCCCTCTACCTCGACAGCGACAAGGACATCGTTGACGCCGTCCAGAAAATCGCAGAGACACGCGGCGTCTCCATGGCCCAGGTCTCACTGGCCTGGGTGCTGAAAAACCCCGTTGTCAGCGCACCGCTCGTCGGCGCGACCAAGGAACACCACCTCACCGACGCCGCCGGCGCACTCGACATCGACCTCACAGACGACGAAGTGACGGCTCTCGAAGAGCACTACGCGACCCGGCTGCCGACCTACTACTGAGGAGTCCGGAAAGGATCACCATGCCATTTTCAGATGCGGCGCCAAGCCCGAATGCCGGCGAAGCCGACATTCGTACCGCAGAGCGGAAACGGAACCGTTTGCTGGTGGAACAACGCACCAAGGAGCTCAATGAGTTGCTCAGCCCCGACTTCGTGGCCGTGCACATCACCGGGTATGAACAGACCAAAGCCGAATGGCTGGCCCAAATCCGGTCCGGGCAGATGCGCTACCACGACGTCCAAGAGCTCTCCGCCACCGTCACCATCGACAACGACTCAGCCGTCGCCGTCACAAGGACCCTGATCGACGCCACCATCTACGGCTCCCGGGGGACCTGGCCGCTGGAGTCCACCACGACTTACATCCGCGCCGACGGTGTGTGGAAAGCCAGCCACTCCCGGGCACGAACCTTCTAACAACAACAGCCCCAAAAACTAAACGAAAGTAAAGAGGAACCACCATGGCAGCAGAAGTAGCAGTCATCATCGGCTCAGGCAGCATCGGAGTAGCTATCGGCCGCGCCGCCGGCATCGGCCGAAAGGTCCTGCTCGCTGACTACAGCGACGAAACCATGAACACCGTCGCCGATCAGCTCCGCGGCGAAGGCTACGAGGTCACCACCCACCCGATCGACATCTCCAACCACGACGCCGTTACCGCCCTGGCCGACGCCGCCGCATCGCTGGGAGACGTCACCCGCGTCGTACTCGCCGCCGGGGTTTCCCCGGTCCAAGCAACCACCGAACGCGTGCTGAACGTTGACCTTCTTGGCACCGCCTACGTCCTCGAAGAATTCGGGCGGGTCATCGCCGCAGGCGGCTCGGGCATCGTCATCTCCAGCATGGCCGGCCACATGGGCGACGGCTACCCCCGGGAGGTCGAACACGCACTGGCCTACAGTCCGACGGCAGAACTTCTGAACCTGCCCTTCCTCGCCGCCGAGAAAGTAGGTGACTCCGGCGCCGCCTACACCCTCGCCAAGCGCGGCAACGCCCTGCGCGTCCAGGCGGCAGCCACCACCTGGGGTGAACGCGGGGCACGCATCAACTCCCTGAGCCCCGGCATCATCTCGACCCCGCTCGCCCAGGACGAGATGTCCGGGCCGTTCGCCGAAGGCTACCGCACCATGATTCGGACCTCAGCCGCCGGGCGCATGGGCACCCCAGCCGAAGTGGCTACCACTGCGGCGTTCCTCCTCGGTCCCGAAGGCGCCTTCATCACCGGCTCGGACCTCCTCATGGATGGCGGGGTCATCGCAGCCATGCGGGCCGGACAGCTCTAGGATCTGACTCCGAGGCCAACGCTCCAGCTGTCCACAGCTGGGAGTCAATTCGGGATATCCACGGCTGGAATGGGGGACCATTGGGGTAGTTCCCTAATAGCCGTAGCGGTGGATAACCCATGAGGATTGTCCCCGGTTGTGGGCAGCGGACCCGTGTCTTCGGTGGCAGCGGAAACCACCGTGGCCTGAAAGCGCAGCCAGCGATTGGAGGGAAGCAAACCGGACGGTTGCGCTGTCCCACCCGAGGACGGCCCGCACCCGACCATTGATTTCATCAGCGGCGAAATGGACTTCAGCTTGTTCCACAGCGCTTAGGTCAGCTCCCTTCCGGAAATATTGGCGGACCAAGCCGTTGGCGTTCTCGTTCGAAGCCCGCTTTTCCCATGATGAGATCACCCTCCTTACGGTGTTGTTGTGGGTGATTTCGCAGCTGTCGTAGTGTTTCGATCACCCTCGGGTGGCGGGTATGGCACGAGGTCGCCGATCTTGAGTGCATCGCTCATGTAGTTGGGCGGCTCGTAGTTGGGCGGCTCGCCGGCCAACTTGGAGAGCCGAGTTCTTGGGCGTCTGCTTTGGGCCATCTTCTGAGCACGAAACGGATGATAGCGCCTCGTGTCCGGGCGGTTGCGGGCCAGCTCCCGGCTGATCGTTGACGGGGACCGCCCCAGCTCCCGGGCAATGGACCGAACGCTTGATCGTGCCAACAAACGGTCCGCGATGAACACCCGCTCATCTTCAGACAGATAACGGCTGAACCCACTAGCGACCGGGACAGGAAGCCGCCGCCGCGGATCCAGGCCCTGTTGACGCAACCCGGCCACACCATTGCGGCCGTTCAACCAACGGCTCCCTGTGTTCCGGCGGATACCGAGGATCCTGCATGCCGCTAAGTTCGAAAGCCCGTCTTTCATGAGCTGAACATATCCGGGCCGCTTATCCACCAGGCCCGCGGGCCCCATTTTTCGCAAACGACGCGCCGAACGTCCCATAAACAGCACCCTTTTCAGTCAGGTGTTGCGACGTTGATGAGAAACCGCGCTGTCCCCTATTAATGTCAGACCCCCTTGGGAGACTTGATCCATGGACGGCAATCAGGGGCCCGGGACGGTGCCGGCAGACCCGGCACCGGCAACTGCGGAGACGGTCGCCGAACTGGTGCGGGTCCTGGCCTTCCTCCCGGCCCCGGACAGTGCCGCGGCACTGATCGATGAGATCAGGGACCTGGAGGACCTGAAGTCCGCCATGGCAGCCCGGCAGGCCCGGCACGCCGTCGCACTGGATCTGTCCCACCGCCGCGACCAGGCCGCCGCCGGGGGCCCCGCGGACCAGCGTGGCGCCGGGATCGGCGCGCAGATCGCCCTGGCCCGGCGCGAGTCCCCCGCCAAGGGCGGCCGGCTCCTGGGCCTGGCCAAGGCCCTCGTGACCGAGATGCCGCACACCCTCGCCGCCCTGCAGACCGGGCAGCTCAACGAATGGCGCGCCACCCTGCTGGTCC
Source organism: Arthrobacter sp. P1_C12_2 (assembly GCF_056406415.1). NCBI lineage: Bacteria > Bacillati > Actinomycetota > Actinomycetes > Micrococcales > Micrococcaceae > Arthrobacter > Arthrobacter sp. P1_C12_2. The sequence continues at coordinate 56,028 of NZ_JBFUAF010000012.1, read as the reverse complement.
GCGAAACCGCCTGCCTGGCCACCGCCGACCGGGCCGCCGTCGACGCGGAACTCGCCGCCGATACCGGAACCCTGTCCGGGGTGGGCGACCGGCGCCTGGTCGCCGCGGCACGGACCGCAGCGTACCGGCGYGACCCGCGCACCGTGACCGACCGTGCCGCGCACGCCGCCACCGAGCGGCACGTCAGCCTCCGCCCGGCCCCGGACACCATGTGCCACCTSACCGCCCTGCTGCCCGTGGCCGCCGGTGTCGCCGTGTACACCGCCCTGACCCGGCACGCCGAGACCCTCCGGAACAGCGGGGACCCGCGGGGCCGAGGGCAGCTGATGGCCGACACGCTGGTCGAACGCGCCACCGGCACCCCCGGCGGGATCAGCGGGGTCGAGATCCAGCTCGTCATCACCGACCGCACCCTCTTCCAGGCAGACGCCGAACCGGCCCGGCTCCCCGGCTACGGCACCGTCCCCGCCGGCTGGGCCCGCAGCATCATCACCGGCACGAAAGCTACAGACAGCACTTTCGGCGACGGTTCGCCCGGACAACGTGGTCCACAGGAACCCGGCGAATCAGCCGGGCCCCCTGAACCCGGAGGCATAGCCGGCGGTCCCCCGGGATCCGGCAGTCCCCCGATGCCCGGTGACGCGGCGGGCGGTGCCGATGACACCGCGTTCCGGCTCTGGCTCCGCCGGCTCTACACCCACCCGCGCACCGGCGAGCTCATCGGCATGGACTCCCGCGCCCGGCTCTTCCCGCCCGGGCACCGCCGGTATATCCAAGCCCGCGACGACACCTGCCGCACCCCGTACTGTGACGCGCCGATCCGCCACCTGGACCACATCATCCCCCACCACACCGGCGGCCCGACCACCACGGACAACGGCGCCGGACTCTGCCAAGCCTGCAACCACACCAAGGAAACCCCCGGCTGGAGCGCCCGCCCAGTATCCGCAGCATCTAGGGACAGCCGCCACACCATCGAACTCACCACCCCCACCGGCCACACCTACCACTCCACCGCACCACCCCTGCCGGGGACGCCCTTTGCAGCCGGCGCTCGTTCTGCCAATCCGACTGCGGGGAATTCGCTTTCCGGGGCCAGCCTGCTGGACCCGCTGCCGCGCGGAACGGATCTCCTCGAATCCCGATACCGGCGCTTACTCCGGCCGGGCGAAGGCCCTAAAGCGGGCAAACGGCTCTCCGTTGCGGTGGCATAGGTCGCGTACAGCATGATGTTGAAGTGGCAGGCCGCGAGGGCTACGAACGCCAGTCCCGCCAAAGACGAGCGCCGCCGCCGAGTCTTTCAACTCGACGGCGGCACGTCATTGCCAGGCGGATCGCCAGGCCCCCGCGGGCGGCCCAGGAGCCTCGGCTCTGCAGCCTCGGCCCTGGAGCCTAGCCCTGGAGCCTCAGGCCTGGTATCCCCGGTCTGGAGCTTTAGGACAACCGGGCGGGCAGCGTCTTGGGCTTGAAGGAGGGCCGGGTGGCCTCGTATGCGGTGATATCGGATTCGTGCTTGAGGGTCAGGCCAATATCGTCCAGGCCTTCGAGGAGGCGCCACCGTGTGTAGTCGTCAATCTCGAACGGCGCCACAATGTTGCCGCACTGCACGGTCTTGGACACGAGGTCCACCGTCACCTCGGTGCCGGGGGCGTTTTCGAGTTCTTTCCAGATGAGCTCGATGTCATCCTGGGCGACTTCGGCGGCGAGCAGGCCCTGCTTGCCTGAGTTGCCCCGGAAGATGTCGGCAAAGCGGGAGGACAGAACCGTCTTGAAGCCGAAGTCCTTCAGCGCCCAGACGGCGTGCTCGCGGGACGAGCCCGTGCCGAAGTCGGGGCCGGCCACCAGAACGGACCCGGCGCTGAACGGCGCCTGGTTCAGGATGAAGGACGGGTCTTTGCGCCACGCGGCGAAGAGCGCGTCCTCAAAGCCGGTGCGCGTGATGCGCTTGAGGTACACGGCGGGGATGATCTGGTCCGTGTCGACGTTGCTCTGGCGCAGCGGGACACCGATTCCGGTGTGGGTGGTGAACTTTTCCATGGCGGATCCTTCGGGACTGTATGGATCGAGGCTGTAGTGAATCGAGGCTTCAGATCTGGACGGGGTCTACGCGGCGCAGGCTAGGCGGCGTCGACGCGGACCGCCGCGGACTCCGGTGCGGGGTCCAGATCCGACGGCGAGCTCAGCGTGCCGCGGATCGCCGTCGCCGCAGCGACTACCGGCGAGACGAGGTGGGTGCGGCCGCCCTTGCCCTGGCGCCCCTCAAAGTTGCGGTTGGATGTGGAGGCGCAGCGCTCCCCCACCTCCAGTTGGTCCGGGTTCATGCCCAGGCACATGGAGCAGCCGGCAAAGCGCCACTCGGCCCCGAAGTCCTTGAATACCTTGTCCAGGCCCTCGGCTTCAGCCTCGAGCCGGACTCTGGCGGAACCGGGCACCACCAGCATGCGCACGGCCGGGTCTTTGGTCCGGCCCCGGATGATGTCGGCGGCGGCGCGGAGGTCCTCCATCCGGGAATTCGTACAGGAGCCCAGGAACACCGTGTCCACCCGGATGTCCTTCATCGGGGTGCCGGCCTCGAGCCCCATGTACTGCAGGGCGCGTTCGGCGGCGGCCTTGGCGTTCTCATCGCCGAAGTCGTCCGGCGAGGGCACCTTCGCGGACAGCGACACGCCCTGGCCCGGGTTGGTTCCCCACGTCACGAACGGTTCCAGGGTGTTGGCGTCGAGGTCCACCTCGACGTCGAACGACGCGCCGTCGTCGGTGCTCAGCGTGTTCCAGTATTCGACGGCGGCATCCCAGTCGGCGCCCTCGGGCGCATGCGGGCGGCCGTACATGTAGTCGTACGTGGTCTGGTCCGGAGCCACCAGCCCGGCGCGGGCACCGGCCTCGATGGACATGTTGCAGATGGTCATCCGGGCTTCCATGGACAGCGCACGGATGGCGGAGCCGCGGTACTCCAGCACGTAGCCCTGCCCGCCGCCGGTGCCGATCTTGGCGATGACGGCCAGGATGATGTCCTTGGCGGTCACGCCGGGGCGCAGCGTGCCCTCAACGTTGATGGCCATGGTCTTGAACGGCTTTAGGGACAGCGTCTGGGTGGCCATGACGTGCTCCACCTCGGACGTGCCGATGCCCATGGCGAGGGCTCCAAAGGCGCCGTGGGTTGAGGTGTGCGAGTCGCCGCAGACTACGGTCATGCCGGGTTGCGTGAGGCCCAGTTGGGGGCCCACCACGTGCACAATTCCCTGCTCGGCATCGCCGAGGGAGTGCAGGCGGACGCCGAACTCCTGGCAGTTGTTGCGCAGGGTCTGGATCTGGGTGCGGCTGGTGAGATCGGCAATTGGCTTGTCGATATCCAGCGTGGGAGTGTTGTGGTCCTCGGTGGCGATGGTGAGGTCCGGCCGGCGCAACTTCCGGCCGGCGAGGCGCAGGCCTTCAAACGCCTGCGGCGACGTCACCTCGTGCACCAGATGGAGGTCGATGAAGAGGAGGTCCGGCTGGGCGTTGGCTCCTTCGCCGTCCCCCTTGCGCACTACGTGCGCGTCCCAGACTTTCTCGGCCAGTGTCTTTGCCACGGCCTGCTCCCTTCACTGCGGTAAGTATTGTGCGTTCCGACGGACTATCGCTTCCACTGAACCAGCACAGCCAAGTAATACGCCAGCGCGTTGACTTGCATCTCAGATAATGAGACGTCAATATCATTACATGGACAATTCTAGTGGAGTCGGTGTCATCGATAAAGCGGCCCATGTGCTTGACGCACTTGAGGCCGGCCCCACCACGCTGGCGCAGCTGGTGGCGGCCACGGGACTGGCCCGGCCCACCGTGCACCGGCTGGCTCTCGCGCTGGTGCACCACAGGCTCGTGAGCCGCGATATCCAGGGCCGCTTCGTGCTCGGGAGCCGCCTGGTGGAACTGGCCTCCGCCGCCGGCGAGGACCGCCTCATCGCCTCCGCCGGCCCCGTGCTCATGCAGCTGCGCGACGCCACCGGCGAAAGCGCCCAGATCTTCCGCCGCCAGGGCGACTGGCGCGTCTGCGTGGCCTCCGCCGAACGCCCCATCGGCCTGCGCGACACCATCCCCGTCGGCACCCAGCTGTCCATGAAGGCCGGCTCCGCCGCCCAGGTGCTGCTGGCGTGGGAGGACCACGACCGCCTCCTGGAAGGCCTCCAGTCCGCCCGCTTCACCCCCACCGTCCTGGCCGGAGTACGACGCCGGGGCTGGGGACAGAGCCTCGGCGAACGCGAGCCCGGGGTCGCATCCGTTTCGGCCCCCGTCCGCGGGCCGTCCGGCCGCGTGATTGCCGCGGTGTCCATCTCCGGCCCGATTGAGCGCCTGACCCGCCAGCCGGGGCGGCTGCACGCCGAAGTGGTCTGCAACGCAGGCCGTGTCCTGACGGAAGCGCTGCGCAAGACCAACGACTAAGTATGCTGTGCCCATGAATAGCTATGCGGTGTTTCTGCGGGGCATCAACGTGGGCGGCATCAATATCAAGATGGCGGATCTCAAGAACGCCCTGAAGTCGCGGCCGTTTTCGGATGTGAAGACCCTGCTAGCCAGCGGCAACGTCGTGCTGGCCAGCGAGCTGGATCCTGCCGGCGTGAAGCAGGAATTTGAGGCATGCCTGAGGGAAACCTTCGGCTACGACGCCTGGGTGGTGGTGCTGACGGCGGACCGCGTGGCAGCCCTGGTCGAGGCGTGCCCTTACCCGGCGGACGACGCGTCCACCCACACGTACCTGACGCTCGCCTCTGATGAGGCGGTGCTCGCGGAGCTCTTCGAGTCAGGCAGCGCCCTTGAGGGGGCCGAGCTCACCCGGCTGGGCCCGGAAGCCATGGCCTGGCTCGCACCCGCCGGCGGGACCCTGGACAGCCCTTTCAGCAAACTCTCCTCGAAGGCGAAGTACAAGGCTGCCACCACCACCCGCAACCTTCGCACCATGATCAAGGTCCGCGACGCCGCTGTCGGGCTCTAGCCGCGGGCTGCAGCCGAGCCCCGGCCGGCCGGCCGGGGCAGGGCCGACCAGGCAAGGCAGACCAGACAGGGCAGACCAGGCAGGCCAGACCAGACAAGCCGCCTGCCGCCGACGGCGCCCGGGAGCCCATCATTTCCGGGCAAAGCAAAACGGCCCCGGGCTGATGCCCGGGACCGTTTCCATTGTGACCCCAGCGGGATTCGAACCCGCGTTACCGCCGTGAGAGGGCAGCGTACTAGGCCGCTATACGATGGGGCCGCGTACTTCCTGAACAGCACTTCTGCCATTCAAGCCAAATGATTGTTTCATACATTTGGCCGCCGTTTCAAATCGGACCAGCCGATTTAAAACTTCCGAATTTCAGCGGAAACCCGCGGAACTTCAGAGCTGGGATACCAGGACTCGAACCTAGAATGACGGTACCAGAAACCGTAGTGTTGCCAATTACACCATATCCCAAAGGCACTTTCGCTCCGGATGTTTAGGTCTAAACCCTCGCTCCCGGCGCCTCAGCACGAGTAATTACTTTACCCGAGAGTTTTCACTTCCACAAATCGGGCGTGCGGCGGCGGGATCGGGCCGCCGCGGCACGCAGCACCCGCCGTCGAGGGCGGCAAAACCCGCGCCAACCCTTGCCAATCCGGCGGAAACAAGTTTACGCTCGGTAAGTTACCAACGAGTAACCACCCCTCCCCCACTCCGCTGCGGGCAGCTTTGCGATCATTTTCCAGTGTTAGCTGCATCACAGCGCCTGGGGTGGCCGTCAGCAGAGCCGCTGCCGGCGCGAACGTCGAGAGGAATCACCTGTGCCACAGAGTCGTGCCGCTATCAGCAAGACCCGGACCCGTGCTCAGCAATTCGCCATCGCCATCCTGGCGTTGCTGCTCATTGCCCTGCTGGGGTTCTATACCCTCGTCACGGGCCGCATCACGGACGGTTCGGCGAAGCTCAAGGACGGGGCCGCCCAGGCGTCCGCCGGAGCCGGTCAGCTGGAGGCCGGCGCCGGGAAACTTGCCAACGGCGCCGGCCTGGCCGATGCCGGGGCGGGAAAACTTTCCGCGGGGGCGGAAAAGATCTCGTCGGGCATCAGCACCAAGCTGGCACCCGGGGCGGACAAGCTCCAGGCCGGTGCCGGAAGGCTGGCCGAAGGTGCCGTCAAGATCGAAACAGATGTCACCGGCAAGCTGGCCCCGGGCGTCTACAAAGTCGACGACGGTGCGCAGAAGCTAGCGGCGGGGGCCGTGCAGCTTTCGGCCGCGCTCACGCCGACGCCGGCGGGCACCGCCGAGAACAACCTCGCCGACGGTGCCACCCGGCTCGACGGCGGCGCCGCCCAGCTGGCCGGGGGCACCGCCGCGCTGGCAGGCGGTACAGACCAGCTCAAGGGCTACCGCGGTGCCAACGGCAGCCCGGAGGCCGGGACCGGGACAGCGGCCCTGGCTCAAGCACTGGAACTGCTGGAGAAGGCGGCGAATGACCCGGTCCAGGGTCTGGTTCCGCTTTCAGTCGTGAAGGACAAGATCGCCAAGATCACGGCCGGCGCGCACAAGCTGGACGCCGGTGCCAGCCAGCTGCAGGCCGGCGCGCAGCGGCTGCAGGACGGTGCGGGCCTGCTGAACGCCGGAACGGGCAAGCTCAAGGCCGGATTCACCACGCTGGCCGGAAAGCTCAACAGCCAGGACCCCGGCAGCCCCGGCGTTGTGCTGGGCACCCGGCTCCTGGCCGACGGCACGTCCAAGATCCGGATCGGGATGGACGGCGTCCCCGGCGATCCCGAGCACCCGGGCCTGCTCAAGGCAGCAGCACGGATGACCGAGGGCAGCTCGCGGCTTGCCGACGGAACCGTGGCCCTGAACGCCGGGATCAAGGGCAATCCGGCCGACCCCGCCAACGCCGGCCTGCTGGGCGGCTCCCAGGCCTTGGCTTCCGGGGCCTCAGAACTCTCGGCCGGCAACACCAAGCTGGCGACCGGCTCCTCGCAACTCGCCACGGGGGCGGACAAGCTCGCGGACGGCAACGCCCGGATTGCCGACGGCACCGGCACGCTGTATTCCGGAGCAGCGGCGGTGTCGCCCACCAGCATGCTCCGGCAGTCCGACGCCGCCACGGCACTGGGACTCGTCGCAGTGCTGGCCCTTGGCTCCGTTGGCGCCTTCCTGGCGCTGCGGAAGAGGCAGGCCGCATAACAGGCGCCCGCCCCAGAGTCAGCGTGGTTCCAACCCGTGGCGGTTCCCCGCATCGCGGGAACCGAGGGGGCCGCGGGCGACTTTGGCTGTGCCGGCCGAGGTCCTTGAGACGGCCGCGTAGCCGACTTTGGAACCGGTGACCGACACTGAAATCGATCGCCACAGGCCAGCGGCACCGGGGGTGTAGGCAGGGCCGTTGGCTCCAATGATGGCAACCTGCGAGCGATACCACTGATAGGCCAGGGTGACATGCCCAGGACCCCATACGCCAGGCGCCACGGTGAGCAGGGCCCCGACCGTAGCGGCGCCCCGGATGGCCGGTACGGGTCCGCTGAGCGGAATCGACGCAAGACGGGCGGCCCGCAAATATCCGGACAGATACGAACGACCCAGATACTCGATGCCGCTCCTGGAGAAGTGGGTCGAATCGCCCACGTAAACACCCCCGGCCCTGGACCAGGCGAGTCCGGTATGGGGCACACGCGCCGGAGTTTCCTGCTGGCTTCTGTCGACGTTGTTCCGCCCCGGCGTGGATGCAATTCCTTCCGGTGACATCAGGCCGATCACGAAGGGCAATGTTGGGGCCGCCAACCGTGCCCGAAAGAAGGCGATCAGCTGATCCAGCTTCGCGCTGTATCCGGCTGTGGACATCGACGAGTTACTTTCGCCCTGGTGCCAAAGAATGCCCTTGAGCTCAACGATGTAGCCAGCCGCCTGTGCTGCCGCGATTCCCTCGAGCGACTGCTTAACCGCCAAGGTGGGAAGGTCGAGCTCCGGGGCCGTTGCTGCGCCGACAGTCCAAGTCAGCGTCGCCGGGGCACTGACGAATCCGGTTTGGCCGTGCGCGGCGGGAATGATGAGCACCCCGACATTATCGGGCTGGGTTTTCAAGTACTCGCGGGCCATGGTTGTAGCGGGCGAGAGCCCGCTTGCCTTGTCGTGCATGTCCAGGGGAACTGTCGCTGGCCGCATTTTCCGGACCTTTGCGCCGTACTGAAAGATCCGGGGATCCGTCGCGTCTTGCGAGCCGCCGACGGGGAGGCCGCGGCCTGACATGTTCGATTGCCCTGCCGCCAGGAAGACGTGCAGCACGTTGACGGACTTGCGTGCTTGAGCGGGGGCAATACCTGCCAGCATCAGGCCGACGACCGCAAGGCCAACCACGAGCCCCCGGCAGTATCTGGCCATAGCTTGATACACCGAAACCCCATCCTTTTGTTAGGCGAAGCCGCCCATGCCCCTATTATCTGTACTTCGAACGGAACCGACTACGCCAGCAGGTCCAGCAGGGAGCCGACCTCGCGGCCCACGAAACCCGGGGCCGGTTCCCCGCCGCGGTTCAGCCAGACACCGAGGAGGCCGGCCGACGTCGAACCTTCCGCGTCAAGCAGCCGGTTGTCCCCGACGTACAGCGTTTGGCCGGGGCCGGTGCCGATCCGCCGGACACCCTCGAGGTAGATGGCCGGGTCCGGCTTGGCGACGCCGACGGTGTCGGTGCCGACCAGAACGGTAATCCGTTCCAGCCCGGCCGCGTCCAGCTTCACGCGCTGGTAGTCGTGGACGTTGTTGCTCACGGCCCCGTAGGGAATGCCGGCGGCGTCCAGGGCGTCCAGCAGGGGTCCGACGTCGTCGAACGCCCGAATGTAGCCGTGCTGGCGGCTCGCGTAGGAACTCACCCAGTGGTGGGCCTGTTCGCCGTCAGCCAGTTCGACGCCGAAGTACCCCAGTGCCGCCCGGCCGCGGAGCAGGCGCTGTTCATTGAACGTCAGCTCACCGGCCAGGTAGCGGTCGTAGAAGTGGGTGGTCTCGTGGGTGAAGATCCGCCCGAACCTCTCCCACCCGGCCTCGTCCAGGCCGGGCAGGAGGTGTTCGCTGACGTCGCGGAGGGCCGTCGTCATGGCGAATTCGAGGTCCACCAGGGTGTCGTCAATGTCGAACAGAACCCCGTGGACAGCGCCGCCGCCCAGGCCCGCGGCCAGCACGTCGGTGCCCGTCATGGGGCCCGGCGTGTGGCCGGTCGTGTTGCCGGGTCCGGGTGCGGTGTCCATTGGCCGGATGTCAGCCGCGGAAGGCGCGCAGGCGGGCCAGGGATGAATCCTTGCCCAGGATGACCATGGATTCGAACAGCGGCGGGGAGATCCGCCGGCCCGAGACGGCGGTGCGGACCGGGCCGAACGCCAGGCGCGGCTTGACGCCGAGGCCTTCCACGAGGGCCTCCTTCAGGGCTGCCTGGATGTTCTCGGCCGTCCAGTCAGCAACGGGCTCCAGCGCGGACAGGGCGGCGTCGAGCACTTCGGTGAGGTTCTCCGGCAGGCCCTTGCGGGCGTCGTCGGCGACGTCGATCGCGTCGTCGGCCTTGAACAGGAACGCAAGCATTTCGGGGGCCTCGCCCAGCAGCGAGATGCGTTCCTGGATCAGCGGCGCGGCCTCGGCCAGGATGTCCTCCTCGCGGGCCGTGAGGCTCTCCCCCACGAAGCCGGCGGCCTGCAGGTAGGGCACCAGGCGGGCCCGGAAGTCCTCAGCACCGAGCATGCGGATGTGGGTGCCGTTGATGGCTTCGGCCTTCTTGATGTCGAAGCGGGCCGGGTTGGCCAGCACATCGTTGACGTCGAAGTGCTCGATCAGCTGGTCCACGGTGAAGATGTCCTCGTCGGCGGAGAGGCTCCAGCCGAGCAGGGACAGGTAGTTCAGCAGGCCTTCGGGGATGAAGCCGCGGTCCCGGAGCAGGAACAGGTTGGACTGCGGGTCGCGCTTGGAGAGCTTCTTGTTCCCCTCGCCCATGACGTACGGCAGGTGGCCGAAGACCGGCATGTAGGTGGCGACGCCGATGTCCATCAGCGCCTGGATCAGCACCACCTGGCGGGGCGTGGAGGAGAGCAGGTCCTCGCCGCGGAGCACGTGGGTGATGCCCATGAGGGCGTCGTCCACCGGGTTGACCAGGGTGTAGAGCGGGGATCCGTCGGCGCGGACAATGACGTAGTCCGGGATGCTGCCGGCCTTGAACGTGATCTCGCCGCGGACCATGTCCGTGAACGTGACGTCCTCGTCGGGCATCCGGACGCGCAGCACCGGCTGACGGCCCTCGGCCTTGAACGCCGCGAGCTGGTCCTCGGAGAGCTCGCGGTCGAAGTTGTCGTAGCCGAGCTTGGGGTCGCGGCCGGCGGCACGGTGGCGGGCCTCGACTTCCTCCGGCGAGGAGTAGCACTCATAGGCGTAGCCGGCGTCGATCAGCTTGGCCACGACGTCCTTGTAGAGGTCCAGCCGCTGCGACTGACGGTAGGGCTCGTGCGGGCCGCCGACTTCCACGCCTTCTTCCCAGGTGATGCCGAGCCATTTGAGGGCCTCGAGCAGCTGCTGGTAGCTCTCCTCCGAGTCGCGGGCCGCGTCCGTGTCCTCGATCCGGAACACAAAGGTGCCCTTCGTGTGCCGGGCGTGGGCCCAGTTGAACAGGGCGGTGCGGATCAGGCCGACGTGCGGGGTGCCCGTGGGCGACGGGCAGAACCGGACACGGACCGGGGTGTCAGCGGTGACTTCACCGGTGGGGGCAGCAAGGGCGGAGCTGGAAACGGCGTCGGACGCGGAAGCAGTAGTCATAGTGGTACCAACATTACCAACCTCCACCATCGCTACCTGCCCGGAATTCCGCTACGAAAACGGACAGCCGCACCGTGGATCTGAACTGATCCACGGTGCGGCTGTCCGAAATCGGCGCGGCTGCTTCCTGGCGGAAGGTTCTAGCGGCGGACCACCGGGTTGGACAGGCGCCCGATGCCCTCGATCTCGACCTCATAGCGGTCGCCTGCCTGCACGGAGCCGACGCCGGCCGGAGTACCGGTCATGATGACGTCGCCGGGCAGCAGGGTGAAGGCCTGCGAGACGATGGAGACGAGCTCCCGGACGCCGCGGATCATCTGGTTCGTGCTGCCGTCCTGGCGCAGTTCGCCATTGAGCCGGCCCTGGATCTGCAGGTCCTCGGTGTCGAGCTCGGTCTCGATCCACGGCCCGAGCGGTGCCGAGGTGTCGAAGCCCTTGGCCCGGGCCCACTGCAGGTCCGTCTTCTGGACGTCGCGGGCGGTGAGGTCGTTGCCGCAGGTGTAGCCGAAGATCACGTCATCGACACGGTTCTCGGGCACATCCTTGCAGATCCGGCCGATGACGACGCACAGCTCGGCCTCGAAGGAGACGTCCTCGGAGAACTCCGGCAGGACAATGGGATCGTTGGGCCCGATCACGGAGGTGTTGGGCTTGAGGAACAGCAGGGGCTGTGCCGGGACCTCGTTGCCGAGTTCCCGGGCGTGCTCCGCGAAGTTGCGGCCGACGCCGATGACCTTGCTGCGCGGGATGATCGGCGCCAGCAGGCGGACGTCCTCCAGCTTGTGCTTCGTGGGGGTTCGTTCCACGCCGTGGAAGAACGGGTCGCCCTTGATGACAGTGACTTCCTCACTGCCGGGCTCACCTTCCACGATGCCGTAGAGGGGATCAGAATCAACAACAAACCGGGCGATACGCATGGTTCCTAGCCTACCGTCCCCCGCGTGTGCTCTTCCCAACTAGCTCGCAGCAGGGGCCGTTATGAGCGCTGAAAACGGCCCCTACTGCCAGCTAGTTGGGAGAGTCCGCAGGTAGTCCAGTTGCGCCGCGACCGAGAGCTCGGCGGCGCGGCGGACGGAGGGATCGACGTCGGCGTACACGGCGTCCGTGACGGTGCCGACGCCGGCGTCGGCACCGAGGGCTGCGAGGGCGGCCCGGACCTGCTCGAGCCGGCCCTGCCGGTGGTCCCGGTAGGCGCGGGCGACGTCGTCCAGCGCCGGCAGCACCGGGCCGTGGGCCGGCAGCACGGTGGCCGGCCCGAGGCGCTCGAGCCGGTCCAGCGAGTCGAGGTAGTCCCGGAGGGTGCCGTCGGGGTAGTCCAGCACCGTGGTTCCGGAGCCCAGAATGGTGTCCCCGGTCAGCACCGAGCCGTGCGGGCCGTCCTGCGGCAGGTGGAAGCAGAGCGAATCCGCGGTGTGGCCCGGTGTCGCGAGAACCCTGATGTCCGTTCCGGCCGCGCGGATGACTTCGCCGTCCTGCAGCGGGGGTGCGCCATGGCAGTGGGCGGGATCCGCGGCCCGGACAGGTGCGCCCGTCAAAGCCGAAAACCTCGCGGCGGCCGCGGTGTGGTCCGCGTGCCGGTGCGTGATCAGGATGAGTTCGACCGGCCCGTCGCCGGCCAGCGCCTGCAGGTGCGGCTCGTCGAGGGGCCCGGGGTCGACGGCGACCCGGGCCGCCGCCCCCGGGGCGGCAATGAGATAGGAGTTGGTTCCGTCCAGGCTCATGGGGCCCGGGTTCGGCGCGAGGCGGAACCGGGTCAGCTCGCTGCTGCGGACAATGCCGCGGGATTTCTCGGAAGTCACGGTCCCATCCTCGCAGAGGCAACCTCAGGCGAGCAGCAGGATGGAGATGAGGAGCGGCAGGATGGCTTCGGCAATGGCACTTCCCCAGAGCCGCCGCTCCGAGAGGAACAGGATGAGGCCCAGGGCCACGTGGGCCACACAGGTGAACAGCAGCAGCGACTCCCCGGCTGCGACGTCGGTACCCCCCAGCAAGATGGCGCCCGCAATGGCGCCGATCCCCCAAATGACGTTGTAAAAGCCGAGGTTGAACGTCCACAGCCTGACGGTCTCGACGTCGCCCGGTTCGACCAGGAAAAGCCTATGCAGGCGCTGGTGGCGGATGAAGAAGGATTCCATGATGCCGACACTGATGAGCAGGACGCCAAAAATCACGCCCAGAACCTGGATCAGCCCCGTCATGTGCCCATTGTGCACTGCGGGCGGACGGGTGGAAAGGCCCCGCAGGGAGCATCGGCCAGGGAGCAGCGAGCACCGGGCCGGACCCGGGGCTGCCGACGCCGACGGCGGCCGCCACCGGAAGGTGGGGACCGCCGTCGTGCCGTCAGTTCCGGGCCTGGAGACCCTGGGGGTTAGGCGAGCCGGGTCAGCCAGCCGTGGGTGTCCTCCACGGTGCCGGTCTGGATCCCGAGCAGCTGGGCGCGGATGGCCAGGGTGGTCTCCCCCGCCGTGGCGTCCTCGGAACCGATGAACTCGGTGGCGTCCTTGAGCACGCCGATGGGGGTGATGACGGCGGCGGTGCCGCAGGCGAAGACCTCGGCAATTTCCCCGGAGGCAACGCCGTCGCGCCACTCATCCAGGGTGATCTTGCGTTCGGTGACTTCGCGGCCCATGTCCCGGGCCACCTGGATCACGGACATCCTGGTGATCCCCTCCAGGATGGTGCCGGACAGCGCGGGGGTGACGAGCGAGCCGTCCTTCATGACGAAGAAGACGTTCATGCCGCCGAGTTCCTCGACGGCGTTGTCGTTGAACTGGTCCAGGAACAGGACCTGCTTGCAGCCGTTGGCCTCGGCCTCCTGCTGGGCGATCAGCGAGGCGGCGTAGTTGCCGCCGCACTTGGCGGCGCCTGTTCCGCCGCGGCCGGCGCGGGCGTATTCACGCGAGATCCAGATGGAGACGGGCTTGAGCTCGCCGCCGAAGTAGTTTCCGGCCGGGGAGGCGATCACGCGGAAGGAGACCTCGCGCGCTGCCCGCACGCCCAGGAACGCCTCGGTGGCGATCATGAAGGGCCGCAGGTACAGGGCTTCGCCGTCGCCGGCGGGCACCCACTCCTTGTCGGCCGCGACGAGTTCGCGGATGGCGCCGAGGAAGTATTCTTCCGGGAGTTCGGGCAGGGCCAGGCGCCGGGCGGACTTGTTCAGCCGGGCGGCGTTGGCCTCGGGGCGGAACGTCCAGACCGAGCCGTCGGCGTGGCGGTAGGCCTTGAGGCCCTCGAAGATCTCCTGGCCGTAGTGCAGCACGGCGGCGGACGGGTCCAGGGAAATCGGACCGTAGGGCTCGACGCGCGCGTCGTGCCAGCCACCGTTGCCTGCGGCGTCGACGCTGTAGTCCACAATCGCGGTGTGGTCGGTGAAATAGTCGCCGAACCCCGGGTTTGCCAGGATGGCTGCACGCTCTTCAGCAGACTTCGGGGTCTCCGACGGGTGCTGGGTGAATTCGACGCCATGGGCAGTCTGAGTCATGGTTCCTCCACGATCGGCTGCCTGGTGTGGGAACGTGGTTCACCCTCGGACCACGGCAGCATATTGGTGATTCGAAACAAGCTTACGCCCGTTGGCAGCGGGGTCTTGCGGTCCCCTCGGGGCGCCCTGCAGTCCAGGAAATACAGCCAGGACCTACAGCGCCGCCGCGATGGCGTCGCCGACCTCGCTGGTGGTGCGGACGGCGCCGTCGCGGGCCTCGACGTCGGCCGTGACGGCCGCCTCGATCTTCCGGGCGGCGCCGGCGAAGCCGAGGTGGTCGAGCAGGAGCGCCGCGGAGAGGATGGCCGCGGTGGGGTCGGCCTTCTGCTGGCCGGCAATGTCCGGGGCGGAACCGTGGACCGGTTCGAACATGGACGGCGCGGTGCGGTCCATGTTGAGGTTGCCGGAGGCGGCGAGGCCGATCCCGCCGGTGACGGCTGCCGCGAGGTCGGTGATGATGTCGCCGAACAGGTTGTCGGTGACGATCACGTCGAAGCGGGCCGGATCGGTGACCATGAAAATCGTGGCGGCGTCGACGTGGAGGTAGTCGTGCGTGACCTCGGGGAACTCCTGGGCCACGGCTTCGACGGTGCGCTTCCAGAGCTGGCCGGCGAAGACCAGGACGTTGTGTTTGTGCACCAGCGTGAGCTTCTTGCGGGGGCGGTCGTTGGCCCGGCGGAACGCATCGCGGACCACGCGCTCCACGCCGTGGGCTGTGTTCAGGGAGACCTCGGTGGCCACCTCGTGGGGGGTGCCGGCGCGCAGCGTGCCGCCGTTGCCCACGTAGGGGCCCTCGGTGCCTTCGCGGACCACGATGAAGTCGATCTTGCCGGGGTTGGCGAGCGGGCTGCCGACGCCGGCGTACAGGCGGGAGGGCCGCAGGTTGACGAAGTGGTCCAGGCTGAAGCGCAGCTTGAGCAGGAGCTCGCGCTCGATGACGCCGGAGGGAATCCGGGTATCGCCGGGGGCCGCCCCGACGGCTCCGAACAAGATGGCGTCCCGGGTGCGGAGATCGGCGAGGGTGGCCGCGGGCAGGGTCTCCCCCGTCTCGAGCCAGTGCTCCGCACCCAGCTTGTAGTGGGTCTGCTGGAGCACGATCCCCTCCGCGGCCGCGGCCTTCTCGAGGACCTTCAGGGCTTCGGCCGTGACCTCCGGGCCGATGCCGTCGCCCGGGATGACTGCCAGATCAATCGTGGATGTGCTCATATTTTCAGGTTAGCCAAGTGATCCACATTCTGGTCAAGTCGTCTCACTATTCGATCACCCCGAGAAAATGCGACGCCCCCGCACCTTCCTTTCGGAGGTACGGGGGCGTCGGAAGGGCTCAGGCCCCGGCGGGTTCCTCGTACTTCGGGAACACGGGGGCCGGGGCGGGCAGTGCCGTGCCGGCGACAATCGGCGTGCCCAGGGCCGCGAACTCGCGTGCCTCGCCCTCGGGCTGGCCGAGCGTGTGCAGGATCGCCGCCGTCGCCGTCGGCATCACCGGCTGGGCCAGGATCGCGACGATCCGCAGCACCTCCAGCGTCACGTAGAGCACCGTGTTCATGCGTTCGACGTCGGTCTTGCGCAGCACCCACGGGGCCTGCTCGGCGAAGTAGGCGTTGGTGTCCCCCAGGACAGCCCAGATGGCCTCCAGCGCGCGGCTGAACTCCTGCTTCTCAAACGCGGCCCGGGCGGCGTCCAGCAGGGCGTTCGCCTGGGCCAGAATCGCGGTGTCCTCGGCGGAGAACGCGCCGGGGGCGGGCACGCTGCCCTCGCAGTTCTTGGCCACCATGGACAGCGACCGCTGGGCCAGGTTACCGAAGTTGTTGGCGAGGTCGGAGTTCATCCGGCCCACGATTGCCTCGTGGTTGTAGTTGCCGTCCGCGCCGAAGGGGACCTCGCGCAGGAAGAAGTAGCGCACCTGGTCCAGGCCGTACTGGGCCACGAAGTCCGCGGGCGCCACCACGTTGCCCAGCGACTTGGACATCTTGACGCCGTTGTTCTGCAGGAAGCCGTGGATCATGACCCGCTTGGGCAGCTCCAGTCCGGCGCTCATGAGGAACGCCGGCCAGTAGATGGCGTGGAAGCGGGAGATGTCCTTGCCGATCACGTGGACATCGGCCGGCCAGAACTTCTGGAAGGAGTCCGAATCGATATCCGGGTAGCCCACCCCGGTCAGGTAGTTGGTCAGCGCGTCGACCCACACGTACATCACGTGCTTGTCGTTGCCGGGCACGGGGACGCCCCAGTCGAACGTGGTGCGGCTGATGGACAGGTCCTCCAGCCCGCGCCTGACGAAGCTGATGACCTCGTTGAAGCGGGACTGCGGGGCACCGAATTCGGGGTGGGCTTCGTAGAGCGCCAGCAGCTTGTCCTGATAGGCGGAGAGCCGGAAGAAGTAGCTCTCCTCGGCCGTCCAAGTGACCTCTGTGTCGGATTCGCGCGAGTAGCGGATGCCGTCGTCCTTGACCACGGTCTCGTCCTCAACGTAAAACGCCTCGTCGCGGACCGAGTACCAGCCCTCGTACTTGGACAGGTAGATGTCCCCGTTGGCCTCCATCTTCTTCCAGATGGCCTGCGACGCCGCGTAGTGGTCGGCGTCCGTGGTGCGGATGAAGCGGTCGTAGGAGACACCCAAGGCCGCGTGCGCCGCCTTGTAGATCTCGGCGTTCCGGTCCACCAGTTCCTTGGGCGTGACGCCTTCCTTCTCGGCGGCCTGGGCGATCTTCATGCCGTGCTCGTCAGTGCCGGTCAGGAAAAAGACGTCGTGCCCGTCCAGGCGCTTGAACCGGGCCATCGCATCCGTGGCGATGTACTCGTACGCATGGCCGATGTGCGGCACCCCGTTGGGGTACGTGATGGCCGTGGTGATGTAGAACGGGGTCTTGTCAGTTGAAGTCACGGTCTAAATCTAGATCAGTTCCGTGAGGGTATCGCTCTGGCGGACCAGTTCGTGGTCATGTGAAGCCACCAGCACGGCAATGCCGTCCGAGGTCGTGTCCTTGAGGATGCTGATGATGCGGTTGGCGGCGGCACGGTCCAGGCTGGCCGTGGGCTCGTCGACCACCAGGACGCGGGTGCCGAGGATGAGCGCCCGGGCGATCGCCACGCGCTGGCGTTCACCGCCGGAGAGCTGTGCCGGGCGGTGGCGCATGCGCCGGCCCAGGCCCACGAGGTCCAGGAGGTCCTTGGCCATGTCGCGGCGCTGATCGACCTCGCCGTCGGGCACGGCCGGCAGCAGGACGTTCTCGAGCGCGCTCATCCCGTCGATCAGGGCACCGCCCTGGTCAACGTAGCCGATCAGGGCCCGGCGGCGGTCGGCGATCTCGTCGTCGCCCATGGTCTCGAGCGAGTCGCCTTCCCAGAACACCCGGCCCGACGTCGGCAGGGTCAGTCCCGCGCCGACGGTCAGGATGCTGGTCTTGCCCGAGCCGGAGCGGCCCGCGACGCAGTGCATTTCGCCGGCATGCAGAGTCATGTTGAAGTCGTCCACGACGTTGACGGCCTCGGCACCGCCCTTGCCGCCGCCGTAGTGGATGGTGATGTTGCTCAGTTCCAGCGGGGTGGCGTGGTCCGTGGCCTTCACGATCGTGTTGGCGCGGGTCTTGTGCGCACCGCGACGGGTGCTGGCGGTCATCCGGTCGTGTGCCTCCCGGTCAAGGTTCAGCTCGTTAGTCATTGGACCACTTTCGTTGCAATCGGAATCCAGCAAAGTACAGCTACGAGACCGGCAATTGCGGCCCACAGCGCGGCATAGGGGGCCAGGAGGAGGCCGATGCCGAGGGCGCCCACAACTCCCAGCGGCAGCGCGACGGTTCCCACCATGGCGTTTTCAAAGAAGCGGACCTGGCCCAGCATGTCCGGGTTCCAGCCCATGGCCCGCAGCGTGCCGAGGTACTGGCGCTTGGCCTGCAGCTCGAAGCGCCCGGTGACCATGGTCAGCAGCAGCCCGACGGCAACGCCGGACACTCCCAGGATGATGCTCGGCAGTGCGATGCTGGCCGCGGCCAGCCCGCTGAGGGCACTGGCACCGGCGGCCCGGGGAATGTCGATCAGCAGGGCGACCAGCCCGCCGACGGCCGCGGCGAAAACACCGACGGCAACGGCCAGGGAGATGGTGTTGAACTTGTTGGTGCTCAGCTGCCGGTTGGCGAAGGTCAGCGGGGAATCGACCGCGATGAGCCGTTCATCGTGCTGCGGCTCCTGGTCCACTACCTCGCGGTGGCGCAGCTGCTGCGCGGCGACGAACGCGGCACCGGAGTACAGCACCAGGACTGACGCCGAGACCACTGCGGTGGCGGTGCTCCAGCTGATCAGGCTCAGGGCGATTCCGACGACGGCCAGCAGCGCGGCGCCGACGCCGAATTCGGCGAGCACCCAGGAACGGATCTTGCGCTGGGTCCAGCCCATGGCACGCAGGGTTCCGGCCTCGCTGCGCCGTTTGCGGATGTAGCTGACGGTGGAGGCACCGGTCAGGAGGGCGGCGCCGCAGAGGGTCAGGAACAGCAGGGTCAGGTTCGTGGCGGTCAGGGAGCCGGAAACAGCGTCCGCGGCGTCCTGGCGGACCCACGACTGCTGCACGGTGCCCAGCGGCGATTCCTTGCCGGCGTCGTCCTTGGAGTACCCGGGAACGGCGATGCTGGCATCCTCGCGGGCCGAACCGGCCACGACGGTGGCCTGCAGGCCCATGTCACGGATCTCGTTGGCGAGCTTCTCCACCTCGGGCTGAGCCTGCTTCCAGCTGCCGGGAACCTTGGCGCGGACCCGGACGGCGTCGATCACGGAGGCGTTCTGCTCGTAGCCGCGGGCGGCCGCGAGGCCGTAGAAGTCGGTGATGGCTCCGGCGGACTGGCTGACCAGGCCCGTGGCGCTCAGCGACGGCTTGAGTTCGGTGTTGACGTCCTTGCCGGACGCATCCTTGGTCAGGGTGAACGGCGCGGGGTCGTAGCCGCCCAGGGGCAGCCGGTTGACGTCGCCGGCAGCTTCCTTGACGTTCGCGGCGTCGAAGGTGCCATAGACCATGGCCAGCGGGGTGGCCAGCTTTTTGCCGGTTTCGAGGTTCTGGCGGTAGGAGCGCTCGTCGACAGGCTGACGCTGGGTCTGGTCGACGGCGGCGCCGTTGGCGGCCTTGTCCGGCAGCCGGTTCACGGTGACCCAGTCACCGGGGCTGGCGCTCTTGTTCGCTGCGCCGTTGGCGGCGGTTTCGCCGTCCTGGTACGTCGGGGCGGCGGCAAAGTTGGTGGTCCAGGTGGCCGGGTTGTAGAGGCCCTGGCTGAAGGATCCGGTGTCGCCCATGAGCTGCGAGAGGTCCTTGGACCCGGGCCAGGCGAGGGCGAACGGGGATTTGGAAACGAACGGCAGGTAGTCCTTGTCCAGCGAGCGGGTCACGGTGCCGACGTCCTTGGTGACGTTGCCGGAGCCGTCGATTTCCTCGATCTTGACCGAGTACTTCAGGTCCAGGGCGGTGCCCGAGCGCACGATCAGCGGGATGGCCTGCGAATCGTCGGTGAGCTGTCCGTCGCGCTTGGCCTGCTGGTACTGGGTCATCAGCGGTGCCCAGTACTTGAGCTTGACGCCGAGGAAGTCCGGGCCTTCCTTGAGTTCGTCCATGCTGATGCCGTTGGTGAAGAGGCTCTCGAAGTGCCGGCCGATCGCGCCGGCGTTGCGGGCGTCCGCGGGCGGGGCCTTCTCCAGGGGGGACAGGAAGTCACCGGCCGTGCCGAGCAGCGCGCGCTCGGAGACGGGGTCGACGGCGACGACGGACTCGGTCACCTGCGGTGCCATCGGCAGGGAAACGGAGAGGTTGAAGAGGTTGTGCTCGGAGCCGCCGGCCGGGGTGGGGAACTTGATGCCGGTCTCGCCCTCCGGGCCCTGGATGCGGACGTTCTGGCCGCCGTCAACCTGTTCCTCGACCAGCTTCGCCTTGCCGAGGGAGCCCTCGGCGGTGGTCTTGAAAAGGGTCTGGTCGGAGTGGCCGTCGGAGCTGACAGCGCTGGCCGTGAGGCGGTATTTCTTGGGCGTGTCGCTCAGCACCGATTCCGCGGCCGGCCACTTGCTCGGGTCGGTGGCGGTCGGGTCGCCGGAGGTGCCCGCGAGGCCCGCGTTGAAGCCCAGGTAGTCGGTGGCGTCCAGCCGGGGCGACTCCAGGTTCTGCGTCACACGCGAGACCAGGCTGATGGGCGCGGCCACCGAGGTGCCGGAGAGCTTGCGGATCGAATCCAGCTGCTCGAAGCTGATGCCGCCCTGGCCGGTGGCGATGTCCGGCTGCATCAGGCCGCCGTTATCATCCGCCTTGGCCTGCACCAGGACGTCATAGAGCCCCCGGGAGTTTTGGTCCACGGTCCTGCTCAGCGCCGCCTGGGACTGACCCTGGACAAGCACGGACAGGCACATGGCCACGATCAAAATGGACGCGGTCAACAAAAGCACTCTGCTTCTGATGAACCTCTGGACGGCGTTCATTGGGCTCCTGAAAGCTGGATTGCGTGCGCACGCCGCAGTTCATTTCCTGAGGAATTGAAGGCGTCCCGTGCCGGGCGTGCAAAAGTAAAGGCCGGTCTGCCGGCCAAGACCCGAAATTCGGTCCTAGCCATTGTACGCAGACCAGCCGCCCACTATTGGCCGCCGGCGGCGGTCATGCCGCCGCCGGTGCCTGAAGGGGAGGATTTCAGTCCTCGAGGTCAACCTCGCGGACCATGTCAGCGCCGATCCCGGCCTTGATCGCGTCAAGGACCTGCTGCGGAACGGAACTGTCGATGGTCAGCAGGGCCAGCACCTGGCCGCCCTCCGCCTGGCGTGCCACCTGCATGCCGGCGATGTTGATGTTGTTCATGCCCAGGATGTGGCCGATGGTGCCGATCACGCCGGGGCGGTCCGTGTAGGCCACCACCACGAGGTGTTCGCTGATCGGGATCTCCACCTCGTAGCCGTTGACGCCGACCAGTTTCTGGATCTGCTTCGGGCCCGTCAGGGTTCCGGCGACGGAGATCTGGCTGCCGTCGCTGAGGGCGCCGCGCAGGGTCAGGACGTTGCGGTACGACTCGGTGTCCGGCGTGGTGATGAGCCGGACGTTGATGCCGCGCTGCTCGGCGATCACGGGGGCGTTGACGTAGGAGACCTGCTCGGTCACGACGTCGGCGAAGATGCCCTTGAGTGCCGCGAGTTCCAGGACCTTGACATCGAGCGAGGAGATCTCGCCCGCCACCTCGACGTCGAACTGCGTGAGGGAGGCATGGGTCAGCGCCGTGAAGATGCGGCCCAGCTTTTCAATCAGCGGGATGCCGGGGCGGACGTCCGGGGCGATTACGCCGCCGGCGACGTTGACGGCGTCGGGGACCAGTTCGCCGGCCAGGGCCAGGCGGACGGACTTGGCGACGGAAACGCCGGCCTTCTCCTGGGCCTCGTCGGTGGAGGCGCCCAGGTGCGGGGTCACCACCACGTTGTCGAGTTTGAAGAACGGCAGGTCGGTGCTGGGTTCCTTATGGAACACGTCGATGCCGGCGCCGGCGATGTCACCGGCCTGCAGCGCGGTGTAGAGAGCTTCCTCGTCCACCAGGCCGCCGCGGGCGACGTTGACGACGTACGCCGTGCTCTTCATCCTCTTGAAGGCCTCGGCGCCGAGCATGCCGACGGTCTCCGGGGTCTTGGGCATGTGGATGGTGATGAAGTCCGACTGGGCCAGGAGCTCGTCGAGCGTCACCAGCTGGACGCCGAGCTGGGCGGCCCGGGCGGAGGTGATGTAGGGGTCGTACGCGAGGATCTTGGTGTCGAAGCCCTTCAGGCGGGCCGCGACCAGGGCGCCGATCCGGCCGAGGCCGATGATGCCGATCTTCTTCTCGAAGAGCTCGATGCCGGTGTACTTGGAGCGCTTCCACTCCCCGTCCTTGAGGGCGGAGCTGGCCTGCGGGATGTGGCGGGCGAGGCTCAGGATGTGCCCGACGGTCAGTTCCGCGGCGGAGACGATGTTGGAGGTCGGCGCATTAACCACCATGACGCCGGCCTGCGTGGCCGCCTTGATGTCCACGTTGTCCAGGCCGACGCCGGCGCGGGCGATGACCTTGAGGTTCTTGGCGGCGGCGATTGCCTCGGCGTCCAGCTGGGTGGCGGAGCGGACCAGGATCGCGTCGACGTCGGCGATCGCGGAGAGCAGCTGGGAACGGTCGGAGCCGTCAGTCTGGCGGATTTCAAAGTCCGGGCCGAGGGCCTCGACTGTGGCGGGCGAAAGTTCCTCAGCGAGGAGTACGACAGGTTTGGTGCTTGTCACCGGTGACCTCTTTAGCTCTCTTGGGTATCTGGTGGGGATTTTGGTGAATCGGGTGATGCTGGTGATGCGGGTGGTGCTGGACAGCAGGGAAGCCGGACCCCAGAATGTGGTGTCCGGCTCCCCCGCCGGGCAATGCCTAGCGGGCGACTGAACCTTCGGTGTAGTCGTCCTCGTTCTTGATCCAGGAGAACAGCTTGCGCAGTTCGCGGCCGGTGGCCTCGATCGGGTGGTCCTCACCCTTCTTGCGCAGTGCCTTGAACTCCGGCGCGCCGGCGTCCTGGTCATCGATGAAGCGCTTGGCGAAGGTACCGTCCTGGATGTCCGCCAGGACAGCCTTCATGTTTTCCTTCACCTGCGGGGTGATGACGCGGGGGCCGGAGACGTAGTCGCCGTATTCCGCGGTGTCCGAGACGCTCCAGCGCTGCTTGGCGATGCCACCCTCGACCATGAGGTCGACGATCAGCTTGAGCTCGTGCAGCACCTCGAAGTACGCGACCTCGGGCTTGTAGCCGGCCTCGGTGAGGGTCTCGAAGCCGTACTGGATCAGCTGCGAGGCGCCGCCGCAGAGGACAGCCTGCTCGCCGAAGAGGTCGGTTTCGGTCTCTTCGGTGAAGG
Source organism: Arthrobacter sp. P1_C12_2 (assembly GCF_056406415.1). Taxonomy (NCBI): domain Bacteria; kingdom Bacillati; phylum Actinomycetota; class Actinomycetes; order Micrococcales; family Micrococcaceae; genus Arthrobacter; species Arthrobacter sp. P1_C12_2. The sequence goes on along the minus strand of NZ_JBFUAF010000012.1, from coordinate 32,935 downwards.
TGGTCTCGATGACGCCCGCACGGGTGCCGCCGATGGCCTTGGCGTAGGACAGGGCCAGTTCCTTGGCCTTGCCGGACGGGTTCTGCTCGACGGCGATCAGGTCCGGCACGCCGCGGCCGGCCTCGAACTCGCGGCGCACGATGTGGCCCGGGCCCTTGGGGGCAACGAGTGCGACGTCGACGTCAGCCGGGGGCTGGATGTAGCCGTAGCGGATGTTGAAGCCGTGGCCGAAGAACAGGGCGTCGCCCGGCTGCAGGTTCGGGGCGATGTCCTCGGCGTACACGTGGCGCTGGACCTGGTCCGGGGTCAGGACCATGATGAGGTCGGCCTCGGCGACGGCGTCGGCGACATTCAGGACCCGCAGGCCCTCGGCCTCGGCCTTGGCGCGGGACTTCGAGCCTTCCTTCAGGCCGACGCGGACGTCAACGCCGGAATCGCGCAGGCTGAGGGCGTGGGCGTGGCCCTGGGAGCCGTAACCGATGACGGCGACGGTGCGGCCCTGGATGATCGACAGGTCGGCGTCGTCGTCGTAAAACATTTCAGTCACTGGGGTGTCTCCTTTTGAGTGGATTCTTCGTAGATATTGTCTGTGGTGCTGCGGTACAACGGGGCGGCTCCGGCGGTGCGGTATTACGCGCTGCGGAGGGCCCTGTCACTCATGGAGCGGGATCCCCGCCCAACGGCCAAGGTGCCGGACTGCACGATTTCGCGGATGCCGAATGGCTCAAGCACTGAGAGCAGTGCCGTGAGTTTCTCGGGGTGGCCCGTTGCCTCAATGACCACCGACTCTGTGGAGACGTCGACCACTGAAGCGCGGAACAGGTCTGCAGCCTGGGTGACCTGCAGGCGTGTTGCGGCATCCGCACGTACCTTGACCAGGATGTGGTCGCGCTGTACGGAAGATTCGGGGGTGAGCTCGACGATCTTGATCACGTTGACCAGCTTGTTCAGCTGCTTCGTGACCTGTTCGATCAGCTCGCCATCGGCGTCGACCACCACGGTCATCCGGGACATGCCCGGGACCTCGGTGGGGCCGACGGCCAGGGAATTGATGTTGAAGGCCCGGCGGGCGAAGAGGCTCGCGACGCGGGTCAGCACACCGGGCTTGTCTTCGACCAGAACGGACAATGTGTGGCGGGTCATGTTCAGTCCTCCTCTTCCCATTCCGGGGTCATGTTGCGGGCAACCTGGATCTGGTCGTTGCTGACCCCGGCGGGGACCATCGGCCACACCATCGAGTTGGGGCTCACGACGAAGTCGATGACCACGGGGCGGTCATTGATCTCCAGTGCCTTCTGGATGGTGGCGTCGATGTCTTCGTCGCGTTCGCACCGGAAAGCAGCGCAGCCGTAGGCGTCCGCCAGCTTGACGAAGTCCGGGATGCGGACCGTGTCATGCCCCGTATTGAGGTCGGTGTTGGAGTAGCGGCCCTCGTAGAAGAGGGTCTGCCACTGCCGGACCATGCCGAGGGAGGAGTTGTTGATGATGGCGACCTTAATGGGGATCTTGTTGATCGCGCAGGTCGCCAGTTCCTGGTTGGTCATCTGGAAGCAGCCGTCGCCGTCGATCGCCCAGACCACGCGGTCCGGTTCTCCCACCTTGGCGCCCATGGCCGCCGGCACGGCGTAGCCCATGGTGCCGGCGCCGCCGGAGTTGAGCCAGGCGTGCGGGCGTTCGTACTTGATGAACTGCGAGGCCCACATCTGGTGCTGTCCGACGCCGGCGACGTAGATGCCCTCGGGTCCGGTCAGGGCGCCGATGCGTTCGATGACGCGCTGGGGGGCGCTGAGCCCGTCCTCGGGCTCGGTCCAGCCCAGCGGGTAGGTTTCCTTGAGGTTGTTAAGGAAGGCCCACCAGGTGGTCAGGTCCGGGGTGCCGAAGGCCTCGAACTGCAGGCGCAGGGCCTCGGTCAGCTCCGGGATGATCTCCTTGACCGAGCCCACGATCGGGACGTCGGCCGTGCGGTTCTTGGAAATTTCCGCCGGATCGATGTCGGCGTGGATGACCTTGGCGTTCGGGGCAAAGGACTTCAGGATGCCGGTCACGCGGTCATCGAACCGGGCGCCGAGGGTGATCAGCAGGTCGGACTGCTGCAGGGCGGTCACGGCGGAAACCGTGCCGTGCATGCCCGGCATGCCCACGTGCTGCGGGTGCGAGTCCGGGAACACGCCCCGGGCCATCAGGGTGGTCACCACGGGAGCGCCGGTCAGCTCAGCGAGTTCGCGCAGTTCGGCCGAGGCGTGGGCCTTGACCACTCCGCCGCCGACGTAGAGCACGGGCTTGCTGGCCGCAGTAATGAGCCGGGCGGCCTCGCGGACCTGCTTGCTGTGGCCGCGCACCACCGGCCGGTATCCCGGGAGATCGATCTTGGGCGGCCAGGAGAACGTCATCTGGCCCTGCTGGGCGTCCTTGGCGATGTCCACCAGGACCGGGCCCGGGCGTCCGGTGGACGCCAGGTGGAACGCCTCGGCCATCACATGCGGGATGTCGTTGGGGTCCGTGACCAGGAAGGAGTGCTTCGTGATCGGCATGGTGATCCCGACGATGTCCGCTTCCTGGAATGCGTCGGTGCCGATCACCCCGCTGGAGACCTGGCCGGTAATGGCCACGATCGGCACGGAGTCCATGTGGGCATCCATGATGGCGGTAACGAGGTTGGTGGCACCGGGGCCCGAGGTGGCGATGCAGACGCCAACCCGTCCGGTGACCATGGCGTAGCCTTGCGCGGCGTGGCCGGCTCCCTGTTCGTGACGGACCAAAACGTGGTTCATTTTGGAGGCCATCAAGGGGTCGTAGGTGGGCAGGATCGCGCCACCGGGCAAACCGAAAATGTCCTGGACGCCGAGTTCTTCGAGCGAGCGGACGATTGCTTGCGAACCGGTCATGACCGTCGGGGGTACGACGTTGTTCGGTCCGAGGACAGGAGAGACGGCAGCAGAGTCGACGCCGGCGTCAGCCGGACGTTCGACGCGTTCCGGAGCCTTGTGGGCTCCAGTGGACTTGGTGGCCATCAGCGAGGGGCTGATCGGCGATCCTTTGCTCATCGGACTCTTCCTTTGTGGATCTTCTGTGATCGTGGAATTACGGTGTGGTGCTGGTGGTGCGGGAAATAAAAAAACCCCTCAGCCGGCCGGCTCTTCGAGGGGTTGCGCGTGACGGTTCGTTACCAGTGAAGGCTAATGAGCCACGCGCTTGGTAAGTACGACGGAAACACCTGCAGTGCTTTCGACTGCGGCGGCTCCGGCTGTAACGATCTCGATCATGCGTTCAGTTTTCCCTCTGAGTGAGACAGGTGTCAACGAGCCCGGCCCGTGTCTCACTATCTGGACAACGGTGTCCACTGGTTGAACGCTATCCCAACTAGCTCGCAGATAAGGGCCGTTATGACCGCTCATAACGGCCTTAAGTGCGAGCTAGTTGGGTTCAGCTGTTCAGCGTGCGCTACCCGCAGTATGCGCCCGTGGAGGCGCTGTGGACGAGCTTGGCGTACTTGGCGAGCACACCCTTCGTGAACTTGGCCGGAAGCGGCTCCCAGCCGACCTTGCGGGCCTCGAACTCGGCGCCGTCGACCAGGAGGTCGAAGGTGCGGGCCGCGATGTCCACGCGGATCCGGTCGCCGTCCTTGACGAACGCGATGGGGCCGCCGTCGACGGCTTCCGGCGCGACGTGGCCGATGCACAGGCCGGTGGTTCCGCCGGAGAACCGTCCGTCGGTCAGCAGCAGGACGTCCTTGCCCAGGCCTGCGCCCTTGATGGCGCCGGTGATGGCGAGCATCTCGCGCATGCCCGGCCCGCCCTTGGGGCCTTCGTAGCGGATCACGACGACGTCGCCCTTGTGGATCTCACCCTTGTCCAGGGCATCCAGGGCGCCCTGCTCCCGTTCGAACACGCGGGCGGTGCCCTCGAAGACGTCGGCGTCGAAGCCGGCGCTCTTGACGACGGCGCCTTCCGGGGCCATCGAGCCGTGCAGGATGGTGATGCCGCCGGTCTTGTGGATCGGGTTGTCCAGTGCACGCAGGATCTTGCCGTCCAGGTCCGGCGGGTTGATCGCGGCGAGGTTCTCGGCCACGGTCTTGCCGGTGACGGTGAGGCAGTCGCCGTGCAGCAGGCCGGCGTCGAGCAGGGCCTTCATGATCACTGGCACACCGCCGATCTTGTCGACGTCGGTCATCACGTAGCGGCCGAACGGCTTGAGGTCGCCCAGGTGCGGGATCTTGTCGCCGATCCGGTTGAAGTCTTCCAGCGTCAGCTCCACCTCGGCCTCGCGGGCGATCGCGAGCAGGTGCAGCACGGCGTTGGTGGAACCGCCGAAGGCCATCGTGACCGCGATGGCGTTCTCGAATGCCTTGCGCGTCATGATGTCCCGGGCGGTGATGCCCAGGCGCAGGAGGTTGACCACGGCTTCGCCGGACTTGTGCGCAAAGGCATCGCGGCGGCGGTCAGCGGAGGGCGGTGCGGCGGAGCCGGGGAGGGACATGCCCAGGGCCTCGCCGATGCAGGCCATGGTGTTGGCGGTGTACATGCCGCCGCAGGCGCCCTCGCCGGGGCAGATTGCCCTTTCGATGCGGTCCAGGTCCTCGCGGCTCATCTTGCCTGCGGCGCACGCGCCGACGGCCTCGAACGCGTCGATGAGGGTGACTTCCTTTTCGGAGCCGTCCTCGAGCTTGACCCAGCCGGGCATGATGGAGCCGGCGTAAAGGAATACGGCGGCCAGGTCCAGGCGGGCCGCGGCCATCAGCATGCCGGGCAGCGACTTATCGCAACCGGCCAGGAGCACGGAGCCGTCGATCCGCTCGGCCTGCATGACCGTCTCGACCGAGTCGGCAATGACTTCACGGGACACCAGGGAGAAGTGCATGCCCTCGTGGCCCATGGAGATGCCGTCCGAGACAGAGATGGTGCCGAACTGCATGGGGAACCCGCCGCCGGCGTGGACGCCTTCCTTGGCGCCCTGGGCGAGCCGGTTCAGCGAAAGGTTGCAGGGGGTGATCTCGTTCCACGAGCTCGCGACGCCGATCTGCGGCTTGGCGAAGTCGTCGTCGCCCATGCCGACCGCCCGGAACATGCCGCGCGCGGGGGCGGCGTGGATTCCATCGGTGACGACCCGGCTGCGGGGCTTGATGTCCGGCTTGGTGTCTGCTGCTGTTTGGATGTCCTGACTCATGGCTCAAAGTCTAGGGCTCCGCTATAGACGCCAACGACCCAAGAACGGAGCGTTAAGCGGAAAACCGGGAATATTTCGATCAAATAGTGGACTCTCATCTCACATCATGAAATCGGGGCCGGGTTTGCCTCAGCCCGGGTGAGCCGCGTCACGCAGTTCCGGGGCTTCGGCGACACCCTGGGCCTCGGCCTTGAGCATCGCCAGGACCTGCTGGATGGTGGTCCTGGCGGCGACGTCCGGACGGGCCAGCGCCACGATGCTCCGGCTCGCCTTCACGCCCTCCAGCGGGCGCAGGACGAAGCCCCGGCCCTGGTTGCTGACGGCCGTGTACCGCGGCAGCAGGCTCAGCCCGTGCCCGGCGCTGACCAGGGCTTCCAGGACCCGCAGATCCGGGAACTGCTGGGCCCGGACAGCCGGCGCGTCTGCCCGTACCTCGATCTGGCGCAGCACTGTGTCGAAGGGAAAGCCCTCAGGAACCCCCATCCACGGGAAGCCGACGACGTCCTCGGCGCACAGCGTGGCCTTGCCGGCCAAAGCGTGCCCGGCCGGCAACGCCACATCCAGCGGTTCGTCCAGCAGCGGCACCACTGTCAGGCCCTGGCCGCCGAAGACTTCCGGACCGTCGACACTGTGCGCCAGGACGATGTCGTAGTCTGCGGTCAGCCCGGCGAACCCGGCGACGCCCGGGTCCTCGAAATGCGCTTCGAACCGCAGCCCCTCGACGGCCTTGACCCGGTGGAGCATGCCCGGAAGGAGCATCTCCGCGGCGCTGGGAAAAAAGGCCGCCACCACCCGCGTCTGCCAGCCGCGCCGGTACGTGTCGATGGTTGCTTCCGCCCGCGCCATGGCCGTCGAGACATCGGCGGCGGCGCCGGCCATGGCCAGCCCCGCCTCGGTGAGGCGCACTCCCCTGCCAGACTTCTCCACCAGGACCACGCCCAGTTCCTCCTGCAGGGTCTTGAGCTGCTGCGACACGGCCGATGGCGTGACCTTCATGGCCTCGGCAGTGGCGCCGACGGTCCCGCGGCCGGCGAGTTCGCGCAGTATCTGCAGTCGCTTGAAATCCATGAGGCGAGGCTACACGCCGGGCCGGGTTTGATTCCGGTTCGGGGCTGCTGGTTAGGGGCTGCTCACCGGGCCGTCGTCCCGCTCCAGGGCTGCCCGGCATCGGCCGCCGGGAGGGTGGACAGCCGGCTTCGCCCGGACGTAACGTCAAGCATCGGCAACCATGCCTCATGGGCTGAATACGGACTGAAAGGCTCTGCTATGGACTGGATCGTCTGGCTCATCGTCATCATCGTGGTGGTCGCTGTCGTCTGGAGGCTGCTGAACCGCAACAAGAGCCGCCAGGGCGCAGATTCCTCAACCGCCGCAGGCACCAGCACCGGCGCCTCTTCAGATACCTCTTCAGGCACCCCGGCCGCTCCGACTGCGGCGGCCGGTCCAGCGGCAGTGCCCGGTCCGACGGCGGCCGATCCGACGGCGGCGGCCGGTGCGGCGACCGTGTCCGGTGCGGCAGCGATGGCCGCGCCCGAAGCAGCGCCGGCGCCCGAGCCGGCCGCGCCTGCCCCCGAGGCGCCAGCGACCACAGCGGCCCCAACGGTCAAGCCGGCCGCCGAGGCGGCCCCGGAAGCAGCAGGTGCCGCGGACGATGCGGAGTGGGAGACCCAGTGGTCCGAGACCGCGCCGCCGGCGGATACACATACCGCCGCCCACGTTGATCCCGCCCACGGTGCACACGCGACGGCGGCGGCCGAACCTGGCACCGCTGCGGCGGCGGGAGCCGCTATGGGCCTTCCCGTACACCACCCTGAATACACTGAGCCCCATGCGCCGACTCTGCCCGGAGCGGAATCGGCAGCAGCGGAACCGGTCGACGACGAGTTCACCGGCACCGGCACTGCCACTACTACTGGCACTGGCACTGCCACTGGCACGGCGATGCCCGCGGCGCCCGACGCCGGGACGCAGCCCGCGGACCTCGCTGACGCGGAAACGACGCAGATGGCGGCCTCGTCGGCGGCAGCCGAGGCTTCCGCCAGCCACACGGCCGAACCCACCGGCCATTTGGCCACTGAGCAGCCCTACGGGGAGGGGTCCGCGGCTCCGGCGGCCGACGGAAGCGGCCCTGCTGGTTTCACCGTCAAGGGCAATGCCTCGTCGATGATCTACCACGACGAGACCAGTCCGGCGTATGAAGAAACGCAGGCAGAGGTGTGGTTTGCCTCCCCGGCGCACGCCGAAGCAGCCGGGTTTCGGCCGCCGCGCCGGACACGGCAGTAGCTGGCGGCCCGGGCCGGCGTCCCGTCCCTTCTCATCGCGTCCGTTGATGCTCCCCCGCTTCACTGGCAGGCGCTTCGTTGGCAGGCGTCCCTTTTTCAGGGCAGCGGCCCGGGCCACCGCGCTGGCCGTTGCCCTGTTTTTCTTGAGCGCCTGTACCGGCGGCCCAACCTCGCCCGTGGTTCAGCCGGGAGACCGCACCGCCACCGGCGCAGCGGGCACTGCGGGGGCAGTGGGTGAACCAACGGTTGCGGGCCGGATTGACGGGCTGCGGCTGCCGTGGTCCACGGTTTATTTGCCCGACGGCACCGTGGTCATCTCCGAGCGCGACACCGCACTGCTCAGGACCATCAAAGACGGGCAGCTGGGTACGCTCGGCAAAGTGCCCGGCGTCGTGCCCGGCGGAGAAGGCGGCCTCCTGGGCCTTGCCCTGTCCCCCAACTTCGCGTCGGACCGGTACCTCTACGCCTACTTCACCGCAGCGGCGGACAACAGAATCGCCCGCATGCGGCTGGAGGAACGCGGCGGCCGGCTGGAGCTCGGCGACCCGCAACCGGTGTTCACGGGTATTTCCAAGGCAGGCACGCACAACGGCGGCCGGATCCGCTTTGGGCCAGACGGCTTCCTGTATGTGGGGACGGGCGATTCCCAGCGCCGCGAGCAGCCGCAGGACCGCGCGGCCCTGGGCGGAAAGATCCTTCGCCTGACCCCGGATGGCCGGCCGGCGCCAGGAAACCCGTTCGGCGATAACCCGGTCTACAGCCTTGGCCACAGGAACGTCCAGGGACTGGCCTGGGACAGCGCGGGCCGGCTGTGGGCCAGCGAATTCGGCCCGGACGTCAACGACGAGCTCAACCTGATCGTGCCGGGCGGCAACTACGGCTGGCCCGAGGTGACCGGCGCCCCGCACCGCTCCGGCTTCCTGGACGCCAAAGTGGTGTGGCCGTCGACGGCGGAGTCCTCCCCCAGCGGACTCGAAATTGTCGGCAGCACCGCCTACCTGGGCGCCCTGCGCGGTCAAAGACTCTGGGTGGTTCCCCTCAACGGCGAATTCACCGGAGATTCTGTGGCCTATTTCACAGGAAAGTATGGCCGGGTGCGCAACGTTTCACTCGCTCCAGACGGCCGCCTGTGGCTCCTCAGCAACGGCCAAAACCCTGATTTTGCGCTGATTTTGGACCTTCCCCGCTGACCCGGGCCATCCCGCGCCCCTCGATTTCACACGACAGCCAATCTCGTGTAGAGTTTCATGTCGTTGCGGAGAACAACGCGGGAAATAAAAAGCCCCGGTGAACGAAAACAACAGATGCACCTCTAGCTCAACTGGCAGAGCAATTGACTCTTAATCAATGGGTTCCGGGTTCGAGTCCCGGGGGGTGCACCAGCGAGAAACCCCGTCTTCGCAGGCTTAGCGGCCTGCAGGACGGGGTTTCTTTTTTGTTGCCGAAAAGGAGCCGCACCGGGCCGGGATTCTTCGGAATCTGACACAGCGGGCTGGACAGACGCTTGCCCCGCCGGGCCGAGATGACTTGCCATTCAAAGAACTGACCGTAGACTCGGCCCATGTCTGGTCCTGGGGGAACGAAAACGGACCGCTGCGCTGCGGCCCTCATTGTTGGCATGGTTCTGGCCGGCGGCGTGGCCTCCTGCGCCTACGAGGACGAGGACGACGGCGATCCGCAGCCGGCGGCGGCCGGGCAAAGTCACCGACCTGCGCCCCCCGTCCCGACCAAAGATCCGGGAGTTCTGGGCGTGGAAGCGAGCAACTACGCCGAACTGCACAAGCGTCTGGCCGAACCTCCCGGCTCCGTGCTCCTGTCCGATGCCGGCCCGGCCGACGGGCCAGGGGTTGGCTTCAGCAAATCCGCAAAGGTGATGACGGCCGGTCCGCACACGGTCACCGCCGCCTGCGTGGGCATCCCCCATGCCCAGATTTACCTCTCCCAAAACACGACGGCCGGGACCGAGCACATGGTATTCGAGGTCGATTGCTCCGGAACCCAGTCACAAGTCGTCCAACTGCAGAAGGGCTACGTCAGTGCCCAATTGACCCGGCAGGACCCGACCGCCGCCTGGACCGGGGCAGTCGCCGGAATCAAAATCACGGGCCAGTGAGCGGTCCAGAGCCGTCTGTCATTTGTCCGCCCATGATCCGCCTGACGAGACGCGCCAGCGGCGTTCCACTCATGCCGAAAGACCGTGGACATCCCCGCGTGGCTGTTCGAGAATCGGAATGTGCCCCCGACCGAGCAGTACGGGCTTTTCTTCGAAGGTGACCCGCTGCCGATGCGCTCCCTGCGCACCGCGTGGTTGCTGGCCCTATGCCTGGGCTTCACCGGCGCGGACCGGTTCTACCTGCGCCGACCCGTCACCGGCACGCTGAAGCTGCTGACGCTCGGCGGGCTCGGGATCTGGTGGCTCATTGACCTGTTCCGGATCACCAAAGAACACGCCGCCGACGGTGCATCCATGCCATTGGCCGGGACCAGCTCCCTGCGGCGGGGTCTGCATATGGCCTCGACTGTCCTGGCCGCAACCCTCGTGGGTGCGGTGTTCTGCGTCATCGCAGCCCCCGTCACTGGGGCCCTCACCGCCACCGCCGCCGCCATGAATGCGCTGCTGAGCCCGGCACCGCCGCCACCGATGAAAGAGTGGGTCACCGTCGCCGAGGCCTCCGCCGCTAAACCCACGGGGCCGGTCGTGACCGCCACCGGCAAGCTCCACATCGAGTACAGCTTCGCCGGACCGGCCGTCGTCTACCTCCAACCCGCGAAAGGGCAGGCACTCACCGTTCTTTCCTTGGTCAAGGCCCGCTCCGGGGCGATCGGCGTCGTCCTGGCCCCGGGGACTTACACGCTCACGGTCAGCACTACCGGCACTTCCTGGACGCTGAAGGCCGAGGAATACCGGCTCCGTCGGTAGCGCCGGGCCGGCCACCGGACTCCGGTGCTGCAACTACGGATCATCTTCCCCGGATGAGGTCCACACCCATGGTGCGGGCAGACAATGGTCGGACCCGCGCAAGGCAGGTCTCCCTGCCGCAATCCATTTCGGAAAGGAGCCTCCAATGTCCAGACCACACCCGATCCTTGCAGGATCGATCGCAGCCGGGGCAGCGATCGCACTGCTCACGGGCTGCGGCCCCTCCAGCCCCGGCACCAGTGTCAGCAGCGCCCGAGCGGAGAAGAACGTTTCGCAGGCCTGCGCTGCTGCCAGTGCCTTCGCCGGAGCCCTGACAAATTTCAAACAGACACTTAAACCTGGTGCCACGGTGGAACAGATCAAATCGGCACGAGAACAGGTCGCGAAGACCTACGACGACCTGGTCAACGCCAGCCAGGACGTAGCCAAAGACGAGATGGACGCCGTCAAAAAGGCCGAAAACAACTTCGACCAAGCCGTCAGAGCCGTCCCGGATGACGCCACCCTGACTCAGGCGGCCGCCTCCCTGCGGGACGACGCAGCCAACGTCCAGGCCGCGGTCAGTGACCTCCAGACGTCGACCAAATGCTGACGCCAAGGGTTTTCTGGGCAGGCCCGCAGCCAGCCTCAGACCTGCCCCAGCTGCATTCCCTTACAACACCGCTCCTATCGAAAGCAGGGAAGTTGACATGAGTTTCTTGGAAGACTTTTGGGATTTTTTCTGGTGGTTTTTCTGCGTGTATGCAGTCATCGCCTTCCTCTGGCTGTTGTTCGCCGTCTTTGGGGACCTGTTCCGCGACGACAAGCTGAGCGGCTGGTGGAAAGCCGTCTGGATCCTCTTCCTCGTCTTCGTACCCTTGTTGGGCGTGCTGGTGTATGTAATTGCCCGCGGTAAGGGTATGACGGAGCGGTCCATGGAGCGGGCGCGGGCGAACCGGGAGGCTTCGGATGCGTACATCCGTAGCGTCGCGACAGCCAGTCCAAGCGAGGAGATCTCCAAAGCCACGGCTCTTCGCGACTCTGGAACCATCAGCGCTGATGAGTTTGAAAGGATCAAGAGCAAAGCACTGGTCTGAGAGCGCCATCGGCCCGGTACCGCGAGGCAGCAGACTCAATGACCTTGGACGCAGTGTTGTCTGAGTCCTCGATCAGCGCAACACTTCCCGCACTGGCTCCATGCCCCGTTCTGGCGGCCCGGAGGCTGGTTCCCAGCCATAGAGGGCGTGCTCGCAGGCGGCTCGGACCGGCCGGAGGCCACGAGGCCTGAACCGGTCAAATGTACTCTGGCTGCGCTCAGGAAGCCGGGCTAATATCCGGCTATCACTCCGTTTTGAAAAGGAGAACCCCTTGTCCGAAGAATCAATAAGCATAGTCGTGCCGGTGATGCACGACCTGGTTGCGGGCTGATGTCCACAGACCAGGTGCCCACAACCCGGCGCCCTCCTGGCCCGGGACCCGGTAAGTCCATGTACTCCGTCGAGGCCGAGACACTGATCAACGCCCGAAGCTCCACCGTCTGGGACATCATCACCGATGCCCGGAACTACACCGTCTGGGAATCCGGCATCACCCACATCAGGGGCGAGCTGCGCAACGGTGCCACCATCAGAATCCGCACTCACACCGGAGGGAACCGCACCTTCCGGCTGCGCGTCCAGCAGATGCCCGGCGAGGTAATGACCTGGACCCAGGGCCTGCCCCTGGGCCTGCTCACCGGCGTGCGCACCTTCACGCTTGAACCCCTGGGCGCCATGACGCGCCTGCGCGTAAAAGAAGAGTTCACTGGCCCGCTTTGCGGACTCCTGCTCTGGGAGTTTGTGTCCGACACGCAGCAGGCTTTCATCGATTACGTCAACGCCGTGAGGAAACGCGCCGAAATCCTCGGCCGACACCCCAAGACCACGGCGTCATAAGGACACCTTCAGGAAGGCCACGGATACATCCCTGCGGACCCTTGTTGGCTGGCCGCTTTTAGGTCTAGCGTGGGGTTTGCCGGGCCAGTGTGCGCATGAACACGCGCTGGAGGGGGACCGTACAGTGATCATCTAACGCGCCTTCGGGGTCTCAAAGGCGGAGGAACTTGATGGCGATGATGGCTGGCCCGGAAATCCACCCGCAGCATTCTTTGGCCGGCCGGGGCGTGTATCTCCTCGACGACCATGAGGTGGTGAGGCGAGGCCTGCGCCAACTGTTGGGCTCAGATGGTCTGAGGATCGCCGGTGAGTCAGGGTCCGCGCGTGTAGCTGTCCGGCGGACGCCTGCCCTTCGGCCGGCGCTGGTCATTGTTGATGATGATCTTCCGGACGGTTCCGGTGCGGAGGTGTGCCGGGCCATCGCCGCGGCGGACCCGGCCATCCGGTGTGTGCTGATGACCGACGACAGCGACGAAGCCGTGCTGATCGAAGCCATTCTGGCCGGCGCGTGGGGGTGCCTCTCCAAGCAGGACGACGGCAGGGAACAGCTCAGGCTCATCCGCCGGGCCTTGGCCGGGCACACCGCGTACAGCGGACGGTTCCAGCCCGCGCTCCTTGCCCCGTCCACCCCGCCCGGGCCGCAACGCCTGGATAAAAGACTCCTGACCCTCACGAGACAGGAAACGAATGCCGCCATCGGCCTGGGGAAAGGGCTGAGCAACCGCCAGATCAGCAAGGAGATGATGCTGGCGGAAAAGACCGTGAAGAATTTGGTCTCGTCCGTGCTGGCGAAACTCGGCATGGCACGCAGGACGGAGGCCGCCGTGCTCATCACCAGGGCGCTGAATCCTTCGGAGGACCCCGCCGGCTGCGACTACCGGTTCAGCCCGTACCCGGATCTGATCGCCGAGGTCACGACGGCACTGCTGAACTGCACCAGCGAGTCCCGCACGGTGCCACCCACAGACGAACTGCGGGCAAGGGACGCCGGGCGGCTTGCCGACGCACTTGCCGCGACCCAGACCGATCGGCGGGGATTCCGCCCGCTGCAAAGCCGGACTTAGGAACCCCGGACCCCGGCCTCCCGTCCGGACCGCGTTTAGTTCTTGGGCACGCCGGAGCTGCCACCGGTGTTCCGCCGCCGGACCAGGCGCAGCGCCCAAAGGACGACTAGGGTCACGCCTGCGACGACTGCCGCCAACACCAGGGCCGCCAGAAGCACCATCACGTGCCAACCCTCAAGCCTCATCGGTTCCCCCGGTGCCTGACGCTGGAGTCCGGACCAGCCGTCACCGTTGGCTGACGAAGACCGAGATGACGATGATGCCGCCGATGACATCCAGTACGCCCAGGACTTTTCCGGCGGTGGCATTGACCCCTTCTGCCTCGGCCCGTCGGGCCATAATGAACGCCACGACCCCCGCCGCGATACCGAACAGAAACAGCCCGATGATGCCGATGATGATGGAGGAGCGACGGTATTTCTGCCCCTGGCGCAGGTGGAAGGCGGCCGCCTCCGAACCTGTCGGGTCATTCAGTGCCGCGGTTTCGCTATGCAGGCGGTTCGACTCACCCATGTATTCCCCCAAATTTTTAGGCCCCAGTCGGCGCAATTGAGAGGCTACTCCCTATTCGGCAGGACGGGTAGGCCCCCGATTCCGCGTCCGCCACGTTGCCTGCCTGGCAGCCTGTCCTTCGATGAAGTCCCTGGCCTGTTACTGGCAGCGGCCGGCATTACTGGCCTTCACGTCTCCCCACGGCGCCCTGGGACGGTGGACCGACCCCTTCCCCGGGGGCTGACCAGGCTTCCGACACGGCCTTGGGGACACCGCCACAACGGCCAATGCCGCCAACGCAAAACCTTTTTCCTCACAAAGGAGCCTCGCCGGGCCGGGATTGCCTGGCGGCCGGCAATGGAACCCTACGATGGTGAGGATGAACTCCATCCGGAAGGTCTGGTACGCGTCCGCCGTGGCCCTGCTGCTCGCGGCGACGCCGCTAGTGGTTGCGCTGCCCGCAGCGGCCGGACCGTGTAAGCCAGGCGGCCTTCTCCCCGTGAAGGTCTGCCCCGCCTCGCCAACGCCGGGCCCACCGTCCGCTTCCCCGACGCCCAGCGCGACACCACCGGGAACCACAGCGCCGCCGTCGGCCGCCGCGCCGTCCCAACCGCCGTCGCAAGGCCGGGTCCCCGGGCAGGTCGCGGCGCCCCCGACGCCCGGGCCCGTCCCCTCCGCCAGCCAAGGGGCCGCGGCCCCACCGGCCACTGGTGTTGTTCCGTCCTCAGCCACGGCGGGCACGTCCACACCTGAAGCACCGGATGCGGGTCAGGGCTCGGAGCCCTCAACTGCGAATCCTCCCGGCGCCGCGGCCGGCCGCGTTGGTCCCGGTCTGGACGGGTCAAGCGGTCTCGTCGGAGGACTCCTGCTGGCGCTCAGCGGCCTCCTCATAGGTCTCTCCGCGGCCATTGGCCTCCGCCGGCCAGCGCGGCCGTAAAACGGCCATGAAACGGCCGCCGAACCGTCACAGCGAACTGTGTGGTTCAGCGGCCGCCTAATTCACTTCGTTCCGTCAGACCTTCTCGCGGGACCGGTCGCGCACTTTCTCCGGTTCCTCGACCGTGAACTCCTTGCTGCGGCGGGGGAAGGCCCAGAACCTGAATTCCTGCGCCTCCGCCCGGGTCTCCGGGCGATCCTCAGATTCCTTTGCGGCATCCTTCCTGGTATCCCGCCAGGAATCCCTGTTGTACGGATAGCACATCACTGACCTCCTTCATGGTGATTGCCTATTAATCGTCCTCCCGATCCGCTGGCGCGTCGATACTTCCGGACCGCCCTTTCCGCCTGAAGGGCAGAACGGCCCAAGGGTTCCAGTGGGCGGTCCGGCGACGCCAGGCGGTCTTCCCGCCGCCCCGGGCCGCGGCTAGACTCCACCCAACGCACCACTCCGACATGTGGGGGGAATCATGGAGTTGCTCATCCTGGCCGGCGCGGCCGTACTCATCGTGATCGCGACCATCGTCCGTGACCTGCGGCAAAAGTCCAGGCGCATACGTGCCGGTTCGGACCCCGAATCCGAACGGGCCGTGCGGGATTTCCGGCACGGGAAGACCGTTGGCCTCTCCCAATTCGTCGGCCTCGACAACACTGGTCACCGCCGCTAACGGCCGCTCCCCCATCTTCCTCGCAGCCGCCCCGATGTACGCTCTGTCTCAGAACAGAGAGTGCGTTGAACAAGCGAACGCGCCACGCCCCGCAAAGGATGAACAGCCATGACCGTCCCGCCCAACGCTTCCGCCCCTGCGCCCGGCTGGTATCCGGACCCGGCAGGCTCCGGCAGGCTTCAGTGGTGGAACGGTTCGGCATGGACCGGACAGTTCAGCGCGCCCCAGGTCCAGCCAGCGCCGCCCCAACATCCGGTGCCACAGCGAAGGCGCATCAGTGACCGGACACCGGTGTACAACGCGTACATCTGGACGATTGTGGCCCTGCCGCTCGTGTCGCTCATCCTGCTGATGTTCTGGAACCCTGTGCTCCGGCTGCGCACCGTGGGCCCGCGCCAAGTCCAGACGCTTGATCCGGCGTCGATCTTCACGGCGCCCTACTTCCTCCTGGTGGCCATCAGCCTCGTGGCCTACGGCGTGTCCGCACTCCTGGCGTACCTGGACTGGGACCGGCTGCGCAAGGACGGCGTTGTCCGGCCGTTCCACTGGGCGTGGGTGTTCCTCAGCAGGGAGCTCTACGTGATTGGCCGCTCCGTGATCGTCCACGAGGTTGCCCCGCGGCGCGGGCTCGCCCCGGTGTGGGTCACGATCAGCGTCATCTTGCTCACGGTGGTGCTCACCGGCCTCAAAATGTCCGCCATCGTGGCCACCCTGGCGAACCAGGCCGTGACGATATAAGGCGGGATCGAGCCGGGGCAAATGCAGCCCGGGATCCGCCGGTGGTTAGAGCCGCCGGCTAGTTGGCGCCGCCGGTCAGTTCAGCGGGACGATCTGGACGGCGACGCCCGGCTCGGCAGCGACGCCCGGCTCGGCAGCGACGTCCGGCGCCGCAGCGGCGCCCGGCTCGGCGGCCACGACGATGGCCTTGGCCTCCGGCGAGGAGGACTTGGTTGCCAGCACCCTGACCACCGTCTGGAGCTCCTGGCGCAGCAGGTCGGGGTCGATGGGCGTGGCGGCGAGCACGGAGCGTTCCATGTCGGCGGCCGCGGCAACGGCCTGGCGCCCCTGGTCAGTCATCGACACCACGTGGCTGCGCCGGTCGGAGGTGCTGCGCTGCCGCGAAATGTGGCCRTGCGCCTCCAGCCGGCTCAGTGTCTTGCCCATCGTCTGGGCCTGGACCCGGACGAGTTGGGCCAATTGGGCTTGCGTCATCGGCCCATTCGCCGAGAGCACCTCCATGGCGATCACCCCGGCATGGGTCAGGCCAATGGCCCCCAATTTTTCGTTCCAGGAGTGTTCTACGAGACGTGCTGCCGTGGACAATAGGCGGCCCGTGGGCCAGCGATCCATATCAGGCATACCCAAGAGTATAGCGAGCAGCGGATTGGTCCGGCGCCGATCGCGTCACTACGCTGGATGATCACCCCATTTCATGACGAACCTCACCAAGGAGACACCCGTGCCTGAGCGACTCGCCGCCGGTGCCACAGCACCGGATTTCACCCTCAAGAATGCCGAAGGACAGGACGTCAGCCTGCGCGATTTCCGGGGCCGGAAGACCGTGATCTACTTCTACCCGGCGGCCGCCACGCCCGGATGCACCAAGCAGGCCTGCGATTTCCGGGATTCCCTCGGCGCGCTTCAGGCCGCGGGTTTCGACGTGGTGGGCATCTCCCCCGACCCCGTCGGGAAGCTCGCGGCGTTCGCGGCCGCCGAAGGGCTGACCTTCCCGCTGCTCTCCGACGAGGACCACTCCGTCGCCGAGGCGTATGCGGCCTGGGGCGAAAAGAAAAACTACGGCAAGACCTACCAAGGCCTCATCCGCTCAACCATCGTTGTCGACGAAGACGGCCAGGTTGCCGTCGCGCAGTACAACGTCCGGGCCACCGGGCATGTCGCCAAACTTCGCCGCGACCTGAAACTCGACGCCTAATCCCCACGTCTCCGGTCTGTCCGCCCGCGGGCAGCCGTTGCAACCGGCAATAGGTACAATAGAGCCTGGCGTCCGCCGCCGGGGTTCCCGGGACGACGACGGCGCCGCGCGCGAGTGGTGAAATTGGCAGACACGCAGGATTTAGGTTCCTGTGCCTTCGGGCGTGGGGGTTCAAGTCCCCCCTTGCGCACAGAGAGAACCCCGGTCTTCGGACCGGGGTTCTCGTGCTTTCCGGCGTTATCCCGGGGTTTTTCAGGAGTTTTGACGAGGCCAAAAAGAATTTCACATCCGCACCCATCCGTTTCCTCCGAGCAGCCGAATACCCATTGAGACACCAACCAAGGGTCGGTGCCCAACAGTCGGGAAAGGGCCGCAGCGGCAAAGTTCGCCGCCGGCAACCATCGGCACAACAAAGGAGAAACCGAAATGCAGAACATCAAGCGCACCACGTTCGCCGTTGCAGGTATCGCAGCCGCCGCCATGCTCAGCCTCACTGCCTGTGGCGGATCCACCACTGCCTCCTCGGCAGCCAACTCCTCGGCACCGTCCTCCGCGCCGTCGGAGTCCAGCATGGCGTCCCCGTCGACGAGCGCCTCCGCCGCCGCCATGGATCCGGCCGCCAACCTCGTCGGCTCCGGCTGCGCCGCCTACGCCGCCCAGGTTCCCAGCGGTGCCGGCTCCGTTTCCGGCATGGCACTTGACCCGGTAGCCACCGCGGCGTCCAACAACCCGATCCTCACCACCCTGACCGCCGCCGTTTCCGGCAAGCTCAACCCCAAGGTCAACCTGGTGGACACGCTCAACGGCAGCGAGTTCACCGTCTTTGCCCCGACGGATGACGCCTTCAAGAAGATCGACCCGGCCACGATCGAGGCCCTGAAGACGGACGACGCCACGTTGAGCAAGATCCTGACTTACCACGTGGTCCCCGGCAAGATCACCCCGGACCAGATCGTCGGCACCCACAAGACGGTTCAGGGCGGTTCGGTGACGGTCACCGGCACCAAGGATGCCCTCAAGGTTGACGGCGCCAACGTCGTCTGCGGCGGCGTCCAGACCGCCAACGCCACTGTCTACATGGTCGACTCAGTCCTGATGCCCAAGTAAGCAGCCCTTTTGCACTCCTGCCCGGCTCCAGCCTGACTCCCTGGAGCACTAGGAGAAGCGCAGGCCCGCACCCCCAGGTGCGGGCCTCCGCTTTTTGCGCCGCCCGTGCGCCGTGCGACGATGTGCCACAAAAGCTGGCGGACCCGGCTGTCAACTAGACTGGGGCTGGTCCGCAGCCGGCGGACCATCCAGTTCCCAGAGGTGATTCCCGAGTGCCCAGCAGTACAGTGCCCAGCAGGACAGTGCGGCGGATTGCCGCCAGCATCGGGGCCGCCCTCCTTGTCCTGCCGCTCGCGTCCTGCACGGGCAGCCTCGGCCCGGCACCCACCTCCCCCACCGCCTCTGCCACCGCCAGCGCGGCCCCCACCGCGGTTTTCACCTTCGGCACCGGCTCGGAGCCGCTGGGCCTCGATCCTGCCCTGGTCTCCGACGTCGAGTCCTACCGCGTCACCCGGCAGGTCCTGGAAGGCCTGGTGGGCGTAGACCAGACCACCGGCCAGCCCACGCCGCTGCTGGCCACCGAATGGTCCCAGAGCGATGAAGGCAAGACCTACGAGTTCAGGCTGCGCGAGAACGTCACATTCCAGGACGGGACGCCGTTCGATGCCGCCGCGGTGTGCACCAACTTCAACCGCTGGTTCAACTTCTCGCCGGCCCTCCGCGAACAGGCCACGGGCACCACATTCAAGGGCGTCTTCAAGGCCCACGCGGACCAGGCGCCGCTGTCCATTTACAAGAACTGCACCGCCGTTGCGCCGGACAACGTGCGGATCGGCCTCACCCAGCCCTTCACCGGTTTCCTCCAGGCCCTCACCCTCCCGGCATTCGCGATCTCCTCGCCCAAGGCCCTCGCCGCGGAGAACGCGGACGTCCTGAACCAGAGCCGCGGCGGGCAGCCGGTGTCCGCCTACGGCCTCCACCCGGTGGGCACCGGACCGTACGTTTTCGGCTCCTGGGACCCAGGCAGCATCTCCCTGGCCAGCAACAAGGACTACTGGGGGGACAAGGGACAGATCGGGGCCATCAAGTTCGTGACCTACGATCACCCGCAGACCCGGATGCAGGCACTCCTGGACGGCAAGATCGACGCCTACGACGCCGTCACCGTGGGAAACTTCGACCAACTGGTCAAGAACGGAAAGCAGATCATCCAGCGGGACCCGTTCTCCGTGATGTACCTGGGCATGAACCAGGAAGTCCCCATCCTGCGGAACCTCAAGGTGCGCCAGGCGATCGAGATGGCGCTGGACAAGGACACGCTGATCCGCCGGTTCTTCATCGACAACACGGCCCAGGCGTCCCAGTTCGTTCCGCCCAAGCTCAGCGGCTTCAACAACAACGCCGCCGCGCTCGGCTACAACCCGGGCAAGGCCAAGGAACTCCTGGCCGAGGCCGGCTACAAGGGCGAGGAGCTGAAGTTCTACTATCCGCTCAACGTCACCCGGCCCTACCTGCCGACGCCGGAAAAGGTGTACGCCGAAATCAGCCGGCAGCTGACCGCCGTCGGGATCAACGTCAAGCCCGTGCCAGTGGACTGGGCAGACGGCTACCTGCAGAAGGTCACCTCCCCGGGCGACCACGCCCTGCACCTGCTGGGCTGGAACGGCTCGTATGCGGACGCCGACAATTTCGTGGGCCCGCTCTTCGGCGAGAACACCGGCGAATTCGGCTACCAGGATCCCCAGGTCTTCTCCAAGATCGCCCGGGCCCGGGGCCTGCCGGACGGCAAGGACCGCACCGAGGAGTACCAGACCATCAATGGGCAGATCGCGGCCACGGTGCCCGCGGTTCCCATTGCCTTCCCGATCTCGGCACTGGCGCTCTCGGACCGGGTCCTGAAGTACCCGGCGTCGCCGGTGCTGAACGAAGTTTTCACAAAGGTCGAGCTAAGGCCTTGACGCCCGGGGTCAATTTCAGTTAGTGGGCGGTGCGGGATATTCTGTGACAGCCAGAGCCGCTGCTATCGGAGACTGATTGTGACTTTCATTTCCAAGACCCAACATGCCGACGTCGTCCTGATCGGCGGCGGCATCATGAGCGCCACGCTCGGCGCCTTCATCAAGCAGCTTGAGCCGAACTGGACCGTCTCGCTGTTTGAGAAGCTCGACGAACCGGGACTGGAAAGCTCCGGCCCATGGAACAACGCCGGCACCGGACATGCCGCCCTGTGTGAGCTTAATTACTCCCCCGCAGCCAAAGACGGCTCGGTGGACCCCGGCAAGGCACTGAACATCAATGAGCAGTTCCAGCTGTCCCGCCAGTTCTGGTCCCACCTCGTCTCGAAGTCCCTGATCGGCTCCCCCAAGGGTTTCATCAACACCGTTCCGCACATGAGCTTCGTGATCGGCGAGGACCATACCAAGTTCCTCCGCGCCCGCTACGAGGCGCTCAAGCCGAACCCGCTGTTCCGCTCGATGGAATATTCCGAGGACCACGCCCAGATCGCCAAGTGGGCCCCGCTGATCGTCAAGGGCCGCGACCCCAAGCAGCGGGTCGCGGCAACCCGCGCCGCCGAGGGCACCGACGTCGACTTCGGCGCCCTGACCCGCGAGCTGACCACATACCTGGGCAACAACGGCGTGGAGATCAACTACGGCCACATCGTCAGCGACATCAAGCGCGCGTCCGGCGGCGGCTGGGACCTGTCGCTGAAACACCCCAGCAGCGGCGAGCACGGTTCCATCCGCGCGAAATTCGTGTTTGTCGGTGCGGGCGGCGGCGCCCTGCACCTGCTGCAGGCCTCCGGCATCCCCGAGAGCAAGGGATTTGGCGGTTTCCCGGTCTCCGGCCAGTTCTTCCGCTGCACCGACGAGACCCTCGCGGCCCAGCACAGCGCGAAGGTCTACGGCCAGGCGTCTGTCGGCGCCCCGCCCATGTCCGTGCCGCACCTGGATACCCGCTACGTCAACGGCAAGCGTTCCCTGCTGTTCGGCCCGTACGCCGGCTTCTCCACGAACTTCCTCAAGAACGGCTCCTACCTGGACCTTCCGCTGTCCATCCGCCCCTCCAACATCATCCCGATGCTGGCCGTGGCCAAGGACAACATGGACCTCACCGCCTACCTGATCAAGGAAGTCGCCAAGCGCCACGGCGACAAGGTCGAGGCCCTGCGGGAGTACTACCCCGAGGCCAAGGACGGCGACTGGGAGCTCATCACCGCCGGCCAGCGGGTCCAGATCATCAAGAAGGACCCGAAGAAGGGCGGCGTGCTGCAGTTCGGCACCGAGGTCATCGCCGGACGCGACGGCAGCATCGGCGCGCTGCTCGGCGCCTCCCCGGGCGCGTCCACGGCCGTGCCGATCATGATCGAGTTGCTCCAGAAGACCTTCCCCAAGAACTTCAAGGGCTGGCAGTCCAAGCTCAAGGACATGATGCCCGGCTACGGCGTCAAGCTCAACGACAACCCTGAGCTCGCCGCCAAGCTGGAGGCCGAGACGGCCAAGACGCTGCAGCTCGAACAGGTCACAGCCCGCAACTAAGCCGGGGCCCGGCCATGGCTGGTCTACACTGCTGGTTTGGGACCGCTGCAACTCGGTGACGTCCCCGTTTTTGATGTCCCGTTGTTCAGGACGCCCCCGACCCACCAGGAGACCATGAGATGTTCCGGCTCGCAAAGCTGTCTCTCGCCAACCGGGCCCTGATCGCGCTGATTACGGTGTTCGCTTGCGTTTTCGGCGTGATCACGATGTCCTCGCTGAAGCAGGAGCTCATCCCCTCCATCGAGTTCCCGCAGATCACCGTCATCTCCTCGATGCCCGGCGCGTCACCGGAAGTGGTGGACAAGCAGATCAGTGCCCCGCTGGAAAAGGCGCTGAACAGCGTCGAGGGGCTGGAGTCGACGTCGTCGACGTCCCGGAACGGCGTCTCGCAGATCTCCCTGGCGTTCACGTACGGCTCCAACCTGGACCGGGCCCGGAACCAGATCGACCGCGCCATCTCCAACGCCAAGCAGGCCCTGCCGAAAGACGTCCAGCCGCAGGCGATCGCCGGGAGCATCAGCGACTTCCCGATCGTGTTCCTGGCCGTGTCTTCGGACAAACCGCTCAGCGAACTCAACGCCGATCTCGCCCGTCTCAGCGTCCCTGTGCTGCAGAAGCTCGACGGCGTCAGGGGCGCCGACGTGACCGGCGGCGCCACGCAGCACATCCAGATCCTGCCACGGCCCAAGGACCTGGCCGCGTCCGGTGCGGGCATCCAGTCCATCAGCGACGCGCTAAAGAACAACGGGGCATTGGTTCCGGCCGGCACCATCGAGGAACAGGGCAAGACCCTCTCGTTGCAGATCGGCAGCCCGGTGGACTCCCTCGACGCGATCAAGGCCCTCCCCCTGGGCGCGGCCCGGGATGCGGCGACGATCGGCGACGTGGCGGACGTCAGCCTGGTCGAGGACGCCCGCACGTCAATCACGCGGACCAACGGCAAGGAAACTCTGGCCCTGTCCGTGACCAAGAAGCCCGAGGGCGACACCGTCGCGATCTCCCACGCGGTCAAGGACGCCATCCCGCAGCTCGAGGCGGAGCTAGGCGCCAACGCCAAGTTCACCCCGGTCTTCGACCAGGCACCGTTCATTGAAAAGTCCATCAAGGACCTCACCACCGAGGGCCTGCTGGGACTGGGCTTCGCCGTCCTGGTGATCCTGGTGTTCCTCATGTCCGTGCGCGCAACCCTGGTCACGGCCGTGTCCATCCCGCTGTCCCTGCTGATCACGTTCATCGGTCTCTCGGCCACCGGCTACTCGCTCAACATCCTGACCCTTGGCGCGCTCACCATCGCAATCGGCCGCGTGGTGGACGACTCGATCGTGGTCATCGAAAACATCAAGCGGCACCTGAGCTACGGCGAGGACAAGATCACCGCGATCGTGACCGCCATCCGCGAAGTCGCCGGCGCCATCACGGCGTCCACCCTGACCACTGTGGCCGTCTTCCTGCCCATCGCCTTCGTCGGCGATCTGGCCGGTGCACTGTTCCGGCCGTTCGCCCTGACCGTGACCATCGCCCTGCTCTCCTCGCTGCTGGTCTCGCTGACCATCGTGCCGGTGCTGGCCTACTGGTTCCTGCGCACACCCGTCGTCACCGGCTCCCCGGAGGCCATTGCCGCCAAGGCGCACGAGGCCGAGCAGCGCACGCTCCTGCAGCGCGGCTACCTGCCCGTCCTGACCGGTACGCAGCGGCACCCCGTCCTCACACTCATCGCAGCGGGGCTGGTGCTGGCCGGCACCGTGGCGATGTCCCCGCTGCTCGCCACCGACCTCCTGGGCCGCTCCGGCGAGAACAGCATGACCGTCAAGCAGGCCCTGCCGGCGGGGACCAGCCTCGCCGAGGCCAGCGCCTCGGCCATCCGGGTCGAGGACACCCTGCGGGGCATCGACGGGATCAAGGACGTCCAGGCCACCACCGGCAACGCCCAGACCGGGTTCTCCGCCCTGCTCTCCTCCGGCGCGTCGAATTCGACGTTCACCGTGGTGACGGACGAGAAAGCCAACCAGGGCAAGCTCCAGGACACCGTCCGCAGCGAACTCTCCAAGCTCGGCGACGCCGGAAAGATCACGGTCGGTTCCCAGCAGGGCGGCTTCGGAAGTTCCTCGACCGTGGACATCACCCTCAAGGCCGCCACCACCGCCGATCTCCGGACCGCCAGTGACGCGATGGTCAAGGCCATGGACGGCGTTCCCGGCAGCAGCGAGGTGGCCACCAACCTGGCCGCCAGCCAGCCGGTGGTCCAGGTCAAGGTGGACCGCGCCAAGGCCGTCGCGGCCGGCCTGAACGAAGAGCGCGTGGCCGGGGTCCTGGCCGCCACGATCAGCCCGATTCCGGCCGGGACAGTCCGCATCGACACCAACGACTTCCCGGTCCGGATCGGCGAGGGCACCCGCTTCACGAGCATCGAGGCCGTCCGGGACATCCCGCTCCCGACCGCGGCCGGCGCCGTCCCGCTGGGCAGCATCGCCTCCGTGGAGCAGGTGGACGTCCCCGTCTCCATCACCGCCAGCAACGGCCAGCGCACCGCGCGGGTGTCGGTGACGCCGTCGGGCTCCAACCTCGGCGCGGTCAGCACCGAAGTGCAGAACCGGCTCAAGTCAGTCCAGTTGCCGTCCGGGGTGACCGCCACGATCGGCGGCGCCACGACGCAGCAGGCCGATTCGTTCCGCCAGCTGGGACTCGCGCTGCTGGCCGCCATCGCTATCGTTTATGTGATCATGGTGGCTGCGTTCAAGTCTCTCGTGCAGCCGCTGATCCTGTTGGTCTCCGTCCCGTTCGCCGCGACAGGCGCAATCGCCCTGCTCGTGGTGACCGGCGTGCCGCTGGGTCTGCCGTCGCTGATCGGCATGTTGATGCTTGTGGGCATCGTGGTGACCAACGCGATTGTGCTGATCGACCTCATCAATCAGTACCGCCAGCCACGCAACGGTGAACCCGGGATGAACGTGGCGGACGCGATCACGCACGGCGCCCGCCAGCGCCTCCGCCCCATCCTCATGACGGCGCTCGCCACGGTGTTCGCCCTGACACCGATGGCGCTGGGCCTGACAGGCGGCGGCGGATTCATCTCCCAGCCCCTGGCGATCGTGGTGATCGGCGGCCTGATCTCCTCCACCGCCCTCACGCTCATCCTGGTCCCGGTGCTGTACCGGCTCGTCGAAGGCCGGCGTGAGGGCAGGGCGCTACAGAAGTCGCTGCGCCGCGGACGCCATTCCGGGCCGGCCGTGACCGAGGACTTCCCCGACGACTTCCCCGAAGATGYGCCCCTGCCAACCGGCTCGCACTAGGAACCAGAACCCGGCGTCCCAGCCTTGTCCCGCGATGCCCGGTGCATCCCGTGGGCTGCTTTGGCTGCGGCACGGGATCCGTGGGTCCCCTTCGAGAGTTTCTGGCGGCCACCGGCCGTCCCGACGGCGTCCCTGTGCCGGGGTCCGCTGGACACCAGGGCCGCGAGGGTTGCGGGCGCGGCGGGCTTCGTCACTTCGCGAGCCGGGTTGCCGGAATACGTTGCATTCTCGGGGACGTCCTCGCCCTTCATCAGGAGGGCGTCGGCACCGAGCGCCGAACCATCCTGCATCGTCACTCCGTAGTTGACCCAGCTGTCCACGCCAAGGGAACAGTTGTTGCCAATCACGATGTGGTCGGACTTGAAGGCTCCGTCTTCCATGGAGTGGCCTTGAATGGTTGTTCCTTCGTTAAAGGCACAGTCATCACCGATAGCCACAAGTGTTTTCTCCGGCAAGTTGGCGCCGGAATCGTAGAGCCGCTTGCCCACCTTGACGCCCAACATTCTCCAAATCATGGGCTTGAAGGGTGTCCCATTAAAGCCCGGCATGGCCAGCAGCTTCCAGAGGCGTTCGTGCCGCCAGAAGTAGGGGTCGTAGATAGAGCAGTACTGCGGCTTCAAGCGGCGGAAGCCCATGACCGAACGCTCCACCAGCACTGTGATCAGTACGCGGAACACCAGCAAGGCGAGCATCATGGCGGCGATCGCCAGCACACCGAGGAAGCTGAATGCCGATACGGCAACGGCTCCGCAGAGGGTGGCAACGAACAACAGGAACCAGCGCACGCCCAGGAACAGCACCATGCTCACGATGTTGTGCCGGTTCTTTGCCGGGAGAGCCCTGTTCCTCGCCTCCGCAATCTTCTGTTCATCAAACTGGGCGTCACGCTGAACAGACCGGGGAATCTCGAACGGCGGTGACCCCAGCAGACCCACATCCGCACGGATCGGACCGTCGATCGGAATCATCACCTTCGTGGCCAAAAGACAGTTCTCCCCGACCCGGGATCCGATCGGAACGGTGATGGCATTACCGAGGAAGTTGTGGCCGGCCAGGCGCACCTGTGAGAGACGGAACGACGTGCTGGAGAAGTCGGCGTTCATCATGTTGAGGCCGTCCGCGACCATAGTTCCTGTTCCCACTGAGCTCAGGAACG
Source organism: Arthrobacter sp. P1_C12_2 (assembly GCF_056406415.1). Classification (NCBI taxonomy): domain Bacteria; kingdom Bacillati; phylum Actinomycetota; class Actinomycetes; order Micrococcales; family Micrococcaceae; genus Arthrobacter; species Arthrobacter sp. P1_C12_2. Next base: position 6,532 of record NZ_JBFUAF010000012.1, on the reverse strand, counting down.
GCGACTCGTGGGCCAGTGTGGGGCCGAAGTTTGACCCGGTTTGCTCCACCCTGCCGAGGTCATAACCCAAGGCCTTCAGATAGTGCACGATGTACGAACTGTCGCCGAAGACATCTTTGTACAGTTTGATGTTGGAAACGCGGGCGATCATGCGCTGGATGGTGAAGTGCACCCCGTACAGCGGATAGACCTTTTCCGGCTTGATGAAGCGGCTCAGCAAACGTGGGATGGTGAAAAGGATGATCAGGCCGGTGATCAGCCCGACAACGTACAGAACGAGGGTTACGGCGAGTACGTCGAGAAAGAAGCTCGAGGAGCCCAGCTGCAGGTGCCCGGTATTCAGGTAGGGCGGCAGGAGCAAGGCAAGCCCGAGAACGCCGGCCGGAACCACCAGAACCAGACGGTTGAACAACTGGAGCAGGCTGAAAATGACCCTGCGTCGCGTGCTGCAATTGGCGGCCGGGACACGCAGGTAATTGGTGTTGGTGCGCGCAGCAGGCGAACCGTGCCAGATCTGTCCATCAGGTACGGCCTGCGGCGTCTGCAACGATGAAGCGTGTCCCAGCTGAGTGTCGTCTCCCATCGACGTACCGATGTCCAGCGTGGTTTTCTCCGACACAAGGACATTTCTGCCCAGCACCACGGGGCCGGTATCAATCATGCCCGAGCGTGCCCGATAGCAGCTGAACGAGGAGTTTTTTTGGATGACGGTGTTATCGCCGACGGTAAACAGATCCGTACACACCGGCACCTTCCGGGAGAAGATCACCACTCCCTTGCCTATCTTTGCCCCCAGGAGCCGAAGGTACAGCACATAGAGCGGCGAGCCAGCGAACAGGACCAATGGATTTGCCCTGGTAAGTGTCTTGACCGCCCAGAACCGGAGATAAGCCGGGCTCCATATTCGGATGTGCCCCGGCTTCCACCGCCCAACCAGAATCCACTTGGCGAGGATCGGGGTCACGGAAAGGATCAGGAACATGGCGGCACCGAAACCAATGGACCGCAACCACATGTCAAATGGATTGCTGCCCCCGGACGTCCACTGGAAGCCGATGATCAGCAGGGAAGCAGCGTACGAAATGTAACCCAGGAAAATCAGCAGCTGAATTGCCCCGCACATGACGAACTGGAGGGTGCTGGGTGTTGGCCCCGATGCCGGGGGCACAAGATCGGCCTCAAGGACGGCCGCGCTAAGAACAGATTCACTGTGCCGGGTTTCGAGACACGCGGCAAGCTGCCGAACCGTCGGGTTCTCGTAGATATCCTGCATCGCGGCTGCGGGCAGGGCGGTTTCTTTCCTGATGCGGGCGCAATAGCGCGCCATCAACAACGAGTCGGCACCGAGGTCGTTGAAGAAGTGGGCATCGGTAGAGACCTTGTCAAGACTCAGAACGGCGCCAAGCTGCGCTGCCAGCGCCTCTTCGGCGGCGGTTGTCGGGGCGGTAAAGGACCCCGCGGCCGCCCGACTGATCCTGTGCTCCGGGCGGGGCAGCCGCTTCCTGTCCACTTTGTCGCTGGCCATCATGGGAATGGCGTCCAGCTGTTCAAAGTAGGCAGGAACCATGTAGCCGGGAAGCCTGGTGCGCAGCATCCGGTGGAGGTCGTGGGCATCAACGCCCTCCACGTCCTGGCGCAGGGTGTAGTAGGCGGCCAGTTCCACGGTTCCTTGTTCCGGCTCATAGGTCTGAACGACTGCTTGAGCAATACCGGGGAGCTGCAGGAGGACGGATTCTATTTCGCTCAGTTCGATGCGGTAGCCGCGTATTTTGACCTGGGTATCGATCCGGCCGAAGTATTCGAGTTGCCCGTCGTCGTTCACCCGGCCAAGATCCCCGGTGCGATAAATCCGGCCGGAAGGATTATTCTCAATTCCCAGGAAATCTGGGACAAAGGCCTTCTCCGTCAGGTCCTGACGGTTCACGTAGCCGCGCGCCAGGCCCACCCCGGCGAGGCCGATTTCCCCTGTTTCGCCGCGGGGCAGGGCCCGGAGCTCAGCGGGATCCACAATGACCGCCGTGTAGGTCGGCAACGGCACACCCAGGGACACCGGCAAGTCCGGGTCGAGGACCGACCAAGTGGCAGTCACGGTCGCCTCGGTCGGGCCGTAGACGTTCAGGAAGCGCCGCCCGGGGCGGTGCCAGCGCATCACGAGATCCTTAGGGCAAGCCTCCCCGGAAACCAGCAGAAACCGCAGGCCGGGCAGATCTTCGTCAAGCGTCGCCAGCAGCGTTGGAACGCAGCAAAGGGCGGTGATCCGTTTTTCCTGCAGGAATTCCGCGAGTTCGGCGCCCAGCATGCTGGACCGGCCCGGCTTGGGCACCAGAGTGGCTCCGACCATCCAGGCAACCCAGATTTCCTCCACCGAAAAATCGAAGGCGATCGTCATGCCCTGGTACACACGGTCCGTGGACTCAATCCCGTAGATGTCAGAGGCCACCCGGACAAAATTGCAGATGCTGGCCTGCTCCACCGCCACGCCCTTGGGCCGGCCGGTCGAACCGGAGGTGTAGATGATGTACGCCAGTTCATCCTTCGTTCCGCCATGGTCCGCGCTGCCCAGGCGGGAGGGGTCCTTGGCGTCGATCTGCGCCTGCACATCATCGACACACACCGTGACTGCGGCCACCTCTGGCAGCAGGTCCTTCAGATGGGACAGTGACAGGACCATGGCCACATTGGCGTCCTCAACAATGTATTGAAGGCGGTCAGGTGGAAATCCGGGATCCAAGGGAACATAGGCCGCGTGGATCTTCAGAACGGCAAGCATCGCCACGTAGGCCCGCCACGGCTGGTCGAACAGCAGGGCGATGCGGTCACCCGGCCGGGCACCGCACACCAGGAGATGCCGCGCCAGCTGGTTAGCCCGTTCATCCAGCTCCGTGTACGTTAGGACAACGTCGCCCGCATCCACGGCAACCTGGTCGCCCTTCCCCTGTTCGCGCAAGTGGTCGCAGCTATCCTCAAACAGCTGGTCCAACCGCTCGCCCCGCCGCCAGCGCGCGGCCTGATCGGGCGCGGCCGATGTCAGGACAGTTCCCCCCTCCGAGCCGCCGATCATCGACATTTTTCCCCGCAACTCGGGAGGACTGGTGAGGCCGTTGCCGATCCTCGCGGTCTTGCCCATCCTTTAGCTCCTTCGCTAGAAGTGACGTGCCACAGTTCTGTCGCCCCGCGGAACAGGGGTCATATCCTGGCCAGAAATCGCAACCCACGTCTCGACCGGGGGGTCAACAGTGGGCATGAGGTGGCCCTCATGACCGGCCATCGTTCCCTCGTCCGCCGGAGCCATGCCGAAGGCCCGCCGGACAGCGCGCTCGGCATCCGCGAGCCGGTCGGCGTGCGTGACAACCCCCACGGACGTCTCGGAGATGTCGACGAGATCGAGCTCCACATCGGCGTCGGACAGGGCCTTGAGGAAGGTGCAGAAAATTTCCGGGGAAGACCGCATGCCCAGTCCGGTGATGGACACCCGGCCCACCTGACCGTCGTGCTGCAAACCCTGAAATCCAATTGCTCCCTTTTCGGCGTCCAGCACAGCAAGGGCGTTGCCTGCGTGGGCAGCAGGCACGATCAGTGCAACGTCGGAACGCCTCGGGCCTGGGCCGGCCGTATTCTGGACAATTGCCTGGACGTGCGCCCCCGAACGCGAGAGGACGTGCAGGATGCGCGCCATGCTGTCCGGCTGGTCCGGCATTCCAACAACAGTGATTTTTGAAGTCGAGTTGACCCCTGCTACTCCGGTCACCTCGGGTTGCTCCCTGGCCGGCTGGAGGACTGGATGACGGTCAAGGCCTGGCAGGATCAGCGTCCCTGGCTCCGGCACGAAGGAGGACCTCACATGGATCGGAATACCGAACCGGCGGGCATATTCCACACACCGCAGGTGCAGTACTTTGCAACCGGAGGCGGCGAATTCAAGCATTTCCTCGCTCGAGAGGACCTCGATCTTTCGCGCCGTCGGGACGACCCGGGGGTCCGCAGTGTAGACGCCGTCGACGTCCGTGTAGATCTCGCAGATATCGGCCCCGAGCGCCGCGGCCAGCGCGACCGCGGTGAGATCTGAGCCGCCGCGGCCGAGCGTGGTCACCTTGTTCCGTTTCTGCGTCCTGCCTTGAAATCCTGCAACGATAGGGACTTCGCCACGGGCCAGACTACTGCGGACGCGGTCCGGCCTGACATCGGTAATGTGTGCCTTGCCGTGGATGCTGTCGGTAATGAGGCCGGCCGCACTGCCGGTAAACGTGCGGGGCAGCTGGCCAAGATCCGCCAGGGCAATCGCCAAAAGTGCCGAGGACACAAGTTCCCCGATGCTCAGAAGGGCGTCGAGGTCCACAGGAAGCGGCCGGGCGGAAACTTCCGCGGCAAGGTCGCAGAGTTCATCGGTGGTGTCCCCCATGGCGGACACCACTGCCACGACCCGGTAACCGTTGGTCCGCGTTTTGGCTATCCGCTCGGCTGCCCGGAGGATACCCGCGGCATCCGCCAGGGATGAACCACCAAACTTTTGTACGATAACACTTCCCGGGGGAATCGCCCGGTCGGTTTCCGCTAGATCACTGTCGATAAGAGCTGTTGCCTTGCGGGTGACCATTTCTCTCCCCGAAATCTACTTCGATTCTTGCAAGGGGCCCTGGCCCCTGTGAGCCGTCTCTGCCCTGTACGGATGCTCAAATGGTTGATCCCAAGGCGACCGGCTCTCCGGTCACAGTCACTGCGGCTGCAGCGAGAATATCGAGTCCCTTCTGTAGATCCTCGGGGCTGATAGTCAGCGCGGGCATCGTCTTGACAACCTCACCTTCCGGGCCGGAAGTTTCCACGAGCAGGCCCCGGGCAAACGATTCAGCCGCGATCTTCTCCGCAGTCTGGGGGTTGGGGTAGTGAACACCCGCGAGCAGTCCCCGGCCACGGACCGTGGCGCCGTCGACGCCCGCTGCGATCTGGGTAAGCCCCTCGTGGAGCTGCGAAATGAGCCCCGCGACGCCTGACTGGAAAGTGCCGTCCTGCCAGTAGTGTTCCAAGGCAGCCGTGCCAGTGACGAATGCCGGGTTGTGCCCCCGGAATGTTCCGTTGTGCTCGCCAGGCTTCCAGATATCCAATCCGGGTTTGAACAGTGTCAGCGCCAAAGGCAGCCCAAAGCCCGAGATGGACTTCGACAGGCAGACGATATCTGGAGTGATCCCCGCCTCCTCAAAGCTGAAGAAGGTCCCGGTCCGTCCGCATCCGGCCTGTACATCATCAACGATGAGCAGGATGTCATGTTGACGGCACAGCTCCGCAAGGCCTTGCAGCCAGGACGCCCGGGCGGCCCTGAGCCCACCCTCGCCCTGGACGGTCTCCACGATCACAGCTGCGGGTTTATCGATGCCCGAGCCCCTGTCCTCCAGGGCTTGCCGGAGCCACAGAAAGTCCGGCATCTGACCGTTGAAAAATCCGTCATAGGRCATGCTCGATGTATTCGTCAGCGGAACGCCGGCTCCCTGCCGTTTCATTGAATTGCCCGTGACTGACAACGATCCCAGGGTCATCCCGTGAAACGCATTGGTGAAGCTCAGGACATGCTGCCTACTGGTAACCTTCCGGGCGAGCTTCAGGGCCGCCTCCACTGAGTTTGTTCCCGTCGGACCGGGGAACATGACTTTATAGTCCAAGTTCCTGGGTTTGAGGATCAACTCCCGGAATGTCTCCAGGAAGCGCCGCTTGGCGGGTGTTTTCATGTCGAGTGAGTGAACGATTGCGCCCGAGAGAAGATAGTCCACCAGTGGCTGCAGCAGCACGGGGTTGTTGTGCCCGTAGTTCAGCGCTCCGGCGCCGGAAAAGAAGTCCAGATATTCTCTGCCGTCTTCGCTGTAGAGGCTGCTGCCTGCCGCACGCTCAAACACGGTGTCCCAACTGCGGCAGTAGCTGCGGACCTCTGACTCCAAGCTTTCGAAGATATCCATCTGTCGATGTCCCCCGTACTTCCGACTAACGAAGTTTCCCGAGCGCAAAGTCAACTCAGGCTTCCGGATGACGGGCACGGAAAGGAGACAGTGCAGCATCTGTGGCGCACTGACCGTTGCTTTCACGGGGCCCGTATTTACTCCCGTATAGAGGTTTTCGATACGGGAACTGGGCAGATCATTGGCGCCTGCCCAAACGCTTATCCGTTCTTATCGTAGGCTCAGGAAACACACAGCACCTGAGTAGCGGGTACCTGTCTTTTCCCCTTAAATGGCTGATTAACTACCCGATTCTATGGAGGTCCATCACCTCAGGCGGCCCCGGCTACTTGGGAAAAATGCCGGCGGCCGGGCATCCGTTGGAGGTGGCCGCCGACACCATGGACATCCGACTTCCTGGGTGAATGGGACGGCGAATGAGGGGCGTCTAGCCGGTCTTCGCCATCGCGTAGGCCACGGTGCCGTAGGCCAGGGCGCCGGACATTTCCTGGAGCAGTTCCGGGTTGGTGTTGGCGATGGTGTCGCAGGCCTCGTGGTAGCAGGGATCGAGGTCCTTGCCGGCCGCCCCGCCATAGGACTGGGCCTGGGCC
>NZ_JBFUAF010000011.1:0-159743 GCF_056406415.1 Arthrobacter sp. P1_C12_2 | reverse complement strand
CAAGGACCCCAAGCGTCCGGGCGGCTCGTTCATCTTCGCCGGCCCCACCGGCGTCGGTAAGACCGAACTGGCCAAGGCCCTCGCCGAGTTCCTGTTCGGCGAGGAAGACGCGCTGATCACCCTGGACATGTCCGAGTACTCGGAGAAGCACACGGTGTCGCGGCTCTTCGGTGCCCCTCCGGGCTACGTGGGCTACGAGGAAGGCGGCCAGCTGACCGAGAAGGTCCGCCGTCGTCCGTTCTCCGTGGTCCTGTTCGATGAAGTGGAGAAGGCGCACGCCGATCTCTTCAACTCGCTGCTGCAGATCCTGGAAGACGGCCGCCTGACCGACTCCCAGGGCCGCGTGGTGGACTTCAAGAACACCGTGATCATCATGACCACCAACCTCGGCACCCGGGACATCTCGAAGAGTGTTGCCACCGGCTTCCAGTCCGGCACGGACACGCAGACCGGCTACAACCGGATGCGGGCCCGGGTCACGGAGGAGCTCAAGCAGCACTTCCGCCCCGAGTTCCTGAACCGTGTTGACGATGTTGTGGTCTTCCCGCAGCTGACCCAGGACGAGATCATCGAGATCGTGGACATGTTCGTCGGCCGCCTCGAGAAGCGACTCAAGGACAAGGACATGGGCATCGAGCTCACGACCGCGGCCAAGGTGCTCCTGGCGACCCGCGGCTACGACCCCGCCATGGGTGCCCGGCCGCTGCGCCGCACCATCCAGCGCGAGATCGAGGACCAGCTCTCCGAGAAGATCCTCTTCGGCGAACTGCACGCCGGCGACATCGTGGTGGTGGATGTGGAAGGCGAAGGCGACGACGCGAAGTTCACCTTCGCCGGCAACGCCAAGCCGCGCATCCCGGAGATCGCCCCGAGCGTCTAAGCACCAAGAGCAACGGCCCCGCTGCCCCGAAAGGGACGGCGGGGCCTTTGCGTTTGTGCTACCGGCCGGGCCCAGCGACTCCCGTATCTGAAAGCAGTGTTTCACTCATAGTGAAAGTTTTGTGATCGCTGCCACATACGGTGTTGAATCGGTGCATGGCTGCTAAGGACTCAGAGACCCTGAGCGAACAACCCGAGACCCCCTTCCACGATCTGGACCACTACCTCGCGATCCCTCGAGCGAGCGGTTTGACGCTGAGCCCGGACGGCGCCCGGCTGGTCGCCACCGTGGCGACCCTCGGCACGAAAGGCACCGAATACTGCACCGCGCTGTGGGAGGTGGACCCGGGTGGGGTCAAACAGGCCCGCCGGATCACGCGCAGCGCCAAGGGGGAGGCCGGCGCGGTGTTTGCCGCCAACGGCGACCTCTACTTCACCTCGGCCCGCCCCGATCCGGAGAGCCCCGAGGCCGACCCCGTCAGCGCCCTCTGGATTCTCCCGTCCGACGGCGGTGAAGCCCGGGTGGCTTTGTCCCGCGCCGGTGGAATCGGCGGGGTCCACGCCGCCACGGACGCCGACACCGTGGTGGTCGCGGCCTCGGTCCTGGCCGGTTCCACGGACGAGGACAATGACGAAGAACGCCGCAAGGCGCGCAAGGAGAACAAGGTCGCGGCCATCCTGCACAGCGGCTACCCTGTCCGCTACTGGGACGCGGACCTGGGCCCGGCGCAGCCGCGGCTGTTCGCCGTCGAACCCGGAGGCCAGTTGGAGGCCGGAAAGCCGACCACCGTTGACGCCGCCACGCCGCTGAAGCTCCGCAACCTGACGCCCGACGCCGGCACCCGGCTCAGGGACGCCGAATCGGTGCTCAGCCCGGACGGCAGGACCATCTACAGCAGCTTCGCGAAGCCCCTCGCTAATGCCGATTCACGTTCCGTGCTGGTCGCCATCGACGTCGCCACCGGGACCCGGACGGTTTTGCTGGACACCGAAGGCCTGAGCTACTTCCCGGGCCCGGTCAGTCCGGACGGCCGGAGCCTCGTGGTGGTCAGTGAAAGCGACACCACGCCGCTGGCGGCCCCGCAGGTCAAGCTGCACCTCCTCGACGTCGCCGGCCCCGCAGCAGGAGAGCGCGCGCTGACGCCGCTCGCCCATGACTGGGACCGCTGGGCGCGCCCCGCCGCATGGCTGCCGGACGGATCGGCCCTGCTGGTCACCGCCGACGAGAACGGCGCATCGCCGGTCTTCCGGATTGGTGTGGCCGGGGACCCGGGCCAGGCCGGCCAGGTGCTCCGCCTGACGGACGACGCCGCCGCGTACACCGACGTCGTCGTCGCACCGGACGGGCGCAGCGCCTACGCCCTGCGCAGCTCCTACGAATTCCCCGCCGAACCTGTGCGGATCGACCTCGACGCCGGCGGCGTCGTCCGCCTGCCCGCGCCCGCGGAGCGCCCCCGCTTCAAGGGCACGCTGGAGCGCGTGGAGACGACGGCGGCCGACGGCGCCCGTGTGCCCGCGTACCTGGCCCTGCCGGACGGCGCGTCCGCCGCGGCCCCGGCCCCGCTGCTGCTCTGGATCCACGGCGGCCCGCTGGGATCCTGGAACGCCTGGACCTGGCGCTGGAACCCGTGGCTGCTGGTGGCCCGCGGCTACGCGGTGCTGCTCCCGGACCCCGCCCTCTCCACCGGCTACGGCCAGGACTACATCCAGCGAGGCTGGGGGGAATGGGGCAAGGCGCCGTTCACCGACCTGATGGCCATCACCGACGCCGTCGTGCAGCGCCCGGACATCGACGAGACGCGCACGGCCGCCATGGGCGGCTCCTTCGGCGGGTACATGGCCAACTGGGTGGCCGGGCATACGGACCGCTTCAAAGCAATCGTCACGCACGCCAGCCTCTGGGCCCTGGACCAGTTCGGCCCCACCACCGACGCCGCGCAGTACTGGCTCAAGGAGATGACGGCAGAGATGGCGCTGGAGAACTCCCCGCATCTGCACGTGGAAAACATCCGGACTCCCATGCTGGTCATCCATGGCGACAAGGACTACCGTGTGCCGATCGGCGAGGGGCTCCGGCTCTGGTACGAATTGCTCGCCAAGTCGCAGCTGGCGGCGGACGGGAACGGCGAAACGGACCACCGTTTCCTGTACTTCCCGGACGAGAACCACTGGATTCTGCAGCCGCAGCACGCCAAGGTCTGGTACGGCGTCGTGGAGCACTTCCTGGCCAGGAACCTCCTGGACAAGGACGTTCCCGTCCCCGACGAACTCGGTCTCTGACGCCCCGGGGCCCGTGCCAGCAGGGAGCCGGCCGGGCCCCGGGCACCCGTAAGATTGGGCTGTGACTGAGACCGTGAGTGAGACCGCGACTGAGACGATCCGCATCCGCCCTGCCCGCACCGACGACGTCGGCGCCATCAAGACGCTCGTGGCGCCGCTGGCCGACCAGCGAATCCTCATGGCCAAAGAAACCGTGGCCTACTACGAAAGCCTGCAGGAGTTCCGGATCGCCGAATCCGAAGACGGCGAGGTGATCGGCTGCGGGGCGCTGCACGTTATGTGGGAGGACCTCGCCGAGGTGCGGACCCTCGCGGCCTCGGACGCCTGGCGCGGCAAAGGTGTGGGCCACGCGCTCGTGGAGCGTCTGCTTGAGGATGCCCGCGCGCTGGGAGTCTCGCGGGTCTTCTGCCTGACGTTCGAAGTGGATTTCTTCAAGAAACACGGCTTTGAAGTCATGGCTGACCAGACCGCCGTCGATCCCATGGTGTATTCCGAGCTCCTGCGCTCGCATGACGAAGGCGTGGCCGAGTTCCTGGACCTGGCGCGGGTCAAGCCGAACACGCTGGGCAACACCAGGATGATCAAGGAGCTGTAGCGCCCGCCGGCTGTGCCCGTTCCCGGGTGCCCCCGGGCCGCTCCCGGCCAGTGCCGTCAGCCGCCAGGAAGGCGACGTCCACGCAGGGCTTCCCTTCAGTAAATTTGGTGGATAAACTGATGCCGGCCCAGGGGGTGGGCCACCATACTTTCGGAGGCAAAAAATTGCATAAAGACGTGATTTTTCCCGATTTCTCCGCTTTTCGCAGGACAATCGCCAGCGCTCCGGCAGTGCCGCCGGTCCAGTTGCCAGTCCGGCTGCCGGAAGCGCTACCGCCCGAACCCACCAACCGTTCCTCGCCTGTCACGGGTGCCCCCGCGACGGGGCAAACCGCTGGTCCGGTATCTGCCGCATCAGGACCGCCGGCCGCGTCCCTTGCCAGCAAGGGCCGGCTCGCCGCGCCGCCGTTCTCATGGCTGGGCGTCGACGCCTGGCCGCATTCCCCTGCGTGGGCCGAGCAGCAAGCCTGAAGCGCGGGAGCAGGGAACGCACAGCCACAACCCCGCCGGCCCGGTATTCGCAGCCCCGCCAGGGAGCCCCAGGGCCGGAGGAACCGGGAGCCTACCGCCGGCCGTGCCCCGGTAGTAGGGTCTAAGCAAGCAGCCAGGACACCATCCAGGGAGCACCGCCATGAAGAAACTCATCAATGATCCCAAAGCCGTGGTCGACGAGTCAGTGGAAGGGTTCGGACTTGCACACGCCGACCTCGTGACCGTCTTTCCGGACCCGAAATACATCGTGCGCAAGGACGCTCCCGTGGCGGGGAAAGTCGGCCTCGTCTCTGGCGGCGGCAGCGGGCACGAGCCGCTGCACGGCGGTTACGTGGGCCGGGGCATGCTCGACGCCGCCGTTCCGGGCGCCGTTTTCACCTCGCCCACCCCGGACCAGATCCTGCCGGCCACGCTGGCCGTCAACTCCGGCGCCGGCGTCGTGCACATCGTGAAGAACTACACCGGTGACGTACTGAACTTTGAAACCGCCGCCGAACTCGCGCAGGCCGAAGGCGTCGAGATCCGCACCGTGCTGGTCAACGACGACGTCGCCGTGGAGGATTCGCTGTACACGGCCGGGCGCCGGGGGGTCGGCGGCACCGTCCTGGTCGAGAAGATCGCCGGTGCGGCCGCCGAGCGGGGCGACAACCTGGACGCCGTCGCCGCGATCGGTGACCGCGTCAACCAGAACGTGCGCAGCATGGGCGTGGCGTTGTCCGCCTGCACTGTTCCGCATGCAGGGGTGCCCAGTTTTGAGCTGGAGGAAAACGAGATCGAGATCGGGATCGGCATCCACGGCGAGCCGGGGCGGCACCGCATCCCGATGGAAAACGCCGACGGCATCACAGACCGGCTCCTGGACCCTGTGGTCAGCGACCTCGGGCTTAGCTCCGGGGACCAGGTGCTCTTGTTCGTCAACGGCATGGGCGGCACCCCGGCGAGCGAGCTGTACATCGTGTACCGCCGGGCCGCGCAGAAACTGGCCGAGCAGGGCGTCACCGTGGCACGCTCCCTTGTGGGCAACTACATCACGTCCCTGGAAATGCAGGGCTGCTCCATCACTGTCCTGCGCCTCGATGACGAGATGACGACGCTCTGGGACGCTCCCGTGCACACTCCGGCCCTTCGCTGGGGCGTCTGACCGTGGGCTTGGACGTCGGCTGGGCCGTGCGGTGGCTGACACTTTCGGCGCAGGCCATGGCGGAGCACCGGGTGGAGCTGATCGAGCTGGACCGGCCGATCGGGGACTCGGACCATGGCGAGAACATGGACCGCGGCTTCAAGGCCGTGCTGGACAAACTTGCCGAGGCGCCGCCGGAGACCCCGGGTGGGGCCCTGAAACTGACCGCCATGACGCTGATGTCCAAGGTCGGCGGGGCGGCCGGCCCGCTGTACGGCACCGCGTTCCTGCGGGCCGCCACGGCGCTGGGTGAGACGTCCGACGTCGACGCCGCCACCCTGGCTGCCGCGCTGCAGGCCGCCCGCGACGGGATCGTCGCCCGCGGTAAGGCCGAATCCGGGGACAAGACCATGGTGGACGCGTGGACGCCCGCGATCGAGGCTGCCGCCGCCGCGGCTGGCGACGGCGACGTCCGGAAGGTGCTGCTTGCCGCGGCGGAGGCCGCCGAGGCCGGCGCCGTGTCCACGGATCCGATGCTCGCCCGCAAGGGCCGTGCCAGCTACCTGGGGGAGCGCAGCATCGGCCACCGCGACCCCGGAGCGGTCTCCAGCGCCCTGATCCTGCGCGCCGCGGCCGGAGCGACCGAATGACAGTCCGGCTGGTGGTCGTCTCGCACAGCTCCAAGATCGCGGACGGCGCCGCCGAACTCGCCGCGCAGATGGCCCCCGACGTCCTGATCCTCCCGGCCGGCGGCACCGACGACGGCCGCATCGGCACGAGCCTGGAAAAGGTCATGGCAGCCCTGGAGCAGGCTGCCGGCGACGGTGTGGTGATGCTCGCCGACCTCGGCTCCGCGGTGATGACGGCCGAGTCCGCGGCGGAGTTTGCAGCCGATCCAGGATCGGTGCTGATCGCTGACGCGCCCCTCGTTGAAGGACTGGTGGCGGCCGCTGTGGCTGCCCAGGCGGGGGCAGAAGCGGCGGCGGTAAAGGACGCGGCCGAGGCCGTCTACCGGCCCCCGGCCCACCCCGCGGAGGCCGGCCATGAGCACCAGCAGCCGCCGGACGCCACCGGGGACTTCGAGCTCGTCAACCAGACCGGCATGCATGCCCGGCCGGCGGCGAAGATCGCCGGCGGCCTGTCCGGCATGGACGCCGAGGTGACCGTCAACGGCGCCGACGGCGCCTCCATGACCGAGCTCATGATGCTTGCCGCCGGCAAGGGAACCGTCCTGCATGTGGAGGCCAGCGGCCCGGACGCCGCCAAAGCGGTCGGCTACTTGGAGCGCCTGGTCAGCTCGGGGTTCGGAGAACCGTAGGCGCTAGGGTGCCTGGCGGAGGCTGGCCTCGTCGAGCACGACACTGGCCGTGATGAACGTTCCGCACTGCTCTCCAAACGGGTGCGCCGCGCGGGGCGTGAACGCCGCGGTCCGGGCCGGCAGCGGGTTCCCGGCGGTATCCGTGCCCGTGGCCGTCACCTCGATGCGGCTGGCGCTCAGCGCCCCCATCATCAGCATGCCGGTCAGGGTGCCGTCGGGCGAAGAGGTGGCCGAGCAGACGCCGTCGCCGCCGTAGGGTCCGGGTTCGCAGCCTTGGTCCACGGCCGTGCTTCCGGGAGCCAGTTCGAGGTCCGCTTCCTTGCAGCTGCCGTCCTGGCAGGCTTTGAGGTGTACCGTCTTCACGGACGGGGCGTACTCCCGGTCCACGGTGAGTGAGACAACGGGCGCCTGAGCGATCGCCGGGCAGGCGGCCTCCGGCCGGCACGAGACTGCCAGGACGGCGGTGAGGACCAGAGCGGCCGCGGCCGCCAGCTTGCGCATGCTCCAGCGTAGATCCTCAGCCCGGGAGCCGGAAGCCGCCCTGGTGCAGTTCGGCAAGGCCGTCGCCCAGCAGGCCGGCCAGCGCCCGTTCCAGCTGCTCGGGGGCCGCGTTGAGCCGGTGCAGGGCCGCGAGCGGGATGCTGATGCCCTGCGGTTCGAAGCCCAGGTCCGCGGGGGCCTGGTGGAACAGCACCGGCGCCACTGGCTCCTCGGCTGCCCGCAGGACGGCCATCACGGCGCCGCGCACCTGCCGGTCCGTGCCGTGCCACGCCTGCCCCTTGGGCGTGTACGTTGGCGCCGGCTCGCCTGCCGCCAGCCAGGCGCAGGACTCCCGGACAGGGCACTGGCCGCACTTGGGGGCCCGCGCAGTGCAGACCAGCGCGCCGAGTTCCATGACGGCGGCGTTCCAGCGCACCGAGGCGCCGGGGCGGTCCGGGAGCAGTGACGCCGCCAGCCGCATTTCGGCAGCGGTCAGGGCCTGTGCCGGCAGGGCAGAGCCGGAGACCAGCCGCGCGTGGACCCGGCGGATGTTGGTGTCCACCACCGTTTCGCGGCGTCCATAGGCGAACGCGGCGACGGCCGCGGCCGTGTAGCTGCCCACACCGGGGAGATCCAGGAGCTCGGTGTAGGTGCCGGGGACGGCCCCGCCGTGGCTGTCCCTGATGGCGGCGGCGGCGGCATGCAGGCGCAGGGCGCGCCGGGGATACCCCAGCCGGCCCCAGGCCCGGACGGCCTCCCCGGCGGGTTCGCCGGCCAGATCGGACGGTTCCGGCCAGCGGCGCAGCCACTCCTCCCAGACCGGCAGGACCCGGACCACCGGCGTCTGCTGGAGCATCACCTCGCTGACCAGCACACCCCAGGGGCTGCACTCCGTGGCCCGCCACGGCAGTTCCCTGGCGTTGGACGCGAACCAGTCAGCCAGGGCCGCATGGAGGGCGCGGAGATCCGCGGCGCGGGCGGGCGTCCCGGCGGGAAGGGGTTCCCGCTGTGCCGCGGCGGATACGAGGGGCGTTGGGGTTAGAGTTTCGATCCATTCAGCGTAATAGATCGGGGTAACGGATCGGGACGGCGGCGGGTCACGCGGCGTGGTCGGGCGCCATAGCCCGCGCGGTTCTCTAGGCTAGAAGGATGGTCAGGCAAGGCAGTTCAGGTACGGGTGGTTCGCGGCCGAAAGGTTCGCCCGCAGGACAACCCGGGCGCAAATCCGGACGGCCCCCGCTCCGCCGGGTCTACCGCCGCCGCCGGCTCTTTGCAGGCGTGGTCCTGCTGCTCGTCATCGCTGTGGTCTTCGGCGGCTTTGTGGCGGTCTCGAGTGCCATGAGCGGCGGCCACCCCTCCGGCGGCCAGCCTTCCGGGGCCGGAGCGGCGCCGGCGGTCTCCCCGACTGCCTCTGAGTCCGGGACCCCCACGGCGTCCGGGGATGCGTCGGCCTCACCCACGGCCACATCGGGCGAGGGCTGCGAGCAGAATCTGATCACCGTCACGGCTGCCACCGACAAACAGGACTATGCCGCCGCTGAGAAGCCGCTGCTCAGCCTCACGGTTACCAACAACAACAAGGTGCCGTGCGAGGTCAACATCGGGACGTCGCAGATGGAGTACATGATCACCAGCGGCTCGGACCGGATCTTCTCCTCCAAGGACTGCCAGGCGGAGAGCGCGGACCTGATGAAGACCATTGCTCCGGGCAAGAGTGAGACAGCGAATTTCCCGTGGCAGCGCAACCGCACGGTGCAGGGCTGCGAGCCCGTCGAGGCCAAGCCCGGAGCCGGCGGCGCCTACTATGTCTTCACCGCGCGGCTGGCGAACAAGACCAGCCCCAAGGCCGTGTTCCAGCTCAGCTGACCCGTTAACTCCCGCTAACGACGGGTGTTTGGGGGGTTAGAGGAAGCGGTCCAGCAGGCTGGCCTCGGCCATGCGGCTCAGGCCTTCCCTGACGGTCCTGGCACGCTGGTCACCGATCCCGTCCACCGTCATGAGGTCATCGATCGTTGCCGCCATCAGGAACTGCAGGCCGCCAAAGTGGTCGACGAGCCGGTCGGCGACGGCCTTCGGCACGGCCTTGAGCCCGGAGAGCAGGCGGTAGCCGCGCGGCTGCACGACCGCGTCGAGGTTGGCCTCGCCGCCGGCGAAGCCGACGATCCCGGCGATCTTGCCCAGGTCGATCAGCTCGGTTGGGCCCAGGCTGACGAGGGCCTTGACCGCGTTGTCGATGTCCTCCGCGGTTGCGGCCGGGCTGGAGTAGTCGCGGATGATGACGTCGCTGCCCGGGCCGCGGCCCACGGTGAGCTCGTCCAGCTGCAGCGACAGCAGGCGGCCGTCCTCGCCCAGTTCCAGGACGTACTGGGAGATTTCCTCGGAGATCCTGCGGACCATTTCCTGGCGCTGAAGGGTGACCGCGACGTCACGGACCGTGACCATGGCCTCGATTTCCAGCGCGGAGAGCGAGCTGGTGACCTGGTCCAGACGCGAGCGGTAGCGTTCCAGGGTTGCCAGGGCCTGGTTGGCGCGGGCCAGGACCTTCTCGGAGCCCTCCAGGACGTGGCGCAGACCGTGCACGTACAGCGCGATGATCTGCATTGACTGGCTGACCGAAATGACCGGGACGCCCGTCTGGATGGCCACGCGTTCCGCGGTCCGGTGCCTGGTGCCCGATTCCTGCGTTTCGATGCTCGAGTCCGGGACGAGCTGGACCGCCGCGCGCAGGATGTTGCTGGCATCCTTGTCGCAGACGATGGCGCCGTCCATCTTCGCCAGTTCCCGCAGCCGGGTGGGGGAGAAGTCGATGCCGATCTCGAAGCCGCCCGAACAGATGGACTCGATGGTCCTGTCGATGCCCAGGACGATCAGCGCGCCGGTCCGGCCGCGGAGGATGCGTTCCAGGCCGTCGCGGAGGGCCGTGCCCGGTGCCACCCTGGCCAGGGTCGCCTTGAGCGCATCTTCAGGGCTCCGAGCCATAGATTTCCCTTCAAAGGTGCAGGGACGAGCCTGCAAGTGCGCCGGATTCCAGGGTCTCCCGGCAGGATCAAAGTACTCAGTTCCCCGCTCTCCCCATGATAGGGGTAAAGCACGGCCACTTCCGCACAGGCAAGCCTTAAAGTGGTCCATTACGGTGTACCGCCGGGAGCCTCCGGAAGGGCTGTCCCGGGTGCCGTCCACGACCGCATTTTGGCGCCGGCCGGCGGCCGCCTCGTACGCCGGTCCGCGGCCTGCGATAAACTTGGATCCTTGGGTGTACCGCGGGCTCTCCGCGCCGTGACCCGTCCACTGCCGCAGCGAAAGTAGCATCGTGTCTCAAGAAGTCCTCAGCCCCGCCCGAGTCCAGGAGATTCACAAGCAGGCGGCCCGGCGCCGGACTTTCGCGGTCATTTCGCACCCCGACGCCGGCAAATCCACCCTGACGGAGGCCCTCGCGCTGCACGCAAAGGTGATCGGCACCGCCGGCGCCTCCAGCGGCAAGGCCAACCGCAAGGAGACGGTCTCGGACTGGATGCAGATGGAAAAGGACCGCGGCATCTCCATCAGCTCCGCCGCGCTGCAGTTCGCCTACCGGGACACCGTCATCAACCTCCTGGACACCCCGGGCCACGCCGACTTCTCCGAGGACACCTACCGCGTTCTCGCGGCCGTGGACTGTGCCGTCATGCTGGTCGACGCCGCGAAGGGACTCGAAACCCAGACCATGAAGCTCTTCGAGGTCTGCAAGCAGCGCAACCTGCCCATCATCACTGTCATCAACAAGTGGGACCGGCCCGGCCTGGACGCGCTGGCCCTCATGGATGAGATCACCGAGCGCACCGGCCTGCAGCCGATGCCGCTGACCTGGGCCGTGGGCATTTCCGGCGACTTCCGCGGCGTCTGGGACCTGCGCAATGACCGCTTCGCGCAGTTCAAGCGCAACAACGCCGGCGCCAACATCGCGCTCACCGAATACTTCACCCCCGAAGAGGCCGCCGCCAGCCAGGGCGACGACTGGTCCAACGCCGTGGACGAGGCCGGGCTGGTCATCGAATCCAACCTGGCGTTCGACGTCGAGGCCTTCCACGCCGGCAAGGCGACGCCGATCCTCTTCAGCTCGGCCGCACTGAACTTCGGCGTGAAGGAAATCCTCGACGCCCTCGTCGACTTCGCCCCGCCCGCTGCCCCGCGGCCCGACGTCGACGGCGACCCCCGCCCCGTGGATGCCCCGTTCGCCGGATTCGTCTTCAAGGTCCAGGCCGGCATGAACAAGGCCCACCGCGACCACGTTGCCTTCATCCGTGTCTGCTCCGGCATGTTCGAGCGCGGCATGGTGGTCACCCAGACCCGGACGGGGAAATCCTTCGCCACCAAATACGCCCAGCAGGTCTTCGGCCGCGAACGCGAGGTGATCGACGAGGCCTTCCCGGGCGATGTGGTGGGCCTCGTGAACGCCTCCTCCCTCCGCGTGGGGGACAGCCTGTTCCTGGACCAGCCCGTGGAGTTCCCCGCGATCCCGCTCTTCGCCCCGGAGCACTTCCAGGTGGCGCGCTCCAAAGACCCGAGCCGGTTCAAACAGTTCCGCCGCGGCATCGAACAACTCGAGCACGAGGGCGTCATCCAGGTGCTCCGCTCCGACATCCGCGGTGACCAGGCGCCCGTTCTTGCCGCCGTCGGCCCCATGCAGTTCGAAGTGGTCGAAGACCGCATGGCGCACGACTTCAGCGCCCCGATGCGGCTGGAACGGCTCCCGTATTCCATGGCCCGGATTTCGACCGCCGACGCCATGCCGGCGCTGGCCAACGTCCCCGGCGCCGAAGTCCTGTTGCGCTCCGACGGGGAATACCTGGCCCTGTTCAACGACGTCTGGGCCCTGCGCCGGATCGAAAAGAACCACCCTGACCTCACCCTCGTGCCGATCGGGACCCACAACCCCGCAAAATAACGGCAAGGCGCCGGACCGAAAGATCGCCGGGACGTCTTCCGGAATCCGGTTTCCGCGTTATGATAAGTAAGCTTGCTTATGATGCGGGTGCCGGGACTGATTTTCCGGCTTTGGACTGATCCGCCCGATTCCAGCGGCGGCCCCATTAGAGGGACCACGTAAACCTTTGACAACCATGGACCCCGGTTTCCTGCTCGGCGGGCGCTACCGGATCGAAGAACTCATTGGCCGGGGCAGCCAATCAAGCGTGTACCGTGCCACGGACGAGGTCCTGGGACGGGAAGTGGCAGTCAAACTCTTCCGCGACGGCACTGTGGACGAGGAACGGACCCGCAGGCAAAGCGACGAAGTGCGGATCCTGGCGGGGATGGCCCACCACGCCCTCGTGACACTGTTCGACGCCGGGACAGACCTGAGTGACCCGACCCGCCGGCTCAGCTATCTGGTGATGGAACTCGTCCGCGGCCCCGACCTCCGCAGCCGCTCGGCCGAGGGCCCGCTGTCGGCGGCCCACATGGCGCTGATCGGACACGATCTCGCCGACGGGCTGGCACACATCCACCACCACGGCATCATCCACCGGGACGTCAAGCCGGCCAACATCCTGCTCGTGGACTACAGCGTCGAGGACCGGCGCCCGCGCGCCAAACTCAGCGACTTCGGCGTGGCCATCACAATCCGCGAAGGCCACTGCGGCGACCCCGACGACAGCTCCGGCACCCCCGCCTACCTCAGCCCCGAACAGGCCGCCGGCGAACCGGCCGGCCCTGCCAGCGACGTCTATTCGCTGGGACTGGTCCTGCTGGAAGGCCTGACCGGGAAAATGGCCTATCCCGGCGCGCCGGTCCAGTCCGCCCTGGCCCGGCTTCTCCACGACCCGGCAATCCCCGAAGAGCTCGCGCCCATGTGGGCGGCCCTGCTGACCTCCATGCTGGACAGGGATCCGGCGGCCCGCCCGCCCGCCCGGGAAGTGTCCCTGGCCCTGCGCCAGGAAGTCATCAATGGCGCGGGACGCCACCGCCGGGACGCGGCCGCGCTGCTGACCGACGAAGAAGGGCGCATGCAGGCGGTCGAGCGGTACAGGATCCTGGACACTCCCGCGGATGGCGCCTTCGACCGGATCGCGGCGCTGGCCGCACGCATGTTCTCGGTGCCTGTGGCGATTGTCAGCGTTGTGGACCATGACCGCATCTGGTTCAAGTCCCACCACGGCACGGACGTCACGGAAATCGGCCGGGACCCCGGATTATGCGCCTCCGCCGTCCTGCAGGGCGATGCCTGGATTATCCGGGACGCCATCAACGATCCCCGGACTCTGGCCAACCCCCTCGTAGCCGGCGAGTTCGGCCTGCAGTTCTATGCCGGGGTGCCGCTGCGCACTCCGGACGGCTACAACCTGGGTACCTTGTGCATCCTGGACCGTGAGCCCCGCGAGTTCAGCGATGAGGACACGGCTGCGCTGGAAGACCTGGCGGCGCTCGTGATGCACGACCTGGAGCTGCGGCTCCACAGCCGGCGGGCGCTCGCCGGGTAATCGGTGGTCCGCCGCCCGACGTCGGACATCCGGGGCCAGGTGCCGGCCCGCCTACCGCCGGCCGGCGTGCAGGGCCAGTTCGAGTTCGAAGCGCGCCGTTGGATCCTCGAGCGCGTCGCCGAAGAGCTCGCGCAGCTGCGCGGCCCGGTAGCCCACGGTCTGCGGGTGGATCCCGAGTTCGGCGGCCACGGGCGCCCGCTGGCCCCAGTGGCGCAGCCAGGACAGCAAGGTTTCGGCGAGCCGCTCGCGTTGGGCGGGCCGGAGCCCTTCCAGCGGCGCGAGCCGGCGGTTGGCGAGTTCGGTGATCGCCGAGGGTTCCGCGCCGAGGATCACCTGCGCCAGGTGCTCGTCGGCCCAGATCGGGGGATCGTCCGGCCCCTCCCGCGGAGGCAGCGCCGCGGCCGCCAGCACGGCCAGCCGCAGTGAGTCCGGAACCTTCTCCCAGCCCCCGGACGGTCCCACGGAAGCGCCGCGTCCCTTCAGTGCACGGTCCAGGTCCTCCCGGGCGGAACGCGAAATCCGCGCCGGCACCAGGGCCACAACGTCGGTCTCGCGCTCAATCACAAGGGTGCCCGGGCCCAGGCGCAGCCGCAGTCCGGCCGCCCGGTCCAGCGGCAGCGTCACCACCGCCATGCGCTGGGGCAGGGACCAGTCCGCCATCGCCGCCGTCTGGCGCAGGGCCGCCTCGTCGGCCTGGCCGAGCAGGAGCAGGTCCAGCAGTTCGGTGCGTCGCCGGTCCACCGCTCCGGCCCGTTCGGACTGTTCAAAGGCGTAGGCCTCGGCGCTGACCGCCGACAGCTCGTCGATGTACGCGAGGATCGATTCGCCCAGATCCACCACAACGCCCTGGCCCAGGTGGTGTTCCACTGAGACCTTGGACATCTCCCGGAAGGTCACGCGGGCGCCCATCCGGTAGGCGCTCAGGAGCGCGTCCATGCTCCGCCCCTGCCGGAACTCGCCGCTGCCCAGCCCGGCCACCAGATCCCGGCTTTCCTCGGACAACGCCGGGAGCCGGGTCCCGGGCAATTGCAGGAACCGGTCCAGCGCCGCGGCCACACCCCTCCGCAGCCCCCTGCCAAAGCGCCCTTCAATCGGCCTGGCGTACGCCGGGACGAGCTGCGGGACGGCCTCGATGATGGCCTCCACAATGCCGGGCATCCGCGGACGCAGCATGTCGCTGACCTCCCGCGGCAGGGCCAGCCAGGGAGGATCGTAGGCGGGGGCGGGGCCGGCAGGCTCCCGTGCGGGGGATGCGTTCATGGACAATCCGATGAGTTGTTGCGGCGGGATAGTTTTCTTGAGTCGATCGTATGCCTTGGGTGAAGAAGTATGGCGCAATCTGACATAAGGTTGATGAATGATCCGGCTCCGTAAGCTGGCGCGCGCCGCATCTCTACTGACCACCCCACTAGCTCCAGAAGACATTCTGTCGCTGTTCAATCCTGTGTTTTCCGCCCGCCAATTGCGCGGTGTGGTCACCAAGGTGGTTCCAGAAACGGCCGATTCCGCCACCATTTTCTTCCGTCCCGGCCGCGGCTGGCAAGCACATCTTGCCGGCCAGTGGGCCCGTATTGGCGTCGAGCTCGACGGCGTCCGCCACTGGCGGTCCTACTCGCTCAGCGCCCCCGCCGGGCAGGACCCGGCAATCACCGTGACCGACATGGGCGCCGTCTCCGGGGCCCTTGTTCGCGGCACCAAGCCCGGCGACGTCCTGTTCCTGGCGCCCCCGCAGGGTGACTTCGTCCTTCCCGAGCATCCGCGCCCGCTGCTTATGCTCACGGCCGGCAGCGGCATCACCCCGGTGATGTCGATGATCCGCACGCTCGTCCCGCACCGCCCGGACTCCGACGTCGTCCTGATCCACACCGCCCGCACTGCCGCGGACACGATCTTCCGTGAAGAACTCGCCGAGCTCGCCGACCAGTTCCCGAACCTGCGCGTCACGCACTGGTTCACCGGCGAGAGCGGACGGCTGGACTTCACTTCCGCCGCCGACCTGGACCGGCTTTGCCCGGACTGGCGCCAGCGCGCCGCCTACGCGTGCGGCCCGGAAGGCTATCTCAACGACGCCGAGGCGCTGTGGGAGGCCGAAGCCGAGGACGCGCAGCAGGCCGCGGCTAGCGCAGGCACCCTGACGATCGAACGCTTCAGCACCAGCCTGGCCGGCGGTGACGGGCACGACGGCGGACTGGTCACCTTCGAGGCCTCCGACCGTGAAGTCGAGGCCGACGGCGACACCCCGCTGCTCGATGTCGGCGAGGACGCCGGCATCCTGATGCCCAGCGGCTGCCGCATGGGCATCTGCCACAGCTGCCTCATCCCGCTGCGGGCCGGCCACGTCCGTGACCTTCGCACCAACGAAGTGCACGGCGAGCCCGGCCAACTAATCCAGACGTGCGTGTCGGCAGCCGCCGGCCCCGTTAACCTCGACCTCTGAGGAGAATCACCGCATGACGATTGTTTCCAACAAACCGGACCTTTCCGACGCCGACACCCCAGCCGCCAGCGGTTCCACCACCGCCGACGCAGCCGCAGCAAAGGTCGTCACGGTCGCGAAGAAGCGGCCCGGCGCCCTCGCTGAAACCGGCAGGCCGCTGCTGCGTCCGCCCGCGGCCGCCCACCTCTCCGACGAGCAGGTGGCGGAGCTGGGGCGCGAACTCGACGCCATCAAGGATGACATCCTCGCCAAGCGCGGATCCGCCGACGCCGCCTACATCCGCCGCATGATCAAGATCCAGCGCGGCCTGGAGCTCTCCGGCCGTGCCCTGCTCCTGGTCAGCAAGAAGAAGCCCGCCTGGATCGCCGGCACCACGCTGCTGAGCTTCGCCAAGATCCTGGAAAACATGGAACTCGGGCACAACATCCTGCACGGGCAGTGGGACTGGATGCGGGACCCGGACATCCACTCCACCACGTGGGAATGGGACTTCGTCACCCCCGCGCGTTCCTGGCAGCACACCCACAACGATCTCCACCACCGCTGGACAAATGTGGTCGGCAAGGACAACGACATCGGATACAACCTGCTGCGGATGGATCCGGACCAGGAATGGAAGCCCTTCAACCTGGGTAACCCGCTGTACAACGCGCTGCTGGCACCCGTCTTCGAGTGGGGCATCGCGATCTACGACCTCGAACTGGTGGACTACCAGGAGGGCAGGAAGTCCAAGGAAGCCCTGACCAAGGACCTGAAGGCCCTCGGCCGCAAGGCCCTGACGCAGTTCACCAAGGACTACGCCGCCACTCCCGCCGTCGCAATGCTGACCGGTTCCGGCAAGCAGGCCCTCTACGGCACCCTGACCGCCAACGCCGTCCGCAACGTGTGGGCCCACGCGGTGATCTTCTGCGGCCACTTCCCCGAAGGCACTGACACCTTCACCGAGGAAATGGTGGAAGGCGAGACCCGCGGCGACTGGTATGTGCGGCAGATGATTGGCTCGGCCAACATCTCCGGCTCCAAGTTCATGCACCTCATGACCGGAAACCTCTCGCACCAGATCGAGCACCACCTGTTCCCGGACCTGCCCTCGAACCGCTACGCGGAGGTGGCGCCGAAGGTGCAGGAGATCTGCAAACGCTACGGACTGCCGTACACCACGGGTCCGCTGCTGAAGCAGGTCGGCTCCACGTGGGCCAAGATCTTCAGGCTGGCCCTGCCTCCCAAGAAGGCCTAGCCGGTACAGACTCAACTTCCACGGCCCAAGTGCCGGGTATGAGTGATTGATGAGAGGGGCGTCTGCCATCGCGGCAGGCGCCCCTTTCCGTCGTACGTAACTTTGCTTACCGGCGGCGCTTACCGGCGGCCGGCTCAGGACTTGGCCGCCGCACCAAGGACGTGGGCCAGCCGCGGGTTGCCGGGGAGGACCGAAAAGCCGAAGCGCTCGAGGCCCTGCACCGTCAGTCCTGCCCCCGCGATCATGGCGGCGGTGTCACGGTTCGGGTGGCATCCGCCTGCCACCCGGCTCCACAGCGGTGTGAGCAGGTCTTCGGCTGCCCCCAGCACGCGGTGTGCGGAGCGGACGTGTTCATAGAACAGCAACAAACCGCCTGGGCGCAGGACGCGGACCACCTCCGCCAGGGCGACGGACTGGTCCGCCACGCTGCACAACACCAAACTGGAGACGACGACGTCGACCGAGGCGTCCGCCGCAGGCAGCGATTCCGCCACGCCGTCTTTCACGGTCACAGGCACCGGTGCCTTGCCGGCGGCGGCGAACGCCAGCGCGCGGAGCGTGGGATCCGGTTCCAGGGCCAGCACACCGGACACAGTGGAAGGGTAGAAGGGGAAGGTGGCACCGTAGCCGGCCCCGATTTCGATGACGACACCGTACGCCGGTTCCACCAGCCGCCGGCGGTGTTCCGTTGCCCCGCGGGCATCCATCCGCGGACCTACGCGGGCATAGGATCTCCCGAAGGATGAATCGCGGCGGTTGGTTTCCGGCATGGGCCCTTCCTTCCGTTCAGCTGACCGTGGCCGGGTTGAGCTTGAGCCTGCGCAGCACCTGCGCGTTCAGGGCAACCACAATGGTCGACGCCGACATCATGACTGCGCCCGCGGCGGGGGAGAGGACGATCCCGGCGAAGGCGAGGACCCCGGCCGCCAGCGGCACCGAGATGATGTTGTATCCGGTGGCCCACACGAGGTTTTGCCACATCTTCCGGTAGCTCGCCTTGGACAGATCGAGCATCGAGAGCACTGCCCGCGGATCGTTTCCGGCCAGGACCACACCTGCGGATTCCACGGCCACATCCGTGCCGCCGCCAATCGCGATCCCGACCTCTGCCCGTGCCAGCGCCGGGGAGTCGTTGACGCCGTCGCCCACCATGGCCACTTTCAGTCCGCGGCCCTGCAGTTCCGCCACCTTCTTGTCCTTGTCGGCGGGGAGGACCTCGGCGAACACTTCATCGATGGCGAGCTCGGCGGCGACGGCGTGCGCCACCTGCCGGGCGTCGCCGGTGACCATGGCCACCTTGATGCCGCGTGCCTGCAGGGCCCGGACGGCCTGGCGGGACTCGGGCCGCACGGCATCCTCGAGACTGACAGCGCCCAGGACCCTGCCGCCGGCCACGACGTGGAGCACCGCGGCCCCGCGCTCCAGCCAGGCGCCGGTCGTGGCGGCCAAATCCGGCGGTTCCTGCAAACCGAGCTCCCGGAGCAGGGCCGGGCCGCCCACGTGGACCGTGCGGCCATCGACCGTGGCGCGGACTCCGCGGCCGGTCAGCGAGGTGAACCCGTCCGCCGTCGGAATCTTCAGTCCCCGTTCCCGGGCCGCGGCAACGATTGAGCGGGCCAGGGGATGTTCGCTGTCCGCCTCCACGGCGGCCGCGAGTTCCAGCACTGTATCCTGCGCGGCGTCTTGTCCGTTTGCTGTTCCCGTGCCTGCGGCGGCGACCGCCTTGAGCTCCGGCTCGCCCCTGGTCAGGGTTCCGGTCTTGTCGAACAGCACGACGTCGACAGTCCGCATGCGCTCCAGCGCCATCCGGTTCTTGATCAGGACGCCCGCCCGGGCGGCCCGCTCGGTGGAGATGGCGATGACGAGCGGGATGGCAAGGCCGAGGGCATGGGGGCAGGCGATCACGAGGACAGTCACGGTGCGGGTGACGGCGTCGCCTACGCTGCCCATCAGGGTCCAGTAGATGAACGTCAGGACGCCGGTGCCGGCGGCGAAGTAGAAGAGGAACGCCGCAGCCCGGTCGGCCAGGGCCTGTGCCCGGGAGGAGGAAGCCTGCGCCTCTGCCACAAGGCGCCGGATCCCGGCGAGGGCGGTGTCCTCGCCGATTGCTGACACCCGGACCCGCACGGAGTTATCCGTGGCGATGGTGCCGGCCACCACGGGATCGCCCGGCGCCCGCAGGACGGTTTTCGATTCGCCCGTGATCATGGATTCGTCGAATTCGGCCTGGCCGCCGCTGACAGTGCCGTCGGCCGGCATCCGGCCGCCGGAGCGGACCAGGATGGTGTCCCCGGCGCGGAGCTCGGACAGGCTGACAGTCTCCGTGCCGGCGGCCGTGACGCGTTCCGCTTCGTCGGGCAGCAGCGCCGCCAGGGCGTCCAGGGCGCCCTGGGCCGAGCCGAGGGCGCGCATCTCGATCCAGTGGCCCAGCAGCATGATGGGGACCAGCAGCGCCAGCTCCCACCAAAAGTCGAGTTCGAAACCGCCGATGCCGAGGCTGGTCACCCAGGAGGCGATGAAGGCGACGCTGATGGCCATGGCAATCAGCAGCATCATCCCCGGTTTGCGCGCCTTCAGTTCGTTGAGGCCGCCCTTGAGGAACGGCCGGCCGCCGTAAAGGAAGATCGCCGTGCCGAACACTGGCGGGATCCAGGCTGAGCCGGGAAAGGCGGGAGGCTCGTAGCCCAGGAGTTCCGCGAACATGGGGCTGAAGAAGAGCACCGGCACGGCCAGGGCCAGTGTCAGCCAGAACCTGTCCCTGAACATCGCGACGCTGTGCCCGGCATGCTGGCCGTGGCTGTGCACCGTGTGCACGTCCGCGCCGGAGCCGGCAGTGGAGGAGCCTGCGGTGCCGGCAGGTGGGCCGGCCGGGCTCACTGCATGGTTCCCGTGCGGCGTCCCGCCCGGGCTGTGGTGCCGGATGCCCCGGTCCACGCCGGGGCTGCTGTGCCGGTGTTCCATGGTGCGTGCTCCTGAATGATGTTCAGTCATCTGCGGCTACGCTTAAGATACCCCCAGGGGGTATTCCGCGCAAGGGGGCCTGCCTCCGCGGCGTCAGCTGATCAGCAGTCCCAGAGCCTCGGCCAGGTGGCTGACCTCGCGGACCGAGAAGCCCGCCGGAACCGGTCCGTGTCCGTTGGGGCTGGCCGGCACCACGGCATGGGTGAAGCCGAGCCGGTGCGCCTCCTGGATGCGCTGGTTAATGCCGGGCACTGGACGGACTTCGCCGGCCAGGCCCACTTCGCCGAACGCTATGAGCCGCTGGGGGAGCGGCTTCCTGGCCTTGGCCGAAGCCACCGCCAGAGCCACGGCGAGGTCCGTGGCGGGTTCGCTGAGCTTGACCCCGCCGACCGTGGCCACGTAGGAGTCGTCCTTATGCAGCAGGCAGCCTGCCCGCTGCTGCAGCACGGCCAGCAGCATCGCCACGCGCGAGCTGTCCAGTCCGCTGGTGGCGCGGCGGGGCTGGGAGCTGGCGCTCTCGGCGAGCAGTGCCTGGACCTCGGCCAACAGCGGCCGGCGGCCCTCCAGCGTGACCGTGATGCAGGTTCCCGAAACGGGTTCCTTGGTCCGCGAGACGAACAGTCCACTGGGATCGGCGAGACCCTCTATGCCGTCCTCGTTCAGATCGAAGCAGCCGACGTCGTCGGTGGGTCCGTAGCGGTTCTTGACGGCGCGCAGCAGCCGCAGCCGCGAGTGCCGTTCGCCCTCGAACTGGCAGACGACGTCCACTAGGTGCTCCAGCAGCCGGGGCCCGGCGATGGAGCCGTCCTTGGTCACGTGCCCGACCAGCAGCGTGGTCATGTTGCGGCGTTTGGCCGCGGCGATCAGGGAGGCAGCAACCTCGCGCACCTGGGACACCCCGCCGGCGCTGCCCTCGACATCGGCGCTGCTGAGGGTCTGCACGGAGTCCACCACCAGCAGCCGCGGTTCCAGCTTCTCCACCTGCCCCAAGGCCTGCCCGAGGTCCGTTTCGGCGGACAGATACAGGGATTCGGCCACGGCGTCGATCCGGTCCGCGCGGAGCTTGACCTGAGCCGCGGATTCCTCGCCCGTGATGTAGAGGACGTCCTGCGCCGTGCGGGCAAACTTGGCCGCAACGTCCAGCAGCAGCGTGGACTTGCCCACCCCGGGTTCGCCCGCCAAGAGGATCACGGCCCCGGGCACCAGCCCGCCGCCGAGCACGCGGTCGAGTTCGTCCACGCCGGTGGGCAGGAAAGCGGCGGTCGTGGCGTCGACGTCGGCGATCCGGCGGGCCGGTTCCAGGACCGTCGTGGCCGCCGTCGTCCGGGCGACGGCGGTGCCGGTCTCCTCCACGCTGCCCCACGCCTGGCACTCGCCGCAGCGGCCCACCCACTTGGCCGTCGTCCAGCCGCATTCGGCGCATTTATAGCCGGGTGCCTTCGGCCCCCGGGAAGTCTTCGTAGCCATTGGTCCACACTATCGGGGGCCAGCGACAACCGGGCGCCGGCGGCGGGGTCAGAAGAGCCGGGCCGGCAGCTACAGCGGGGGAAGAATGTCCCGGGCTTCCTTGGAATCCAGCCCGGCGGCCTCGAGCAGGTCCACCATGAGCGGGCGGAACAGCATGACCACCGTTTCGCCCTCAAGCAGCTGGACATCCAGCATCCGCGGATGCAGGCGGACGGCGATCTCCCGCAGCTCGGACCGGGCCGTGCGCAGGTGGGCGCGGCGGGCGCCGTCGTGGACTTCTGCCAGGCCCAGCGAGAGCTCGTCGACGGCGGCGGCCGTCTCCTGCAGGACCTCGGCGATGTTCTGGGTGGCCTCGTCCGAGAGCGCAGCATGGTTGATGGCGCTGGTCAGGCGGCGCGCAAAGACCCGGCTGTTGCGCAGCGCGAGGTCGATGTAGTCCAGCGACTGCTCCATCTGGTCCAGCTCGTCCCGGTGCCGCCGGTAGGCGGGGGCCAGGGTGGCCACCTCGCCGGAGGCGCGGAGCGACTGACGCATGGCGTCGACGAGCGGCTGGCAATTCCGCCCCCGGATGAGGGCATGCCAGGCCTTGGTGGAGTCGCTGTAGGTCAGCGCCGACGCGCATTCCCGCAGCACCTCGGCCAGCTCGTGCAGGAGCTTCCTGACGTCACTGCGGGGTTCACGCCGGGGGTCCTTGGGCACGAGGATGGTCATCAGGAGTGCGAACACCCCGCCCACCACGGCGTCGATGCTGCGGGTGAAGGGTCCCCCGATCGGCGCGGGCAGGAGCACCACAAGCACCGACTGCAGGCCCAGCTGGGTGGTGAAGATTGTCCCGCTGTCCAGGAACCTGGCCAGCAGGATGGAGAGAAGGAGCACGACGGCGGCCTGCCAGATTCCGGAACCCAGCCAGTGCAGCAACAGGTCCCCGACCACGATTCCGATCGTGCAGCCCATGCCCACCTCGATGACGCGGCGCAACCTGGGCTCGCGGGAAAACCCGAGGGCAATCAGGGCTGACGTGGCCGCAAACAACGGCGCGGAATGGCCCAGGACGTATTCAGCGAACGCGTAGGCGCCGACGGCGCAGGCGGTCATCTGGATGGCCGGGACCAGGGAGTTCCGGCTCCGGACAAAGCCGGTACGGACCCGGCCGCGCAGGAATCGTGCGCTTGCGGAGAGTCCAGTCGCGGAGGCCATGCCCTCCAGTCTATTTGCTGCCCCGGGGCGGCCCGTCGCTGCCCGTCGCAGACCGGGCCAATCAGCCCAGCAGGCGCCCGAAAGCACGCTGAAGCCGTTACGACTGTGACGCACAGAACACAATGGCTGCCTGCCATATGTAAGCCAATGGCCCCGCGTCGTTTACCGGCCGTTCACTTTGGTCCGCAATTCTCTTCACCTGGGCCACCTACGGTCAGTAAAGGTACAAACCGTACGCATCCCTGCGGGCCTTCTCCGGGCCCGGCACTCACAGCCCTGGAAGGGGTACATTTCAGTGAAGGCACTCCGCTTCGGCCGCAACGCGGCTATCGCTGTCATCGCCGTTGGCGCACTCGCTCTGACCGCTTGCGGTTCGGACAACGCAACCAACACGGCCCAGACAGCGGCACCGTCGGCCTCGGGTCCCGCGGTTACCGGCACCCTGACCGGTATCGGTTCTTCCGCCCAGGGCGCAGCCATGGATGTCTGGAAGACCAACTTTGCTTCCGCCAACCCGGGTGCCAATGTGCAGTACTCCCCGGACGGTTCGGGCGCCGGACGCAAGGCGATCCTTGACGGCTCGGCCCAGTTCGCCGGCTCGGACGCCTACCTCAAGGATGACGAGCTCGCCAGCTCCAAGGAAAAGTGCGGTCCCGACGGGGCCATCGACATCCCGGTCTACATTTCCCCGATCGCCGTGGCCTTCAACCTGCCCGGCATCACGGACCTGAAGCTCGACGCTCCCACCGTTGCCAAGATCTTCCGCGGCGAGGTCGCCAACTGGAACGACCCCGCCATCGCGGCCCTGAACCCGGGCGTCACGCTTCCGGACCTCAAGGTCACCCCGGTGAACCGCTCGGATGACTCCGGCACCACCACCAACTTCACGGACTACCTGTCCGCCGTCGCCCCCGAGGTTTGGACCGACAAGTCCGCCGGCGTCTGGCCCGCGAGCCTGAAGGGCGAGAACGCCAAGGGCACCTCCGGCGTCGTCAAGACTGTCACCGACACCCCCGGCGCCGTGACCTACGCCGACGACTCCGCTGTCAGCGGCAAGCTCGGCACCGCGCAGATCAAGGTCGGCGACTCCTTCACGAAGATCTCCGCCGAGGCCGCTGCCAAGGCAGTCGACCAGGGGAAGCCGGTCGAGGGCCGCAACGCCAACGACCTCGCCATCAAGCTGGACCGCACCACCACGGTCGCGGGTGCCTACCCGATTGTCCTGGTGTCGTACCACATCGTCTGCACCACCTACGACACGCAGGCCACCGCTGACCTGGTCAAGTCGTTCGTCAAGTACGCCGCTTCCGACGCGGGCCAGCAGTCCGCCGCCGAGGCCGCCAAGTCGGCGCCGCTGTCCAAGACCCTCCAGGACAAGGCAACGGCTGCCCTCGAAGCCGTCAAGGCCAAGGCCTAGGGATACGCTGCACCGCGAGGCATAGTGGAAACACGAGCCTGATTAAGGGTTCCCTGCATCATGGCGGCCGTCACCGGCGGCCGCCATGGAGCAGGGAACCGACGCGTTTGTTCTATAGATCAAGATTTGCCGGGCGCCGGCCGCGGAGCCTCCGCAGCCGGCACCCGGATCCCCATCCAAACCGAAGGACCGTGAAGTGACCACCACCTCCCTGACCAAGTCCCGGGGCGCAGGCCACGCCGGTGACAAAGTCTTTTCCGCAGCCACCTTGGCAGCAGGGTGTTTGATCCTCGTCGTGCTCTTCGGCGTGGCACTGTTTCTGGTTATTCAGGCGCTCCCGGCCCTCGTGGCGCCGGCGGACAAGATCCAGGGCGGCGAAGGATTCTTCACCTACATCTGGCCCCTTGTCATCGGCACCCTCATCGCCTCGGTGATCGCACTCGTGATCGCGACGCCGATCGCGATCGGCGTCGCGCTGTTCATCTCGCACTTCGCACCGCGCAAGCTCGCCTCCGGCCTGGGCTACGTGATTGACCTCCTCGCCGCCATCCCGTCCGTGGTCTACGGGGCCTGGGGCGTGGCATTCCTGGCCAAGGAAATCTCGCCGTCGTACAACTGGCTGGCCGACAACATGGGCTGGTTGCCGATCTTCCAAGGTCCGGCCTCCGCCACGGGCAAGACCATCCTGACGGCCGGGATCGTGCTCGCCGTCATGGTCCTGCCGATCATCACCTCCCTGACCCGCGAAATCTTCCTGCAGACCCCCAAGCTGCACGAAGAGGCCGCGCTGGCGCTCGGAGCCACCCGCTGGGAGATGATCCGGATGACCGTGCTGCCGTTCGGCCGGCCCGGAATCATCAGCGCCGTGATGCTGGGACTCGGCCGCGCCCTCGGCGAGACCATGGCTGTCGCACTGGTGCTGTCCTCCGGAGCCCTGACCGCCAGCCTGATCCAGACCGGTAACCAGACCATCGCCGCCGAAATCGCCCTGAACTTCCCCGAGGCCAGCGGGATCAAGGTCAACACGCTGATCGCCGCAGGCCTGGTGCTGTTCGTCATTACCCTCGGCGTGAACATGATCGCCCGGGGAATCATCGCCCGGCACAAAGAATTCTCGGGAGCCAACTAAATGACCTCCACCCTGACTCCGGTTCGCAAGCGCTCGGCGCTGACCAAGGGCCAACTGCCCAAGGCCGCGCCGTACATTGTCCTGGCCGTTGCCTTGATCCTCGGCGCGGCGATTCTGGCGCTGATCGGCTTCAATGCCTTCGGCTGGGCAATCGTCTCCGCCATCCTCTTCGCCGCCGGCCTGGTGGGCTGGAGCCTTGTTGTCGAAGGCGCCCGCAAGGCCAAGGACAAGCTGGCCACCTGCCTGGTTGTGGGCGCCTTCCTGGTTGCCTTGCTGCCCCTGTTCTCGGTGATCTGGACCGTGCTGGTCAATGGACTCCCCGGACTCCTGGACCCGGGTTTCCTCACCACGTCCATGAACGGCGTCACCGGCGCCTTCGACAACAAGACCGTCGAGGAAGGCGCCCCCTTGCTGGGCGGCATCTACCACGCGCTCATGGGCACCCTGCTGATCACGGTGCTCGCCACCCTCATCTCGGTCCCAGTGGGCCTGCTGACCGCGATCTACCTCGTCGAATACGGCGAGGACCGCGCGCTGGCCCGGGCCATCACCTTCTTCGTGGACGTCATGACCGGCATCCCCTCGATTGTCGCCGGCCTGTTCGCCGCGGCCGCCTTCTTCGCGCTGGTCGGCCCGGGCACCAAGACAGGCGCCGTTGCCGCCGTCGCACTGTCGGTGCTGATGATCCCGGTGGTGGTCCGCTCCAGCGAGGAAATGCTCAAGATCGTGCCGAACGAACTCCGCGAGGCCGCCTACGCCCTCGGCGTCCGCAAGTGGCGGACCATCGTCAAGGTGGTCCTCCCGACGGCGATCTCCGGCATCGCGTCCGGCATCACCTTGGCGATCGCCCGCGTGATCGGCGAAACCGCACCGATTCTGGTCACCGCCGGATTCGCGACCACCATCAACACCAACGTGTTCAGCGGATGGATGGCCTCGCTGCCGACGTTCATCTACACCCAGATCCTGAACCCCACGTCGCCGTCCAACCCGGACCCGTCGTCCCAGCGGGCCTGGGGCGCTGCCCTGGTGCTCATCATCCTGGTGATGCTGCTCAATCTTGGCGCCCGCCTGATTGCCAGCAGGTTCGCCCCCAAGACAGGCCGCTAGGCCACCGCCGCGCCCGCCGCCCATACCTCCAGCAAGTGAAGGAACACCATGTCTAAGCGCATCGACGTCAAGGACCTGAACGTCTACTACAGCAAATTCCTGGCCGTCGAAGACGTCAACATCAACATCGAAGCCAAGTCCGTCACCGCCTTCATCGGCCCCTCGGGTTGCGGCAAGTCCACCTTCCTGCGCACCTTGAACCGCATGCACGAGGTCATTCCCGGTGCGAGAGTTGAAGGCGAAGTGCTGTTGGACGGGGACAACCTGTATGGCCCCGGCGTTGACCCGGTTACGGTCCGTTCCCAGATCGGCATGGTGTTCCAGCGCCCCAACCCGTTCCCCACCATGTCCATCCGGGACAACGTGCTGGCCGGCGTGAAGCTGAACAACACGAAGATCTCCAAGGGCGAGGCCGATGTCCTGGTGGAGCGTTCCCTGCAAGGAGCCAACCTGTGGAACGAGGTCAAGGACCGTCTGAGCAAACCCGGCTCCGGACTGTCCGGTGGCCAGCAGCAGCGCCTGTGCATTGCCCGCGCGATTGCCGTCGAACCCCAGGTGATCCTCATGGACGAGCCCTGCTCCGCCTTGGACCCGATCTCGACGCTGGCCATTGAGGACCTCATCAACGAACTCAAGGACCAGTACACGGTGGTGATCGTGACGCACAATATGCAGCAGGCGGCCCGCGTGTCGGACAAGACGGCCTTCTTCAACATTGCCGGTACCGGCAAGCCGGGCAAGCTGATCGAGTTCGGCGATACCCCGACGATCTTCAGCAACCCGTCCGAGAAGGCCACTGAGGACTACGTCTCCGGCCGCTTCGGATAGCCGGCGAGGCCCTTACAGGCCGGCCACCGGCGAGAGCGCCAACTGAAGGACGAACGCGGCGGCGGCGGTGGCAATCGGGGTCAGGACCCAGAACGCCAGGATGCGGATCACGAGCCGGCGGTTGGTGTCCGGGAAAGTCTGGTTGGCGCCGGCGCCGAGGGTTGCCGACGTCACCGTGTGGGTGGTGGAGACGGGCCAGTGCAGCCCGATCGCGCCCACGAGCAGCATTACTGTGCTGTACATCTGTGCGATAAATCCGCGCAGGGGGTCGATCCGGGTCAGCCTGTAGCCAATGGTGTACGAAATCCGCCAGCCGCCTGCCAGGGTTCCCGCCGACATCAAGATGGCCGTCAGCAGGGCCACCCACGACGGCACAGAACCGCCGTCGGAGAGCCCGGCCGCCAGCAGCGCCAGGATCACCACCGCGCTGGTGCGCTGGCCGTCCTGTAACCCGTGCCCAAAGGCAACCGCACCGGCAGCAACGGCCTGGGCCAGGCGGGACCGGGTGTTGACGACGTTGGGTGGCGTGTAGCGGGCGGCCCAGCTGGTGGGCCAGACCAGCAGGTAAGCCCCGATATAGGCGATCACCGGCGAAATGAGCAGTGGCAGCACCACTTGGGACAGGAGCGAGGCGTCAACGCCCGTGACGGGGTTACCGCCGACGGCGACGCTCGCGACCCCGGCCCCGGCGAGCCCGCCGACCAGGGCGTGAGTGGAGGAGGACGGGATGCCGCGCCACCACAGGTAGAGCCCCCAGAGGATGGCACTGAGCAGCCCGGCCAGCAGGATCGTCAGGCCGTTCGTGCCCGGCGGCAGGGACAGCCACGCCTGGCTCACGGCCAGCGCCAGGGCGGCGCTGAGCGCGGCGCCGATGAAGTTGAACAGGCTTGCCAGCAGCACCGCCACCGTTGGGGTCAGCGCCCGCGTCCGCACGGCCAAGGCCACCGACGAGGACGCGTCCCTGAAGCCGTTGAGAAATGCGAAGGCCCCGGCGCAGAGCAGCACCAGGGCAAGGAAGAACATCACCACGTCAGGATTCCTTGACGATGATGCTGCCCACCTGCGTGGCGATCCGGCGCATGTCCTTCGTGACTTCCACGAGCTGGTTCGCGATGTCGCGGTTGCGCGCGTACTGCATCGCCTTCATCTCGTGGAGCATGTCCGCGACCCAGATGCGGTGCGTGCGTTCGGCCCGTTTGGCCAGGCGCAGGATCTCGATCCAGTAGTCCTCAAGGTCGTCCAGATTGTTCAGCTGCCGCATCGCCTCGACCGTGAGTTCGGCCTGGCGGCTGATGATTTCCAGCTGGTCCGCGGCGCGTTTGGGCAGCCGGTCGAGCTTGTAGAGGGACACGAGCTCGGCGGCGGCGTCGAGCTTCTCCATGGCCTCGTTGAGGAAGCGGGACAGCGTGTACATGTCCTCGCGGGGCAGCGGGTTTAGGAAGCTGGTCCGCATGTGGGTCAGGAGGGCAAAGTGCAGCTCCGCTGATTTGGCCTCATGGTTGTGGATGTCTTCCACGAGCCGGGCGTGCTCACTGGCCGGGGCGCCGAGGATCTCCGAGAGTGTTCCAGCGCCCAGCACGATCTGGCGCGCCATCTGGGAGAGCAGGTCCAGGCCGGCGGACTCCTGCGGGAACAGGCGCAGCTTCACGTGGTGTCACCGGTCTTCCGAGGAGGGTTTTGCGGGTGGGGGCGGCCGGCCGTGTGACTTGACGAAGACCAGCGCATAGGCAGTACTTTACCGTCCGCACCGGGTCCGGACGGGACGGACGCGGCATATGACGGCGCCGGCGAAAAACCAGGCAACGCAGGAAAAGAAAGTAGGCAAAGAAGGCATGAAAATGGTGCCGAACCGGATACGCCTCTCGGCGGTAGGCCGCTCTAGGCGGCTAAATGTTGAAGCCCGGGGGTTTCGCGGTTCGGCACCGCTTTCAGTTTTCTACGTAGGTTCTTGCAAGTCAACATTGACAGCCTGCCCACGTCGTGCGTGGCCGGGGTGGTTCCAGCCCGTCATTCGGGCGCCCGCCATCCCGTCGGGCCGGCCTTTTAATCCAGTTCGCCCAGCCGCCACGCATTGGCAGCGTGTTCGAGGTCCTCGGCCGTCTTGACCAGAAGATGCGAGTTGCGGGTGAGCTTGCTGGCGTGGTTCTCGTTGCTGTGCTCGGCGTTGTCCGCAAGCGTCGCCTGGCCCAGGGCCACCACGCGGCAGAACGCGGCGGAACGTTCCAGCGCGACGTCGAATTCGCCGTCGAACGCCCCGGAGAGGATGGCGTCCGCCATGGACTTCATCTCATCGGCGCCGGGCGGTTCGGCGGCGCCGGCCACCACATGCGAAACCTGGGCCGTGTCCTTGCCCGCTTTGAAGTAGACGGAGATTCGCTCGGGATCCTGGATGGTGGCGGCCCGCAGGGCGTACAGGCGCCACAGCGCGCCGGGGAGGGACCGGGCGGGGCTTTCGGCCCACATTTCGGCGATCGCTTCCAGGCCCTGCTCATCGGCGAGTTTGACGAGCCGCCTGGTGATTGTGGGGTCGTCGCTGTCCCGGCCGCGGCGCACGAGCGCCTGCGCGGCCAAGTGGGCCGCCTCCGAAACGCGGGCAGGATCGGCCCCTCCGGCGAAGGGCTCGAAGTCGATCGGTGCGAAGGGCTTCGGCTTGTGGTGCCGCGGGCCGGGGGCGCTTGATCCTGCTTGCTCGCTCATGCCCCCACGCTACTCCAGTGCCGCAAGGGAATCGAGGATCGGTGTGCGCTGCTGCCGGTGACCGCCGTTGATCGACGACGCCGGTCCCGGCAACGTGAAAAAGGCGGCCCGGGTCTGGGGTACAGTATTAAACGTCCAGAAATGGACTGGGCTGAAACGCGCCGCAGCGGCGGATTTATCCGCTGTTCGGAGCCAACGGCTGGGGCCTTTAGCTCAGTTGGTAGAGCATCGGACTTTTAATCCGTGGGTCGTGGGTTCGATCCCCACAGGGCCCACTCTTTTAGCGAAGAGTGGTAAAACCCCGGTTTCCTGGCAACAGGAGGCCGGGGTTTTTTGTGCCGCGGGGCGCTGTGGCTGCAGCCGCTGGATTGTACGGCTGGCTAGTTATCAGTTCCGCTAGGCTTGGCGGATGGACTCCCTCGGCGCCTCCGGATACTGGTATGGCCCCGATGACAGCCTGGATCCCCCTGCGGCGATCCTGCAGGCCCTCCGCGACTATCGGATCTCGGAAGTGGCCACCCGGCGGTCCACCCGCGATTCTATGGGGATGGGCGAGACGGACCTGCTGGCTTTGCGCTACCTGCTGCGGGCCCAGTCGACCGGCGAGCGGGTTGGTCCGAAGGACCTTAGTCGTGTCCTGGGCATCACTACCGCTTCCACCACGTCGCTGATCGACCGGCTTGTGGCCAGCGGGCACGTCCGGCGTGAGCCGCACCCGACTGACCGGCGCTCGCTCGTGGTCGTGCCCACGGTGGCGACGGATTCCGAAGTCCGCGCCACGCTTGGACACATGCACCGGCGGATGATGGAAGTGGCCGAATCTATGAGTGCCGAGGACGCCCGGGTGGTCATTACTTTCCTGCGCAGGATGGGCGCGGCCATCGGTGACGAGCGGCCCAACTAGCTCGTTTAACTACTTATATGTATGCTTACTACTTGTTTTTTCGATCTCAACGAGAGTAGGCGCCGTGGCTGAATCCGCAACCCTGACCGGGGACCCTGCGACAGTTCTCTCGCCCAGCGCCCCGCTGCACTGCGGCGCACCCATGCAGTGGAGCGCACCGGAGACGGGCGCCGTGCCCTCCTACTCGTTCGGGCCCGCCGACCCGTCCCTCGATCTTCCTGCCCTGTGGCGCTGCCCCTGCGGCTTCCAGCTGGACGGTGGTTTCCAGTTGGAGGGTAATTTCCCGCTGGACGGTGGGTTCCAGTTGGAGGGTGTCGAATCAGGTGTCGACCAGGATGCTGCGCGGCTTGCCGCGGCCTGCTGACCCGGCCGGCACCAACGCGGTGGGGGAGGCCACCTGCAGCTGGTCCGCGGGGATCCCCGGCAACCCTGATTCCGCGTCCAGGGGAAACGACACGATGTCGCCGGAGCGTTCGTGGGCGACGTGCAGCAACCCATCGCGGACCAGGTGGTGCCGGGGCCAGTTCCCGCCGCTGGGAACATCGGCCACCGGATGCAGCCCCGCGCCTCCGGGCTCTACCTCCAGCACGCAGATCCGGTTCGACCCGCGGACGCCCACATAGGCGTGCCTGCCGTCGCCCGCCAATGCGATCTCGGCCGCTGCATCGTCCGGCAGTGCCCCGCCGGCGGTAGCAGGCCCGACGAAACCGAGCCGGAACTCCCCGGAGTCCGGCGACAACCCGGCCACGGCCACCTCGATTGAATACTCGGTCACCACAAAGACGTGGCCGCCCGGGTGCTGGACCAGGTGCCGGGGGCCGCTGCCCCGCGGCAGGACCACCTCATGGTCCAGGACCGGCTCCAAAGCCAGCCCCGGCCCGGAGCGGACATCCCAGATCCGCAGGAGGTCGTGGCCGAGATCGGTGGTCATCACCCGGCCGCCGGCCAGCATGAGCGCGGCATGCGCGCGGCTGGGCCGCTTTTCCCGGTCGGAGGGGCCGCCGTCGGGAGCCTCACCGTACGGGTCGCGCGATTCGACGGCGGCGGTCCGGTCAATGATGCCGCCGTCGGCGTCGAGCCCGTAGAACAGCACCTGGCCGTCGCCCCAGCAGCAGACCACGAGGAAGCGGCCGGAAGGCTCGACGGCGACATGGCAGGCCGCGTCACCGGCCGGCCATGCGGGACCCGCGGGCTCCAGGCCAAACGCCCCGGCCCGGCGGTAGGCCCGGACGGTCCTGGCCTGCTCCGCCACGGCGTAGACCACAGGGAGCGAAGGGTGGACCGCCAGGAAGGACGGCGAGTCGGCCGCCGCCGCAACCCCCAACCAGTGCAGTGTGCCGTCGGCCGCGGCGGCAACCGCGCCGATCCCCGTGCCGCCGCCGCCAGAGTCAGCTGTGTAGGAGCCGGTCCAGATGAGATCGTGTGCGGGGATGGAGTCCATGCTGACATCCTGCCAGCCGGCCCTGCCGAGGCGTCACAATCAGGCGCCTTCGGTAGCATGGGGAATCCGAGCAACTGCAGCAAAAGGAGGTGGGTCCCGTTCACGCAAGTCCAGAAAGGATGCCCGCCGGGCAGTGCCGGCTTTGGCCAGCTCACGGTGAGGGCGTCTGACACCAGACCGAAAGGCGCTCCCATGCCAGTAATCCGCCACCTTTCCCCGCGCGCGACCCTCACGGCCAGGCTCCGTGCGGCTGGCTGCGTGTTTGCCGAAGACGAAGCCCGCCTGTTGATCGAGGCAGCCCCGACGCCGGAGGCACTCGAAGAGATGGCCAGCCGGAGGGTTGCGGGCCTTCCCCTTGAACACATTCTCGGCTGGGCGGAATTTTGCGGACTCCGCATCGCTGTCGACGCCGGAGTCTTCGTGCCGCGGCGGCGGACGGAATTTCTCGTCCGGCAGGCCACTTCGCTGCTGGACGCATGGCGTATGGCGCCCGGTGCTGGCCCGGCGCCCGTCGTTGTCGATCTCTGCTGCGGGTCCGGCGCTGTCGGTGCGGCGCTTGCCGCGCTCGCCGGCCCCGCCGAACTCCACTGCGCCGATATCGACCCAACGGCTGTGGCGTGTGCGCGCACCAACGTCCTGCCGCTGGGCGGGGAGGTCCATGAAGGCGATCTCTATGCTCCGCTCCCGGCGGGACTGCGGGGCCGCGTCCGATTGTTGGCCGTCAATGCCCCCTACGTTCCGTCGGCGGACATTGAAACCATGCCGCAGGAGGCGCGCTTGCATGAGCCGCGGGCCTGCCTCGACGGCGGCGTCGACGGGCTGGAGGTACAGCGGCGGGTCGCCGCGGGCGCGCGGCAGTGGCTGGTGCCCGGCGGCCACGTGCTGATGGAGACCAGCCGCCGGCAGGCCGCGCAGACGGCCGGAATTTTTCGAAGGCACGGACTGGCGGCCCGCGTGCTGCGCTCTGAGGAGCTTGGGGCTACGGTGGTGGCCGGCGCGCTGGTGCCTTCCGGCTGACGGCAGCAATCCGCGGGTGGCGACGGCGCTCTCTGCAGGGACCTTCTAGGGCAGTTTGTCCCCGTCCACGTTGGTGGCCGGACCGGCCGGCGTGGCGCCGCCCTCGTCCGACCAGTCCTGGCCGTCCCGGTCGGTGAGCGCCGGGTCGGAATGGACATCGCGGGCCGTGGGTACGGGCGTTCCGGGCGTGGCTGTTCCCTGCGTGGCAGTTCCGGGCGTGGCCGCGGAGGTACTCCCGTGTCCGGCTTCGCGGTGAACGGCGGAGCTGATGACAGTACCCGCGCGGCGGGCGGCTTCGCCGAGATGCTCGGAGACCTCGGGGGCTTTGTCCTTGACCGTTTCGGCTGCCGCGGCCACCTTGTCCTGGACCGGCTTGCTTTGCCAAAGTTCTGTGCTCCGGGCCTTGAGCTTGTCATAGGCCGCGCGGCCGGACCTCGATCCCAGGACATATCCTGCTGCCACTCCGATGCCGAAAAGAAGTTTGCCTTTCACGTTGTGCTCCTGCTCCCTGACGTAGGTAAAAAGTAGACGTTTCTGAACAGGGGTGGCGGGGCTGACTCGAACGATCCGCAGGCCACCTTGCCTGTCAAACTAATGCAAAAAACCGGCCCCGGGAATATCCCGGGACCGGTTTCCGGTCAGTCTCCGTGTTAGCGGGCTGAGCGCTTGCTGATCATGCCGTAAACGAGCAGGACGATGATCGCACCGCCGATGGCCAGCAGCCAGGTCGACAGCGAGAAGAACTCGTTGATGCCCACGCCGAACAGTGCGCTGCCGATGAATCCGCCCAGGAGGGCGCCGACGACGCCGAGGATCAGAGTGATGATGATGCCACCGCCCTGACGTCCCGGGAGGATGGCCTTAGCGATTGCTCCGGCGATGAGGCCCAGAATCAGAAATGCGAGAAAACCCATTTTTCGTTCCTTCTTCTTTCATAGAGGAGGCACCCGGATCGCCGGGTGCGCTTCATCCTTCTGCCCTAATACTAATCATGCTTAGTATAAAAGAGCCACCCGACTCCCCGTGGGTTTGGCCGGGGGAGTGCAAAAACAGCCGGGTATGGCCGGACGATTCACGGGAGTTCACGCCGTGTACGGGCTTTGTTCAATTTGTCTTTTGTTCAGTTGTTCGCTGGGATGCCCGACGCCGCCCGCGGCCTACCACGCGTAGTCTTCCGGCGCCGTGCGGTGGCCCGGGAAAATCTCGTCGAGGCGCTTGAGCGCGTCGGCCTCGAGCTTCAATTTGTGAGCCCTGACGGAGGCTTCCAGCTGCTCCAGGGTACGGGGGCCGATGATCGGGGCGGTGACCGCCGGCTGGTGGAGCAGCCATGCGAGTGCCACGTCCGCCGGCTCCTGGCCCAGTTCGGCGGCGAAGTCCTCGTAGCGCCGGATCTGTTTCTGGTGCGACTTGAGCGCATCGAGGGCCCGGCCCGCGATGCGGCGGACGCCGTCGCCCTCGTTCTTCAGCACTCCGCCCAGCAGGCCGCCGTGCAGCGGCGACCATGGCAGGATCCCCAGGCCATAATGCTGGGCGGCAGGGATGACTTCCAGTTCCACGTCCCGGGTCAGCAGGTTGTAGATCGACTGTTCGCTGACCAGCCCGTTGTAGTTGCGGCGGGCCGCGGTTTCCTGGGCCCGGGCGATGTGCCACCCGGCAAAGTTGCTGCTGCCGGAGTACAGGATCTTGCCTTGCTGGACGGCGACCTCGATAGCCTGCCAGATCTCATCCCAGGGCGTGTTCCGGTCCACGTGATGGAACTGGTACAGATCTATGTAGTCCGTCTGCAGCCGTTTCAGGCTGGCATCGAGCGCCCGGCGGATGTGCAGCGCCGAGAGCTTCGACTCATTGGGCCGGTCCGTCATGGTGCCGAACAGCTTGGTGGCGAGCACCGTGCGCTCACGGCGCTCGCCACCTTGGGCGAACCAGCGGCCGAGGATTTCCTCCGTCCAGCCGCGGTGGCTCGAGCCGCCGTACACATTGGCGGTGTCGACAAAATTGATGCCAGCGGCCAGCGCGGTGTCCAGGATCGCGAAGGCCTGCGTCTCCTCGGTCTGCGGGCCAAAGTTCATGGTGCCCAGGCAAAGGCGCGAGACTGTCAGGCCGGAGCGGCCCAGATGCGTATAGCGCATGAAGTTTTCCTCTCCGCCCGGACCTCCTCCGTCCGGACGGGTTGCGGGTTTTCTCCGAAGGCGGGGCGGTGTGTGCCGCCACTGCCCCGGAGGCTGGCGTCAGCGCTCCAGACGGAAACCGAGTTTGATGGTGACTTGCCAGTCGGCGACCTGCCCGTTTTCAAGGTGGCCGCGGATCTCCTTGACTTCGAACCAGTCAAGGTTCCTCAGGGTCTTGGCGGCCTCGGCAATGCCGTTCCGGACGGCGGCATCGACGCCCTCGTTCGAGGTTCCGACAATTTCAGAAATGCTGTAAGTGTGATTAGACAACTTCGCTCCTCATGATCGCCATCAATGCCCGGCTGTGGGCCGTTCCTGCAGACTAGCCGACCGAACCCGGCCGGACTAGGGGTTTGTGCCCGGAGTCCGGGACCCCTGGAGGCGGTCCCGGCAGCGGGCGTTTGGCCTGCCGGGGCGGGGCGTCTGCCCGCGGCCTGATCCGGCTCACCATCCAGGGCAGCATGTAGTGCGCCATCCAAGCCAGGTCACCGGCCCGGGCTTCCCGCCAGTTGCCCGGCGGCATGGGCTTGGGCTCCAGCGGCCGCAGGCGGTGTGGCACGCTGAGCGTGTCCAGGACCATGGCCGCAATGGTGTGGTGTCCCAGCGGCGAGAAGTGCAGGCGGTCCGGATCCCACATCCGCGGATCGCTCAGTTGCCGCAGGGCCCACAAATCAGCGATGACAACATCGCGCCGGGCAGCGATGACACGAATGTTCTCGTTGAATACCGCGACCTTCCCCCGGATGTGGCCGAACACGGCGGTCTCGCCCCAGTCCGGGCCGGTGAACAGGACCACCGTGGCCCCGGTGGCCGAGAGCGCCGCCACGGCGTCGTCCAGGGCCGCGGCCATCCGGTCCGGATCGCCGCGATGGAACACGAGATCGTTCCCGCCGGCCGAGAGGGTGACGAGGTCAGGCTTCAGGTTCAGGGCCGGTCCGAGTTGCTGGTCGAGGATTTCGCGCAGGACCAGGCCGCTGATGGCAAGGTTTGCGTACCCGAACTCGCGGCGGCCCTCGCCGAGTTCCTCGGCAATGCGGTCCGCCCACCCCCGTATGCCGCCGGGGCTCAGCGGTTCCGGGTCGCCGACGCCTGCTGTGAACGAGTCGCCTAAGGCGACGTACCGGCTCCACGGCCGTGAACGCCAGGCACCGGACTGCCCGCGTCCGGAGCCCTGATCCCCTGAATGCCACGGCCCCGCGGCGGGGATGTTGACGCCGGTATGGCCGGCGTCCGGCTCGAGGAACCTGGCGGCGTTCACATCACCAGCATTACGCCGGTATTCCCTGCCGCGCTAGGTACTTACGCCCCTAGCGAGGCGTCGTGGCGGCGTCGGCGGCCGCCCCGGGCGGTCCGGCATCCGAAGGGCAAAATACTCAGGGGGGTATAAAGTGAAGCCTGACGCATCGAACCGGAGGAACCAATGGAACTCGATCCCACCGACATGAAGCCTGTCATCAACCGGCTTCGCCGCGCCCAGGGGCAGCTCGCGGCAGTCACAAGGATGATCGAGGAGGGTCGTGACTGCAAGAGCGTCGTGACCCAGCTGGCGGCCGTCTCGAGCGCCCTGGACAAAGCGGGATTCGCCATCATTGCCACGGGCCTGCAGCACTGCATGCAGCAGGAAGACCCCAGCCTGGACCGGGCCGAACTCGAGAAGCTCTTCCTCTCGCTCGCCTGAACCGCAAGTCCTTGTGGTCCCGCGTCAGGCGGGTCCTTCGGCCAGGACATACGTCTTCAGGTCGTCAAGGGTCTGTTGCATGTGGGCGTCCATGGCGTCGCGGGCGCGGTGCGGGTCGCGTGAGGCCAAGGCATCCGCGATGTTCTGGTGGTGCCCGATGGCGTGTTCCTGGATCTGGGGCACCTTGGATGTTTCCGTCCGCCGCTTTTCCAGCACGCGGTGCAAGGGTTCGAACAACGCGGCGACGAAGACGTTTTCCGACGCCTGCAGGATGAGGTCGTGGAAGGCGAGGTCCGCCTCGACGAATGCGGCCAGATCGTTGTTCTCGTGCGCCAGACGCATCTTTTCGACGTGTGCGCGCAGGGCCTCGATGTCGGAGTCCGCCATCCGCCCGGCGGCCAGTTCGCAGGCGCCCGTCTCCAGCATCCGGCGCAGCTCAATGAGCTGAATAGCGGCCGAGGCGTCGTTCGTGCCCTCCGACGCCGCCCGCAGCACGGCGTCCAGGGAGCCCCAGCGGTTGACCGGGTTCACGAATGTGCCGCGGCCTCGTTCCACGCTGAGAATCCGCTGGGCTTCAAGGGTCTTCATCGCCTCGCGTACGGTCATGCGGCTCACCTCGTGCACAGAGCTGAGCTCCAGTTCGCCGGGGACGCTCGCGCCGGGCGGGAATTCGCCGGCAATGATCCGGTCCAGCAGTTCGTCGGCCACTACGCCGACCAGCGATTTCCTAGCCAATTCTCCCCGTCCAGCGACCCGTTGCCTGATTTTTGTCTCATGGCGCTTCCTGACGGCCAAGTCTACTTGCGCGTCGTTGTGCCATATGCCACACTAGCACTCAGATGCAAGATGTCTGACATCTTACATTTAGTCCCTTCTGCGGCTCGCGGAGAACCGCAGTTTTTCCACTGATAGATCCACACACAATGGAGTGCATAGTGCCCCTCGAAGCAGACGTGCTGGCCGCTTTCCCCGCGGAAGTACAGATCCCCGCCCGCCTGG
The DNA here is from genome assembly GCF_056406415.1 of Arthrobacter sp. P1_C12_2. Lineage (NCBI taxonomy): Bacteria > Bacillati > Actinomycetota > Actinomycetes > Micrococcales > Micrococcaceae > Arthrobacter > Arthrobacter sp. P1_C12_2. Next base: position 121,435 of record NZ_JBFUAF010000011.1, on the reverse strand, counting down.
TGGCAGACAGCGTAGCCGCCTCCGCCGAGGCGTCCCCCCGTATCCTGGTAGTGCTCGACGACGACCCCACGGGCACCCAGTCCGTGGCGAACCTGCCGGTCCTCACCCGCTGGGAAGTGGCGGACTTCGACTGGGCATTCGCCTACGAAGTCAACGGCCAGCGCCAGCGCGCGGTCTACGTGCTGACCAACACCCGCAGCCTTGACCCTGCCGAGGCGGCTGGCCGCAACGAGGAGGTCGTCCGGAACGCCCTCGCGGCCGCCGCATCCGCTGATCCCGCGCTGCGCCTCAGCTTTGTCAGCCGCAGCGATTCCACCCTCCGCGGCCACTACCCGCTCGAACCCGACGTCATCGCCGCCACCGTCACCGCCGTCAACGGCGAGACAACGGACGGCGTCGTGATCGTCCCCGCGTTCCCCGACGCCGGCCGCGTGACGATCGGCGGCGTGCACTACATGCGAGGCACCGGCGACGACGCCGGCAAGCTCACCCCCGTCGCCGAGACGGAATTCGCCAAGGACGCCAGTTTCGGGTTCGCCAACTCCGAGATGGCCAAGTACGTGGAGGAAAAGTCCCAGGGCCGCTTCTCCGCAGACTCGGTGATCGTCCTGGATCTGGACATCATCCGGGCCTCCACCGATCCGAACATCTCCGCCAAGGCCATTGCCGACGCCATCGACGCCGCCACGGACTCCACCCCAATCGTGGCGGACATCGTCACCGAAAACGATCTGCGGGCCCTGTCCCTGGGCCTGGAAGAAGCAGAACACCGCGGCAAGAAGCTCCTCTACCGCGTCGGCCCGCCGTTCGTCCGCGCACGGATCGGCCAGGAGATCCGCACCGAACTCAGCGGCGAGGAAGCCTACGCCGGCAACACCCCGTCGGAGGCCGGCGGCCTGATCGTCGTTGGCTCGCATGTGGGCGTCACTACCCGTCAGCTCAAGGTCCTTACCGAGCAGCACAGCGCCGCCCGCATCGTGGAAATCGACGTCGAGAAATTGCTCGGCGAAGACGCGGACAGCCACCTGGACCAGACCGTTGACACGGTCGTCGATGCCCTGCATGGTGGCGACGTCATCGTCCACACCAGCCGCCTGCTCATCAAGACCGATGACGCCGCCGAAAGCCTGCGGATCGCGCGCACCGTCTCGGCCGCCGTCGTCTCCGTCGTCAATCGCACGCTCAAGACCTTCCCGCCGCGGTTCGTCATCGCCAAGGGCGGCATCACGTCCTCCGACGTCGCCGCCCACGGCCTGGAGATCCGGCACGGGATCGTCCGCGGGCCCATGCTGCCGGGCATCGTGAGCCTCTGGGAACCGGTGGACGGGCCCGCGAAGGGCATCCCGTACATCGTCTTCGCCGGAAACGTCGGCGACGACGAGTCCCTCGCCCAAGTCACCCGCAAACTCAGCAACACCTTCTGACCAACCTCAACACCGCACGCCACAACACGTCATTCGATGGAGAACACCATGACCAGCAACTACACCATCACCGTCCTGGGCCTTGGCGCCATGGGCCTGCCCATGGCCACGCGCCTGGCAAGCCAGCTCACCGTCCACGGCTTCGACATCGCCGAGCCGCGCCTGAAGCTGGCTGAAGAGGCCGGCATCCGCACCTTCGCCTCCGCACGGGAAGCCTCGGAAGGCGCCGACGCGCTGCTGCTGGCCGTGCGCAACGGTGAACAGCTCAACGATGTCCTCTTCGGCGAGAACGGCGTGGCCTCCGTGCTCAAGCCGGGCGCCGTCGTGATCCTGGGCAGCACCGTGGGCACCGAGGCCATCCCGGCCGCCGTGGACCGCCTGGCCGAATACGGCGTCGAACTGGTTGATGCCCCGCTTTCCGGCGGCCCCAAGCGTGCCGGCGAAGGCGACCTGCTGATCGTGGTGGGCGCATCGCACGAGGCCCAGGAAAAGGCCCGCCCGGCCCTGGAGCTGCTGGCCTCCACCCTGACCGTGGTGGGCGACAAGCCCGGCGACGGCCAGGCCCTCAAGACCGTCAACCAGCTGCTCTGCGGCATCCACATCGCCGCTGCCGCCGAGGCCATGGCCCTGGCCGACGCCCTCGGCCTGGACCAGGCCAAGACCCTCGCCGCCCTCGAAGCCGGCGCGGCGGGCTCCTTCATGCTCTCCAACCGCGGCCCGCGCATCCTGGAGGCCTACACGGAAAACGGTGCCGAGGTCCTCAGCCGCCTGGACATCTTCGTCAAGGACATGGGGATCGTCGGCAAGGCCACCCGCGCCGCCGGCCTCGCCGCCCCCGTGGCCGCCGCCGCGGAGCAGCTCTACCTCCTGGGCCAGGCCCAGGGCCTCGCCGCCGCCGACGACTCCGCCGTCATCAAGGTCATCGCCCCCACCAAGCGCACCGCCTAACCAGCCATCCCACCCCCGACGACGGCGGTCCCCCCTCCGCCGTCGCCGGGCCCCTCCCCGCCCCTGATCCCGACGACTGACTCGTCGGACGACTTTCCTGTCAAAGGAGACACCTCTTCATGACCCCCTTGCTCAATTCCCTGATGGTGCGCGCGGCCGACGCGCCCGTCATCAAACCGGCCGTGGAGCTGGGAACTCCGCTGCTGCTGACCATCGCCGCCGCCGGCGTAGCCCTGCTTCTACTCATGATCATCCGCTTCAAGATCCAGGCCTTCGTGGCGCTGCTGACCGTCAGCATCCTGGTGGCCGTGGCCGCCCAGATCCCGCTCAAAGACGTCTTCACCGTGGTGGCCACCGGGGTGGGGGGAACCATGGGCAAGGTCGCCCTCCTGATCGCCCTCGGCGCCATACTGGGCCGGATGATCGAGGTCTCCGGCGGTGTGCAGTCCCTCGCGGCGCACTTCACCGCCAAGCTCGGCGCCCGGCGGGTGGCCGTGGCCCTCACCGCGGTTGGCTTCCTCGTGGCCATCCCGGTGTTCTTCGAGGTGGGCATCATCGTGCTCGTACCGATCGTCTACGCCTTCGCGAAGATCGCCAACGTGCACCCGGTCAAGTTCGGCCTCCCCATGGCCGGCATCATGCTGTCCATTCACGTGGCTGTCCCTCCGCACCCGGGCATCGTGGCCGGTGCCGGCGTGTTCGGCGCCGACATTGGACTGATCACCCTCATCTCGCTGCTCATCTGCATCCCGCTCGGCTTCCTGTCCTACTGGGTTGCCAGCATCATGAACAGCAGGGACTACGAGCTGCTGCCCGCCGTCAAAGCCCAGGTGGACGAGTACGGTTCAGACTCCCTGGTGCGCGTCGGCCACGAAGGTCCAGGTGCCCACGCCGTTGCCCCGCCGCGTCCGGGCCTGATCATCTTCCTCATCGCTGCCCCGATCGTGCAGATCCTGATCGGCACCCTGGGCACCCTCACCATTCCCAAGGACAACGGCTGGTACGGCCTGGCTGCCTTCATCGGCAACCCGTTCTTCGCCCTGCTGGTGGCCGTGGCACTCTCCTTCTTCCTGTTGGCCGTCCGCCGCAACTGGTCGCTGAAGGAAACCGGCGAAATTTTCGAAGGCGCGCTGCCTCCCATCGCATCCATCCTCATGGTCGTCGCGGCCGGCGGTGTGTTCGGCGAGGTCCTGCGGACCTCCGGTATCGGTGCAGCCCTGTCCCAGACGCTGGACAACCTGGGCCTGCCGGTCATCGTTCTTGGTTTCATCATTTCCCTTGCCCTCCGCGCCGCCCAGGGCTCAGCCACAGTTGCGATCGTCACCACCACCGGCCTGCTGACCTCCGCCGTTACCGGCGGCGGCTACTCGCCGGCCCAGATTGCCGTGATCGTGATCGCCATCGGCTTCGGTGCCCTCGGCCTGTCCCACGTGACCGACGCCGGATTCTGGACCGTCGTGCGCTACTACGGCCTGACCGTCTCCGACGGCCTCAGGACCTGGACGGTGCTGACGACTATTCTCGGGCTCGCCGGCTTCGCCCTGACGTTCGTGGCCTGGTTCCTGGTGGGAGGCTTGAGCGCCTGATGCGTACCCAACTCGACACCCTTGTCACCGGCGCCCTCCAGCACGGCTCCGCTGTCCCTGCCTTCACCTGCTACGACTTCACCACCGCGCTCGCCGTTGTGGCGGCGGCAGAGGAATCCGGCCGGGGCGCCATCCTGCTCGTCGCACCGAAGACCGCGGCCACACCCAACGGGCTGCGGCTGATCACTGCCCTGCGCGGACTCGCCGACGCCGCCTCCGTTCCGATTGCGGTGCAGCTGGATCACGCCACCGACCCGCAGGTGATCGCCGACGCCGTCAGCGCCGGGGCCGACTCGGTCCTGGTCGACGGGTCCTCGCTGCCCTACGAGGACAACATCGCCTTGGTTCGGACCGTCCGTGCTGCCTTGGCGGCGCAGGGCCGGGCCGACGTCGTCATTGAAGCCGAACTCGGCGGCCTCCCCGGCGACGAGGACCGGGCCTTCGGGACCGACGCGGCGGATAACGCAGGCAGCACAGTGGCGGACGAACCCGCCGGCCTCACCGACTCTGCCCAGGTGGAGGACTTCGTGGCCCGCACCGGGGCGCAGCTGCTCGCCGTGGCCGTGGGCAATGTCCATGGCAAGTACAAGGGGGAGCCCCGGCTGCGCTGGGACGTTCTGCAGGACATCGCCGTGCGGACCCGGATCCCGCTGGTCCTGCACGGCGCCTCCGGCATTCCGGCCGAGGAACTGGTCAAGGCCGCCGCCATGAACGTGGGCAAGGTCAACTTCAACACCGAGCTGCGCACCGGCGTCCTGGCGGTCCTCGAGGAACAGACCGCCGCGCACCGTGCCGACGGCGAGAACCTCCAGGCACTGCTGCGCCAGTGGGACGGTTCGGCCAGAACGTTCGCGGCAACCGCTTTGGCCACACTCTCACGCTGACGGACTGCCTGACCCGCAACCGGCGGAACGGAGGCCATCGGAACCCGGGCCAAACTGCTCTGGCAGTCAGGGCGCCCCAAACCCGACAATGATGGCAACACAGCCTTCCTTCTCAAGGGGTGCCATGCTTGCGCAGCAGCGGCGAGCCGGTGGCCCGGCGCCGATGCCGGACCGAGACCCGGTGATCGACCTTGTCCGGTTCTTCTGCCTGGCATTAGTGGTGGTCGCGCACACCATGATGGTGAGCCCCGTGCTGCACCCGGACGGCACCGTGACGACCGAAAACACCCTGGGCAATCAGCACTGGTTTGAACCTGTGGTGTGGGTCTTCCAGATCATGCCGCTGTTCTTTGTGGCCGGCGGGATCACCGGGCTGCAGTCCTGGCGGCGGCTCCGCGCCAGGGGCGGGGACGCCTTCGATTTCATGCAGGGCCGGCTGCTGCGCCTGATCCGTCCGGCCGCCGTCCTGCTGGCCGCCATGTTCATTGCCCTCTCGGCGGCCCGGCTCGCAGGGGTCAGCCCCCAGGTCATCCAGTTGCTCACCAGCGGAGCCGGCATGCCGCTGTGGTTCCTGGCCGCGTTCCTCGCCGCGCAACTTAACCTGCCCTGGCTGGCTGCCCTCCACGCCCGCGCGCCGTGGCTGACCCTCGCAGGGCTCACCGCGCTTGTGGTGACGGTCGATTGCCTGCGGGGAGTGCTGCCGCCGCTGGCCTACCTGAACATGGTGTTCCTGTGGTGCGCAGTGCAGCAGCTCGGATTCATCGTCGCCGACGGCACGCGGCTGCTGCCGGGCCGGACGGCGCACTTTGGCATCATGGTTGCCAGCAACATGGTGCTGGGGCTGATAGTCCTGCTGGGGCTGTACTCCGGCAATATGCTGGTAAATCTTAATCCGCCCAATGTGACGCTGCTGCTCCTGGGTATCTCGCAGGCCGCCGCCCTCCTGCTCTTCCGGCCCGGGCTGTCCCGGATCGCGTCCCTGGCCGGGGTGCGCCGGATGATGGGCGTGGCCGGCCGGCGGTCCATGACCGTTTATTTGTGGCATCTGCCGCTGCTGGCGGCGATGTCCGGGCTGCTGCTGTTGACGAATTTCCCCCAGCCGGCCGGAGGGAGCGCGGCCTGGTGGTGGGGGCGGCCCCTGGTGCTGATGGGCGTCGTCGCGCTGCTGCTGCCGGTGGTGGCATTGTTTGGCAGGCTGGAGGAGCGGCCGACGGCGTCCGGCCCGTCGCAGAGCCGGCCGGCGGCCGCCGTGCTGCTGGCCGCCGTCGCCGTTTTTGTCCCGGCAGTCAGCGCCGCGCTCACCGGGCTCACGCCCGGACTCCTCGGCGAGGGTGCCGCCTGCTTCGCGCTCGCCGTCGTGCTCCTGGGCCGGATTCCGGTTCGGCTTATAACGCCTCCGGACCGGCAGGGCGGATCTGAACCGCCATTGCCACGCCCGCCATTAAGTGCCAATGTCGAACCATGACGGAGAACTCGGCAACCACGGAAGATACCTTCGCCCCGGATGTCTCCACCACCCGGAACGACGAGCTGCACCGTTACGAACTCCGTGTCGGCGGCAAGCCGGCCGTCCAGGTGCGCTTCATCGACAGGCCGGGCCATATCGACTTCATCCACACGGATACAGCAGAGCAGTTCCAGGGCCAAGGTCTCGCCAAAGTGCTGGCGCACTTCGCCCTCGATGACGTGGTTGCATCGGGCAAGCGGATCATCCCCAATTGCCCGTTCATGTACCGCTACCTGCGCAAACATGAGTCGTACCACCAGTATGTGGACTGGCCGGAACAGGTCCCTGAGGGAGCCTGAGCGCCTGGCCCGGCATGCCGGACCGGCGCCGGTGCGCTGCCCGCTTGTGAGCCGGAGGACAACCTCGTAAAGTTTGAGCAGAGTTATGCAGTTGGCTCTTGGACAGGTCACTTTGGAGTACCCCCATGAACCATAAACTGCGTGTGCTTGTACGTGTGGACGTCGATCCCGCACAGGTCACCCTCGAAATCACCGGCTGCGTTACCCGGTCTGATTCGGCTGCCCTCCTGCATATCGTGCGCCGTGCCTGCCGCCTTGAAGCGGGGGCCCTGGTGGTGATCGACCTGCACGGCACGTCCCACCTGGACCCGGAAGTCCTGCTGGACCTTCGCCGGCTCGCGGAGTCCGGACACCTGCCGTCTCCGGACGCCGGGGACCCCGCAGCGGCTGTGCCGTTCCGGCTCACCCTCGACGAGCCGGCCGTGCTGCCTATCTGCCTCCTGCACGCCGGCGCCGACGCCGAAGTCCTCGCCGAACTCGACACCGGCTACCGCCCGGCCCCGGTCGCCGTCGCTGGGAACGGATACAGCGAATCCGCCGGACTGCTCGACGTCGGGCCGGGCTCCGGACTCGACTCGGGGCTGGGGGAGGCCAACAGCCCTCTGGCCGCGGAAACCGGCAGCGCCAACGACTTTGGCGCCATCAACGGACTGGCGCTTTCGGAGTACTTCGAGGGGACGCTCGATCCTGTGGCCACGGTCCGGGCCCTGTCCGACACTGCGCTGTGCCGGCTCGCGGACGCCCTGTACCGCCACCTCGACACCACCACCCCGTCTTTCGGGGCGCACACCTGGTACGAACTCGCGGCTGAAGAGCTACAGAACCGCCACCTGCTGGATGGGGAGGACCCGGCAGGGGACGAACTGGCGCAAGACACGGCCCTGGCCTGAGCCCGGACGAGGCTAGGCTGTCGCTATGAACCCACAAACAGCCTCTACACCGGGCAGCACCGCCCTGATCACGGGCGCGACAGCAGGCCTCGGCGCCGAGTTCGCCCGCCAGCTTGCCGAACAGGGCCACCGTGTGGTGCTCGTGGCCCGCGACGCCGGACGCCTCGCGGCCACAGCGGCGGAACTGGAGAACAGCTACGGGACCGCTGCGGAGACGATCGCCGCGGACCTGACCGACGACGCCGGGATTGCCGCCGTCGTCGCGCGGCTCAGCGATCCCGCGCGGCCGGTGGAGATCCTGGTCAACAACGCGGGAATCGGCCTGCTGCGGCCCTTCGAGGACAACGACATTGCCGAGGAGAAAAAGCACCTGAAGCTCCATGTCGAAACCGCCATGGAGCTCAGCCATGCCGCCCTGCAAGGCATGCTGGGGCGCCAGTCCGGCAGGATCATCAACGTCGCCAGCGTGGCGGCCTTCCTGCCCCGCGGAACGTACTCCGCAGCGAAGGCCTGGCTGCTGAGTTTCTCGCGTTCGGCCAACATGGCTTACGCGGCGCGCGGGGTGAAGGTCACCGCCGTGTGCCCCGGCTTCACCCACACCGAGTTCCACGACCGGATGGGGATGGACAAGACCGCGACGCCGCGCTGGATGTGGCTCGAGGCGAGGCAGGTGGTCAGCGAGGGCCTGGCGGACAACGCCAAGGGCAAGGCAGTCTCGATCCCGAGCAAGCGCTACAAGGTCCTGACCTCGGTTTCGCGGGTGCTGCCCTCACGTCTCGTCGCGGGGCCGGCACGGCGCGCCAAGTAGCCGCCGGGGCCTGATCACGCGCGGGCAGCGGCTGGGATTACTCAGGGAGTGCGGCTGCAAAGTCGGCTCTCACAAATCGTTTACACCCTCCCGCCCCTGACCTAGACTGTCCGAAGTTGCAGCTGGCAGCTCATGGGGGAGAGCGGCTGATGCCGCCGTTTAGGAAGGCGGCAGCATGACGCTGCGGACCGTATTTCGACGTGGAACAGCCATGGCGGTTGGGGTTTTACTGGCGCTCGTGGCGTCCGCCGGCGGCTCCGCCGGGGCCAACGATCGTGTTATTTACTATCTCCAGGGGACCATTTCGGCGCCGCCGGGCACTCGGCTCGACCAGTTGCAGGTACACATCAGGGGGCCCCAGGGCGGCCTCGATGATCCAGTTCCGGTCGACAAAAGTGGCCGGTTCCGGTGTTCCTATTACGGTATTGGATCCGCCGTTATCAAGGTCCTGGCCGGTGAAACCGGCCTGGCCGATACCTGGTACGGGAACGTTTCGCGCCAGGAGGACGCCACGATTCTCTCCGTCAACGATTCAGATCTGGACAACGTGGACGTTCAGATGGGTGTCGGAGCCAGCGTCTCGGGGAAGATCACCGTGCCGCCGGGGGTTGATGTAAGCCAACTGTCAGTCGCGGCCGACTATTGGCTTCAAGAACGCTGGGTCCCGGCGGACAAACAAACCGCTCGGATTGCTCCCGTAAGTGCCGACGGGAGCTACCGGATCACTGGCCTCGGAGCGAACACGTACACGCTGAGAGTTGTGCCAGGTGGCACCGGCCTCCTCGAAACTTGGCTCGGCGGCGCCGCGGACAAGGCTGCCGCGCGTCAGATCGATGTGGCTACGGCGAGCCAAACCGGTGGGCTGGACATTACGCTCCGGAAGCCCGCAAGTCTGCAAGGAACCGCAGTTTTTCCCGCCGGTAGCGTTCCTGAGCCCGGCTTCGTTTCAGTCCATGCTCCAGACGGCACGACGCTCGCTCAAACCGTTTTCGGCGCAGACGGGGCATTTGCCGTGCCGGCATTTCCCGCCGGCGCTGTCAGGATCAGGTTCGGAACGAGAGCTGACGACTCCCCCCTGGCGGATACCTGGTATCCGGCTGCCGGAGACATGACTGCGGGAGACACCGTAGCCATGGCAGAGGGAGAACAACGCAAGGGCATCAAACTCCAAATACAGCGCGGCGGGTCCATCACAGGACTCGTCTCGGGAGCGCCTGGGGCATGGGTCTCTGCGCTGGAGTCATCGGGACGCCAAGCCAAGTCAGGACCTTCTGATGCAACCGGCAGGTACACACTCAGAGGATTGAACCCCGGGGGCTACAAACTCCGCTTCTGGGGCGGCTCAGAACCCGCCGCCATGGCGCAGTTCTATCCGCAGATCCCAGAAAACCTGGGCCAGTCTGCGGGTACCGACGTGGTTGTCAGAGCAGGCAAGACCACTGGCGACATCAACGCAAAGATGTTCAGCGGTGGCGAAATCTCCGGAACGCTCCTCGGACTCCGCGGACAAGAATATGCGTCGGCGACGGTGATCGCCGAGCCAACAACGGGAAAGACTGAGACGCGGGTTGCGTCGAGTGACGAACACGGCCACTTCACCTTGGCAGGGCTTCCCGACGGGGACTACACCCTGCAGACACAGTTGGAGTACCCTGAATCGGTTTTTGATCCAGACCCGCTCTACTCCGGAAATGTCAGGGAGCCCACCCGCGCACAAAAGATCTCCGTCCGCAACGGGCAGTCCGTTAATGCGGGGGTACTGTCGTTCGCCGCCTCGAGGTCATCGGCGGCAGCCGGCAAATTCACCGCCATCAAACCGGTGCGGATCCTGGACACACGGAAGGCTGGGCTGCCGCTGCCAGACGAGACCAGCCGTCTCGTACAGGTTGGGGGCATGGCGGGAATACCGGCCGATATCAGTGCCGTGGCACTGAACCTGACAGTCACTGAGCCATCGGCCGCCGGATTCGTCTCGGCCACAGCTTCCGGCGACCGCTTCACGGGTACCTCCAACGTCAACTACTCGGCGGGGCAAACCATCCCCAACTATGTTGTGGTTGGGGTGCGGGACGGCAAAATAGCGCTTCGAAACGTCATCGGCAGCGGATCAGCCCACATGGTGGCCGACGTCGCAGGCTATTTCACGGGAGGGGTGCCGCGCGACCCCGGAGCATTCGCGGCGATGCCGCCCCAGCGTCTGGCCGACTACCGGGGCACGGACGGGCTTTCGGCGGACGGGCAACGCGACATCCAGGTGGCCGGGATGTTCGATATCCCAGCGCGCGTCAGCGCTGTGGTGGTCAACCTGACTGCCGCGCGGACGTCGAAGAACGGTGTTTCAAGCACCTACGGGTATCTGAGCGCGTTTGCCAGTGGAACGGCGCGGCCGGCCACGTCCACGGTCAATTACGACGCCGCCAGGGGCGACAACCACAACCTGGCTGTCGTGCCGGTTGGGGCCGACGGGAAAATCAGCATCGCCAATACCTCACCGACGCATGTAGGGGTGATAGTCGACGTCATGGGCTACTTCCTCGCGGGCGACGCTACAGCGCCAGGCACGCTGCAAACGATCCCCCCGAAACGTTTCCTTGACACCCGGAAAAGCCAGGGGCCGGTGCGGGCCGGCGGCGAAGTCAGCGTCAGGCTGGCCGGAGCCCAAGGCATACCGAATAACGCGCGGGCCGCCATGGTCAACCTGACAGTGACGGAAGCGAAGTCCTTCGGCTTCGTGACTGCGTACCCGGCTGGTCAAACGGCGCCCGGAACATCCAGCCTCAACTACGGCAAGGACCAGACGATGGCCAACTTCGCCATCGTCCCGATCGGCGCGGACGGGAAGGTAACCATCCGGAACACTTCCACCGGAAGTGTCCAGGCCGTCGTCGACGTCGTCGGGTACATCAGGGGCTAGCTCCTCCTTCAGGGTCACTCAGGCCCCTGTGCCGGATCAGCACAACCACCAGTATCCCGACGGCGGCGCCGACAAGTGTCTCGACGGCGCGTTCGGTCACGAGGACGCGGGGATCGGCCGGCGCCGCAAGCTGTCCGACCAGCAGGATCACCGGGGTGAAGGAGACCATGGCGAGGCCGTAATGCCGGGCCATGAACAGCTCGGTGCTGAACTGCAGGACGATCACCAGGCACGCCAGGATGGCAGCCTCATGGCCGGGGAAGGCCAGCAGCGGCGACCCCGGCCACGGGAAGAGGACGGCGGCCACCACCACCAGTCCCAGGAGTGTGCCGACAATCCGGTGGACGCCGCGGTACACGCTGCTCGGCAGATCGGCCCCAGCGAGCGGCACCGCCGCCGCGGCCATGGCCCAATGCGGGTGGCCGCTGCCACTGAGGACCCCAATCGTCCCGGCGGCGCCGACTGCGCTCACGTAGCGGGCGGCATGCAGCCACGCCGCCCGCCGGCCTGCCCCGCGCAGCACCGAGACGTCCCGCCGGAAACCGCGCTGCCAGGTGCGGCCACGGAACCAGCCGCCAAAGCCGACCATGATCGAGAACGCGGCCGATCCGGCGGCGATAAGAACAGCCGTCTGCCACGGGACCGCGGCGGGAACAGACGCGCACGCGCCCAGGGCCAGGATCCCGAAGAAGGGGCCGGCGGGTTTCAGGGCGGTCCTGTCCGTGAACAGCGAGCCCGCGCCGGCAAACGCGGCCTCCGTGATCACCAGGGCCCACGAATGAATGTGATGGACAGAGAGGAAGACGCCGACTCCCACGCCGGCGAGCAGGAGGATGGCCGCCTGGCCTTGATGGCGGAGCCGGAGCTGATGAGGCTCGGTGCGCCCGTACATGCCCGTCAGCGCGCCGAAAACGGCGTAGCCGATCAGCTCGGGACGCCCGGCCACCAAGAGCGCCAGCGTCGGAACGGCCACGCTGATCGCCACCCGCCAGGCAGACACGTGGTCCTTGTTGGCCGGGGCCAGGCTGTGCAGCGAGCGGATGTGGTGCAGCAGGGACATCGCAACTGCCTCTCGGCTTTCTCTGTTTTCTCGGGGTTCCCGGGTTCCCCGGGACTGAATGTGGTGTGGACACGCCTAAGGCCTGTTCCGGATGCTTCCCCAACGGGTCAACATGCGGAACAGGCCTCAAAGGGCGGGGCTGTCAGCTACGTAGCCTGGGCTACTGCTGCCGGGTCCGGTCGGACCGGCAGGCTCAAACTGTGGCCGGGACTTTCTCGGCTTCCCCGCGCCCTGCGGTGGAATCTACGGCCGGTGCAACCATGGGCATGTCCATGTGCTCAAGGTCGATCAGCGGGTTCTCGTCCTGCGTCGCGACCAGTTCGCGGGCCTCAGCCTGGGTGTCCACGCTCGGCATGGAGCCGGGCAGCGGCATCTGGGCGGATTCCTTAAGGAAGTAGATCGCTACTGCGCCGATCGCCGAGGTGGCCATCAGGTAGTAGGCCGGCATCATGTCGTTGCCGGTTGCGGTGATCAGGGCGGCAACAATGAACGGCGTGGTGCCGCCGAAGATGGCCACCGAGAAGTTGTACGCGATGCCCATGGCGCCGTAGCGGCTGGCCGTCGGGAACTGGGCCGGCAGGGCCGAAGCCAGGTTGGCCACGTAGAACGTCACCGGGAAAGCAATCAGGGAAAGGCCGGCCAGCGTGGACCAGATTTCACCGATACCGATCAGGAGGAACGCGGGGGTGGCCAGGACGACCGTGCTGATGGCACCGATCCACAGCACGGGGCGGCGGCCGATCCGGTCAGAGAGCTTGCCGGTCAGCGGGATGCAGAGGCTCATGATGACCAGCACGGGGATGGTCAGCAGTGTGCCGTGCAGCTCGTCGTAGCCCTTGGACTCGGTCAGGTACGTCGGCATGTAGGAAGTCAGTGCGTAGCCGGCGGTGTTTGCTGCCGCGACCAGGATCATCGCGACGATGAGGGAGCGCCAGTACGCCTTCACGATGCCCACCGGGCCCTTGGAGGCTGCGGTGTCCGAGGCGGTTGCGTCCTTGGCGACGCTCTCCTGGGCATCCAGGGTTGCCTGGAACTGCGGGGATTCCTCGATCTTGCTCCGGAAGTACACGGCGATCAGGCCGAGCGGGCCGGCAAGGAGGAACGGGATGCGCCAGCCCCACTGCTCCATGGTGTCCTGGCCGAGGGTCAGCTGCAGCACCGAAACGAGGGCTGCGCCAAGGGCGAAGCCGAGGTAGCTGCCCATGTCCAGGAAGCTGGCGAAGAAGCCGCGGCGCTTGTCAGGGGCGTACTCGCTCACAAAGGTCGTGGCGCCGGCGTATTCACCGCCGGTAGAGAAACCCTGGATAAGTTTGAACAGGACCAGCAGGACCGCGGCCCAGATGCCGATCTGTGCGTAGCCGGGCAGGAGCCCGACGGCGAAGGTGCTGGCGGCCATGATCATCAGGGTCGCGGCGAGGACCTTCTGGCGGCCGATCTTGTCGCCCAGCCAGCCGAACACGACTCCGCCGAGGGGGCGGGCGATGAAGGTGGCGGCGAAGGTTCCCAGCAGGAACAGGGTCTGGACGGACTTGTCCGCCTCCGGCAGGAACACCGGTCCCATGGTCGTGATCAGGTAGCCGAACACGCCGACGTCGTACCACTCCATGGTGTTACCCACGATGGTGCCGCCGAGCGCCTTCTTGAGCATCGGCTGGTCGACAACGTTGACGTCGGACTCGCGGAGTCGACGACGACGTAGCTTCGGTTTCTTCACACCCTTGGGCGCGCCTTGGTTGGTTCCGCGGGCGTCAATAACGCCTGCTGAAGAGTCGGTCATGCTTCGGTCTGTGGGCATTTGGGAGGCTCCTAGGGAGATCATTTGCTTGCGACTTGTAGCTGCCCCGCTCTGGGCAGGCTATCAATTTTACGGGAATTCTCTGGAGTTTCCGAGTTACGTGCCGTATGATCGCTCATTTCGGGTGCTATTTGGGGGCAATTCGCTAATTTGTTTTGCCCGCTTTCGCCGCGCGGTTACTGGGAAGCGGCCATCCCTGCGGCGCCGCGGCCAAAATTTTCCGCGCCAGCCCTCAAATGCGGGGGTTTCTGGCCGGTTTCGGGCCGGCGGAAAGTCCGGCGGCGGGCGCTACAGACATCTCATCCGGGCAGTCCTACGATTGATGGACACTTCATTTCACGGCGGTTAATTACAGCGGAAAGGAAGATCAATGGCGGATCATCAGTTCGGAGAAGAAATCGAGCCCGAGGTCGCGAGCCATCTGGCGCAGTCCATGGCTGAAGCCCCCGGACCGGAGACTCAGTCTCACGTTCCCCCGGCGGCGCAGGGACAGCAATGGCCGGACGGCAGCGGCAAGCAGCGTCATCCCAAGGACCGCGAGGCCGGCCGCGGGCGGCAGGGCCAGCAGGTGTCCGCCGGCGCCATTCACCGGCAGAGCCGTCCTCAGATGCCCCACCACGACTAGCCCCACACGACTAGCCCCATCACAACCGGCCCCCACGACTAGGGGCCGGCGGCAGGGTCGGCCACGACGTCGGCTGGCGTCTTATCCAGGCGCCAGCCGCGCCACACCGGGTGCCGGAGCTTCCCGCTGCCGGTCCATTCCCCGAAGGTGACCTCGCCGACGAGTTTCGCGCTCACCCAGTTGGCGTCTGCGGCGTCAGCGTCCGGCACCTCCCGGAACGGGGAGGTCTTCCGTGGCAGGGCGTCGAGTTGTTGCCTGAGTTCCTTGAGTTCACGGGTGCTGAAGCCGCTGCCCACCCGCCCCACGTAACGTAGTTGCGAGCCGTCCGGAATCCCGAGGAGCAGCGAGCCCACCGATTCCCGGCGGCCGCCCTTTCCGGGCCGCCAGCCGCCCACCACCACTTCCTGGGTCCGTTCAACCTTGAGCTTGAGCCACGACCGGCTGCGCTGGCCGACATAGCGCCCGCCCGTGCGCTTGGCCATGACCCCCTCGAGCCCGAGCTCTGCGGCGCTTTCCAGGATGTGCGCGACGTCGCCGTCGATTACGCCGGAGAGTTCAACCGGGGCGGCGGAAGGACGGAAGAACTGTTCCAGCCGGCGGCGGCGCTCACTGAGCGGCAGGTGCCGCAGGTCCTGGCCGGCGTCGAAGAGCAGATCGAACAGCATCAGCCGCACCGGCGTCGACTCCTGCGCCCTGGCGACGTCGGCGGCCTTGCTCAGTTTCATGCGGCCCTGCAGCAGCCCGAAGTCAGGCCGGCCGGAGCGCCCGACGGCGATGATCTCGCCGTCGGCGACGAAGCCCTGATACGGCCAGAGGGACCGGTCCGTGAGCTCGGGGTAGCTCACGGACATGTCGATGCCGTTGCGGCTGATGAGCCGGATCTTCGAGGCGTCCCCGATGACCAGTGCCCGCACGCCGTCCCACTTGAGCTCGATCTGCCAGTCCAGGTCCGGAAGATCCGCCAGGGTCCCGGACGTGGCCAGCATCGGGCTGAACCCAGAGGCGTCGGGCACACTTTCGGCGCCGGTGCCGTTTTCCTTTCCGCCGTCACCCTGGCCCCCGCCGTCCTCTGCCTTGTCGGCGTCGGCGCCTGCCTCATCCGCGGTGTCTTCCGTGGCGTCGTCCGCGGTGCGGGTTGGGCGGCGCGCGCCGGGATGGCCTTGCGAGCCCGCCGGGTCCATCAGGTGGATCAGCCACTGGTCATCGGCCTGGCCGGTGTGGATCAGGGCGAACCTGCGCGGCCCGCCCAGGCCGCCGCCCTCCACGCCGGTCAGGGTGGCGATGACCTCCTTGCCCGCGATCCATTTTTCGCATTCGTAGTGTCCGTGGTCCCAAATGCTGACCGTCCCGGCGCCGTACTGGCCCTTGGGAATGACACCCTCGAAGTCGGCGTAGTCCAGCGGGTGGTCCTCGGTCTGGACCGCGAGGTGGTTCGTGGTTTTGCTGGCCGGGACGCCCTTGGGCAGGGCCCAGGACACCAGCACGCCGTCGCGTTCCAGCCGGAAGTCGTAGTGGAACCGGCTGGCGTGGTGTTCCTGGATGACGAACTTCTCCTGCCGTGTCCCGCCGTCGTCGCCGGCCTGGTGCCGTTCGGCCGTGAAGGGTTCGGGAGTGGCCGCCCTGTCCCGTTTGGTGCGGTACTTTTCCAGCCGAGGGTCGGTGTCGCCGCCGTCGCCGGCCTGTTCCGGCGAGATTCCAGCCCGTCCGCCGAGCCGGTGGTCTGCCCGGTGTTCCGGCGCGTGCGCCGCCGCGGTTCCGTCGCCGTGACGGCCGCCGGAAACCGGGGCGAACGGATCCTTGCCGGCCGCGACGCGCTTCATCACCTCCTGGAAGTCCAGGTGGTGCAGCGACGGGGAGCTGAGTTCACGCCACGTGCGCGGTGCGGCCACCGTAGGCCGGAGCCGGCCCCGCAGCGAGTACGGCACGATGGTGGTCTTGGCCGCGTTGTTCTGGCTCCAGTCCACCAGCACCTTGCCGGTGCGCAGGGTCTTTTTCATGTCGCTGACGGCCAGATCCGGGTGGTCTGCTTCGAGCGAGCGGGCCAGTTCGCGGGCGAATTCGGAAATCTGGTCCGAACTCTGGGACCCGTCCAGGGCCGCGTAGAGGTGGATGCCCTTGCTGCCGCTCGTCACGGGCACGGGGTCCAGGCCCACGTCCTGCAGTATGGTGCGGGCCAGCCCGGCCACCTCCACGCACTCCGCCAGTCCCGCACCCTCGCCCGGGTCCAGGTCCAGCACCAGGCGGTCCGGCGGCGACGCATTGCCGTGGGAATCGACCCGCCACTGCGGCACGTGGATCTCCAGCGCCGCGATCTGGGCCAGCCACGTGAGGGTGGCGGGATCATTTACCAGGGGATATTGGATGGTCCGGTCCTTGTGCGTGATGGCGGCACGGGGCACCCAGCCCGGCGTTGAATGGTCCAGGTGCTTCTGGAAGAACATCTCTCCCGGGGCGTCGGCGGTCCCGACGCCGTGGACCCAGCGCTTCCGGGTGGCCGGACGGTTGCGGGCGGCTGGGATCAGCACCGGGGCGACGGCGGCGTAGTAGGCCAGGACGTCGGCCTTGGTGGTGCCCGTCTCCGGGTACATGATTTTTTCCAGGTTGGTGAGCACCAGTTCGCGTCCGTCCACCCGGACGCGCTCTTTACCGTTGGGCAAAACCCTTCACCTCCGCGCAACTGTGATGTTCACTTGATCCATGAGAGCCATCTGGAAAGGCGCAATAGCGTTCGGGCTGGTCAACGTGCCGGTCAAGGTCTATAGCGCCACCGAGGACCACGACATCAGTCTCCACCAGGTCCACAACGCCGACGGCGGCCGGATCCGCTACCAGCGCCGTTGCGAGGTCTGCAGCAAGATCATCGATTACGAGGACATCGACAAGGCGTATGAGGACGATGGCCGCACGGTGGTCCTGACCCGCGACGAGCTCAAGTCCATCCCGGCGGAAAACAGCCATGAAATCGAAGTGGTCCAGTTCGTTCCGGCCGACCAGCTCGATCCCATGATGTTCGAAAAGAGCTACTACCTTGAACCCGACTCCAAGTCGCCCAAGGCTTATGTGCTGCTGCGGCGCGCCCTGGAGGACACGGACCGCGTGGCAGTTGTGCAGTTCGCGCTCCGGGACAAGACCCGGCTTGGCGCGCTGAGGATTCGCGACGAGGTCCTGGTGCTGCAGTCGCTGCTGTGGGCCGACGAAGTCCGCGAGGCCAGCTTTCCCGCGCTCGAGACCTCCATCCGGATTTCGGCGCAGGAACGCGAGATGTCCGCCGCCCTCGTTGAGTCCATGGCCTCCGACTTTGAGCCGGACCAGTTCACGGACGAATACCAGGAGCAGTTGCGCCAGCTGATCGAGGCGAAGCTGGACAAGGGGGAGTCGCTGGATACGGAGGAGACCTTCGGTGCTCCGGCCGAGGCGGGCGACGGCGAAGTGATCGACCTGATGGAGGCCCTCAAACGCAGCATCGAGAAAAAGCGCGGCGGAGGGCTCGCGGAGACTCCTGCCGGGGCCTCCGGTTCGGCGGCCAAGGCCGCCCCGAAGGCGGCCGCCAAGACGACGGCGTCCAAGTCCACAGGCACCAAGTCCACGGCCACCAGGGCTGGTTCTGCCAAGACTGCGGCGGCTTCCAAGACTTCTGCAGCCTCCAAGACTGCGGCGGCTCCCAAAGCGACGGCCGAGAAGACGGCGCAAAAGCGTGCCTGAGCCTGGATGCCGGCTGGCGCCGTCGGCCACCCTAATCAGGAGTTCCGCAGGGCGGAGATGAGCTCGCTCTTCTTCTTGGCCGAGTATCCCGTGAGGCCGATCTCCTTGGCGCGTTCCTTCAGCTGCGGCACCGTCCAGTCCTCGTAGTCTCCGCCCTTGCCGCCCTTGCGGCCGACTGCGGAGCGGCCCCGCTTGGCGGCGGCGTTGGAGATCCTGGCAGCCTTTTGCTTGGAGGCGCCATCCTCGAGCAGCTTCTCGTAGAGCTCGGGGTCCTTGATGCTGGGGCTCTCTGAGCCGCGGGGCTCGCCCTTCTTCGTTGGCATGGCTGCGCGATCATCTCCTTTGGCCGGGAACCCCTTGGGCGGCCCGCGGACGGTGCCGCCGGGGATTCCAAACTAGCCGCGCCGTCCGGCGGTGACAAGCATTTACTAAGTTCACTGACAACAGCCACGGTTTCGGGCCAGCCAGGCCAGCCGGGCCAGCCAGGCCGGCCAGCCCAGCATGGGCCCGGCAACGCGAAGGCCCGGCCGGCCCCTCATCGGGGCGGCCGGGCCTTCTGCTGCTGCCGGTGTTCCGGCGCGGGGCCGGAAGGTGAGGCTATTCGGCGTCGTGGTCCGTCTCAAGGATCTGCACGAGGCGGTCCAGTGCCGCGTCGGCGCCTTCGCCCTGGGCACGCAACACCACAACCTCGCCGTGGGAGGCGCCCAGGCTCATCAGCGACAGGATGCTGGCGGCGTCCATGGCCTCGTCCTCCGGCTCGCCCAGGCGGGCAATCGTGATGTCGAGGGTGTCGAACTCGCCTGCAGCCTCGGCGAAGATGGCGGCCGGGCGGGCATGCAGCCCAACGCGGCTGGCAATGGTGGCGTTACGTTCGGTCATTTCTGCTCCTTGAAGTCAGCTTGGGTGTTTATCAGCTGTGA
Organism: Arthrobacter sp. P1_C12_2; assembly: GCF_056406415.1. Taxonomy (NCBI): domain Bacteria; kingdom Bacillati; phylum Actinomycetota; class Actinomycetes; order Micrococcales; family Micrococcaceae; genus Arthrobacter; species Arthrobacter sp. P1_C12_2. Next base: position 102,073 of record NZ_JBFUAF010000011.1, on the reverse strand, counting down.
GTATCTGCTTGGAAAAATCGTCCTGGACTGGTTCAGGCGGCTACGGGAACAGTTTCCACCGTATCAACTTGCTTCTTGACTGCGAAGCGCTTGAGCCCGATCACGGCGAAGGCGCCTACGACGGTACCAACCGCGATGGCGATGACAAACCACAGGAAGCTATCGATCGCGAAGAAGACGAAGATTCCGCCGTGCGGGGCCTTTGACCCCACGCCTGCCGCCATCGAGATGGCACCGGTCACCGCGCCGCCGAGCATGCTGGCGGGGATGACGCGGAGCGGGTCCGCCGCGGCGAAGGGAATGGCGCCTTCGGTGATGAAGGAGGCCCCCAGCAGCCAGGCGGCCTTGCCGTTTTCCTGCTCCGCCAGGCTGAAGAGCCTCTTGTTCAGGATGGTCGAGGCCAGTGCCATGGCCAGCGGCGGGACCATGCCGGCGGCCATGACGGCTGCCATGATCTGCCACGGTGCCTGGTTGGTGATGGACGCGGCTCCCAGGCCGGCGACGGCGAAGGAGTAGGCAACCTTGTTGACCGGACCGCCGAGGTCGAAGCACATCATCAGGCCCAGGACAATGCCCAGGGCGATGGCGCTGGCGCCGGTGAGGCTGGACAGCCAGTTGTTGAGCCCGATGGTCACCGCCGCGACGTACCTGCCGAGGAACACGAAGAGCAGGCCAGAAGCAGCGATGGACGCCACGAGCGGGATGATGACCACGGGCATCAGGCCGCGCAGCCAACGGGCCACGTTGAGCTTGCCGATCGAATGTGCCACGTAGCCGGCGATCAGGCCGCCCACGATGCCGCCGAGGAACCCTGCGCCCATGAAGACGGCAACGGCGCCGGACACGAAGCCCGGGGCGATGCCGGGCCGGTCAGCGATGGCGTAGGCGATGTAGCCGGCCAGAGCGGGCACGAGGAAGCCCAGGGACAGGGCACCGATCTTGAAGAACACGGCACCCAGGAAGGCGCCCAGCGGGCCCCACGCCAGTTCCGGGTACACGGTGGGCAAGTTGAAGAGGCTGTTCTCTGCCAGAATCTTGTCCGCGAAGGCGGTGATGTTGTAGCCACCCAACAGGAAGCCGAGGGCGATCAGCAGACCGCCGCCCGCCACGAACGGGATCATGTAGCTAACACCTGTGAGCAGCGCCTTCTTCAGCCTCGTGCCGAGGTGCTCACTCTTTTCCTCGGCCGCCATCTCGGCCTGCTCCTCGGCGCCGAAGTGGGGCACGCGGCGGGCGTGCGGGTTGTCCGCGGCGGCGAGGGCTTCTGCGACCATCTTGTCCGGCTCGTCGATGCCGCGCTTGACCGGCGCGTTTATCACCGGCATGCCGGCGAACCGCTCCTTGCCGCGCACGTCCACGTCCACGGCGAAGATCACGGCATCGGCGGCGGCGATCACGGCGGGGTCGAGGGCCTTGGCGCCGGAGGATCCCTGGGTTTCCACCTGCAGGTCCACGCCGACCTCCTTGGCCGCGGCGACGAGCGAGTCGGCGGCCATGTAGGTGTGGGCAATGCCGGTGGGGCAGGCCGTCACGGCGACGAGGCGCTTGGGTCCCTTGGCCTTCGTTGCGCCGGCACCTTCTCCCGCAGCACCCGCCGCAGTTGAGGCGGCGGCACCGGAAACGGCGGCGGTCGCTTCGGCAGGGGTGTGGGCGGCCGGCTTGTCCGCCAGGGCGCCTTCGACGAGCTCGACAATCTCCGCCTGGGAGGTCGCGGCGCGCAGGCTGGCCGTGAAGTCCTTTTTGATCAGCGACCGCGCCAGCTTCGAAAGGAGCTTCAAGTGGTCTTGGTCGGCGCCCTCAGGAGCGGCGATGAAGAAGATGATGTCCGCGGGCCCGTCCTTGGCGCCGAAGTCGACCGGCTGGGACAGCCGCGCCATCGCCAGGGTGGGTTCGGTGACCGCCGTCGAGCGGCAGTGCGGGATCGCGATGCCCCCCGGGACGCCCGTGGCGGTCTTGGATTCCCGGGCAAAGGCGTCGGCGAAGAGCCCTTCGGCCTCGGTGGCGCGTCCGGTGGCTGCAACTCTGCCTGCCAGATGCCGGATCACGTCCTCGGGCGAGCTGCCCAGATTCTGGTCGAGCTCGACCAGTTCGGTGGTAATGAGCTGTGTCACTGTCAATCCTTCCGGAGGGCCGTGATGGTTACGGCATCAGGGGTGGTTTGGTTGACTGCCGGGACAGTGGAGCCAGGCAGGGAAGCGGCGGCGGCACCATGGGCCACCGCCTGACGGAGGCAATCGACCGGGGCGGCGCCCTGGCTGGATGCGAGCAGGTATCCGGCCAGCGAGGAATCGCCGGCGCCGACAGTGCTGACCGCGGTCACCGGCGGGTGCGTGGCCAGCCACGCGCCGTCGGCCGTCACAAGAACGGCACCCTTGGAGCCGAGGGTGGCCAGTACGGCACCCACCCCGGAGCGCACGACGGCGGACGCGGCAGCTGCTGCAGCCTCCGGGTCCGCTTCGAGTTCTTCGGCGGATTTGTTCGTGGCGAATCCGGCTGCGGCAGCCAGTTCCACCAGTTCCTCGGCGTTGGGTTTCAAGAGGTCCGGTTTTCCCGAGGTGTCGCCGGAGACCGCTGCGGCGAGGGGTTCGCCTGATGAGTCGACGGCGACCCGTGGTGCGGCCTCGCCGTCGAACAGGGAACGCAGCCGCCGGGTGACGGTCGCGTAGAAGTCGGCCGGAACCCCGGGTGGGAGCGAGCCGGCCAGGACTACCCAGGCGGCACCGCGGGCGTTGTCCAGCAGCAGGCTGATCAGGGCCTCCTGCTGCTCCTCGCTGAGCACCGGTCCGGGTTCATTGATCTTGGTGGTGACGCCGCCGGGCTCGGTGAGGGCCACGTTGCTGCGCAGCGGCTCGCCAATCGGGAGGGCCGCGAACGGAACGTCGGTCTCCCGCAGGCCGGCGAGGACGGGATCGGCCTCGGCGCCGGGGAGAACGGCGACAGTCTTGAGCCCCGAGGCGACGAGCGCGCGGGAGACGTTGACGCCCTTGCCGCCGGATTCCTGGCGGACGGAGATGGCCCGCTGAACTTCCCCGCGGAGGAGGGGGCCGGGCAGCGCCACGGTGCGGTCCAGGCTGGGGTTGGCGGTGAGGGTGACAATCACGCGACCACCACCTCCACTCCGGCTTCCGCGAGGGCGTCGGCGAGTTCCCGGCTGGGTTGCGTGTCTGTGATCACGGTGTCCAGATCTTTCAACGAGGCGAACTGGACCAGCGTTTCCGCGCCCAGCTTGGACGAATCAGCCAGCACCACAATGCGGCGCGCTGATTGGACGAAGGCAGCCTTGACAGCGGCTTCTTCAGGATCGGGTGTGCTCAGCCCGAAGGCTGCATGAATTCCGTTGGTGCCGATGAAGGCGATGTCCGGGCGGATCCGGCGGGCGGCCTCCACCGTGGACTGGCCGACGGCGGCCTGGGTCAGGCCGCGGACCTTCCCGCCGAGCAGATGCAGGGCGATCCCGGGTCCGCCGGACAGCCTGGACGCGATGGGCAGGGAGTGCGTGATGACGACAAGTTCGCCGTCTGACCCGGATCCCGGGGCGGTGCCCTGCGCGGCGGCTCCCGCGGCGCGGGCGGACAAGAGCTCGGCAAGGGCCTCCGTGGTGGACCCGGCGTCGATCAGGATGCTGCCGGTGAGGCCCTGGGGGATAAGGGCCAGGGCGGCCTCGGCGATCCGGGTCTTCTCGGGCTGCCGCTGGACGGTCCGTTCCAGGATGCTTTCTTCTGTGGTGCTGAAGCGGTCCGGGGAGACCGCGCCGCCATGCACCCGGCGGACGCTGCCGGCGGCTTCCAGGGCGGCGAGATCGCGGCGGATGGTCTCGGTGGTGATGCTGAAGCGCTCGGCCAGGTCAGTCACGCTGGCCCGGCCGCTGGCGTAGATGAGCCCCACGATCAGCTGCTGGCGTTCTTCGGCGAACACTTACCCTCCATTGCGTACTGCGGCTGACTTGGTTTTTGTTCTTGCCGGGCGTTGGTGCTTGGAACCTTTGTGCTGCGACCTTCTCTACCGCGACCTTCTCAACCGCGAAATCCGCTCTTTCCGCTTCGGTGACTCCGGTCACATGAAGTGGAATTATTTGACTTTATCTTTGTTCGTGTTGATTTGTCAATGAAAAACCACATGAACGCAGAAAGCTGGCCTGCGTCGGGGGCATGTCCAGTGGTGGGGACGGCTGTGGCCCGAGTGCCGGGGGGAATGTCCAGTGGTCGGGCCGGGGAGTGGGCACTTTGGGGTTATGTCCATGGCTCGTTCCGGGGGCTGGGCATGTGCCGCGCGTGGGGTGGCTGCGGGCCGAGTGCCGGGGGACATGTCCAGTGATGGGGCCGGCTGCGGGCCGAGTGCCGGGGGACATGTCCATTGGTGGGGCCGGGGAAAGGGCAGGGTGGGGTTATGTCCATGGCTCGTTCCGGGGGCTGGGCATGTGCCGCGCGTGGGGTGGCTGCGGGCCGAGTGCCGGGGGACATCTCCAGTGGTCGGGCCGGGGGGTGGGCACTTTGGGGTTATGTCCATGGCTCGTTCCGCGGGCTGGGCATGTGCTGCGCGTGGGGTGGCTCCGCCTGTGGGTCTGCGCCTTAAATGGCGGAAGCCGGGCCAGACCTCAGGGTCCGGCCCGGCTTCCGGGTCGTTGGATTCCACGCTGCGAAGGGGGCGCGGGTGGAACTTAGAGGCTCGCGTCGCGGCTCTCATTGCGGGTGATGGTCTCGCCGGTGTTGGGGTCCACGACCGTGCGGCTTTCGCTGACCCGGCGCGTGCGGCCGCGTCCGGGGGAGGCGAGGACCAAGGAAGCGATGAGTCCAACAACGCCGACCGCCATCAGGATGTAGCCGATCATGGCCTGGTTCACGTTGGGGATCAGCCCCGGGGCAACGGCCCAGGCAAGGATGGCGCCGATGGCAATGAGGAAGATTGCGGAACCGATTCTCATGACGTGCTCCTTGGTGTCCCGGAGGACGGAATTGGTGATGCTAAGCATGCTGTCCAGCGTCACGCTACAACGCCTCACCTGCTGTTTCAATGAAACGACCTCGGCGCGGCCGGGATATTTCGGAATCCGGGGCCGGTCAAGGATGCTGCGCGGAGCACAAGGCGGCGCTCGATAGGCTGGGCCCATGGAGACGGTCGTCTGGTCAAAACCCGAACACGAGCGCGCCGGCACACCGCTGCTGGTGATGTTGCACGGCTACGGCACCGACGAGTCCCGGATGTCCAAGCTGTTCGGTTCCCTGCCGCCGGAGTTCAGCTGCGCCGCCCTGCGCGGGCCCAAGGACATCGGAGACCACCACGGCTGGTTCCTGCTGGACTACTTCCTCACACACGACTTTGCCGACGTCATCGCCTCCACGAACGCGGTCTTCGCCTGGATCGAGTCCGTCAAGTCCCGGCACAGCAGCGTCAGCCTGTTCGGATTTTCGCAGGGGATGGCCATGGCCAGTACGCTTCTGCGGCTCCGGCCGGACCAGTTCCGCGCGGTGGTCGGGCTCTCGGGTTTTGTCCTGGACAACGAACTCCTGACTATGAGCGAATCCTTCACCTCCAGGCCGCCGTTCTTTTGGGGCAGGGACAGGGCCGACGTCGTGATTAACGACGCCGCCGCCGAACACACCGAGGAGTGGCTGGACAGGAACACCCAGCTCACGGCCCGGACCTACCCCGGCATGGGACACTCGATTTCGAAGGCCGAACTCGTCGACGTCAGCGCCTTCCTGCGGCACTACGTCCTGCGCTGAGCAGCCACTGACCAGGCCATTAACCGGCCGCCCAACCGCCGTCCAGCTGCGCGCCTAAACACTGGCCCGACATGGGATCATCCACTTGCATGTCAAATATGTAAGCGCTTACAATCGACCTCGGCCATGAACACCGGGCCCACTACTTCAGGGGGAAGAAAGGGCTGAGCCCGTGCCGCAGGCCAACACCCCGCGCGTGAGAATCCACCACGTCGCGGCGCCGTGCGGGCCCTCCACCTGCACCGTCTCCCGTGCCCTCCGGCAGCTCCCCAACATTTCCACGCAAACCAAGGCAACGGTCGGCGACGCTGCGGCCCAGCTCGGCTACAAGGCCTCGTCGACAGCACGCCGGCTCCAGCATCGAAGGCGGCAGGCTGGTCATGATGGAGCTCGTGGAAAACCGCAGAATGCCGTCCGCGATCTTCGCCGGCTGCGACGAGACAGCCCTCGGTGCGCTCATGGCAATGCGGGGGTTCGGTTTGTCAGCGCCGGAAAACGCGTCCATCATAGGAATAGACGATCATCAGATGAGTTGGTTCCTGGGCCTGACCACTATTGCCCAGCCAGTGGCCGACCAGGGCGCTTTCGCCGCCAACCTGCTGATTGAAAGACTTCATCGCTCGGGACTTCTCAATCCGCCGCCTGCCGGTCCGCCGTCGAACCATCCGCTGGACACCAAACTGGTAGGGCGCACGGGCACGCGCCGCCGCTGATCTGGACGGTGCCCGTCACCGGGACGGCCCCAACACGGCAGCAAAGGCCGGCGCCGCCGTCGCAGCGGAACGGCGCACCGGACAGCGCTTGGACCGACTGCCGTGAACTGACCGCCTTAGACCAAAGCTTTGACCAAAACCGTCTTGCCTGCCCGTTGTCTGAAAGGACCTCGACTCATGACTGTAGTTCCCGACACCTCCGGCCTCGCCGGTGCGCTCTCCGGTGCATCCGCCATCCTTTTTGACCTCGACGGCGTCCTGACGCCCACCGCGGTGGTGCACGAGCAGGCGTGGAAGCAGCTCTTCGACGGTTTCCTGGTCTCGGTCCCCGGGGCCGCGCCGTACCGTGAGAGCGACTACTTCGACCACATCGACGGCAAGCCGCGCTTCGACGGCGTCCGGGACTTCCTGGCCTCCCGCGGGATTGTGCTGCCCGAGGGCCCGGCGGACGACGAGCCGGCGCACGACACCGTCCATGGGCTGGGCAACCGCAAGAACAAGGTCTTCAACGACATCGTCGAGGCCGGCGGAGTCCAGCCCTACGAGGGCTCCGTCCGGCTGGTCGACGCCGCGCTGGCCCGCGGACTCAAGCTCGCCGTCGTCTCCTCCTCCCGCAACGCCCCGGCGGTGCTCAAGGCCGCCGGGCTGTCCGATTACTTCCCGGTGGTGGTCGACGGCGTCGTCGCCGTCGCCGAGGGACTGCCCGGCAAGCCCAGCCCGGCCACCTACGAATACGCCGCGCGGCTTTTGGGCCTGCCGAGCCAGGAGTGCGTCGTGGTGGAGGATGCCGTCTCCGGCGTCCAGGCCGGCAGCGCGGGAGACTTCCGCTCGGTGATCGGCGTCGACCGCGGCGCCGGCCGGCAGACCCTGCTCGACGCCGGGGCCACGGTAGTGGTCAACGACCTCGCCGAACTGCTCTGACCCGGCCCCTCACCCGCCCACCGCCTAGCCCACTGCCCACTCCCGCTGAAAGAACCCCCAACCATGGCTCTCATCACCTCGGACCGCGCCCGGTTCCCCAACGATCCCTGGCAGCTGGTCGAGACCGTCCATCTCCCCGGCAATGCCGGCACCTTGGAGACCCTGTTCAGCCTCGGCAACGGGCACCTGGGCATCCGCGGCGCGCACTGGGGCGCCGCGGACGCCGAACTTCCCGGCAGCTTCATCAACGGCTTCCACGAGACCTGGGACATCAAGCACGCGGAAAACGCCTACGGCTTCGCCCGCACCGGCCAGCGGATCCTCTACGTCCCGGACGCCAACAACTTCACCGTCATCATCGACGGCGAGCCGTTGAGCCTGGATGAGTCCACGGTGCTGGACTACCGCCGCTCGGTGGATTTCGCCACGGGTATCTACGAGTGCCGGATCACCTGGCAGTGCCGTTCCGGTGCGACCGTGACCACCACCGAACGCCGCGCCGTCGGCTACGCATCCCGCGGCGCGCTGGGCATCAGCCTGGAAGTGGCGGCCGACCGGGATATCTCCGCGGACGTCACGTCCTCGGTCATCAACCGCCAGGACCAGCCGGTGGAGGACCACTCGGCCCACGATCCGCGCCGCTCCGGCCGCCACGCCGGGCGCGTGCTGCTGCCCCTGCGGCTCGACGGCGGGGACGGCTCCCTGCGCCTGTCCTGGGAAGCCTCGGAATCCAAGCAGCGGCTCGGGATGGCCGTAGACCACTGGACCTCGGCCGGGGTGCAGCCGTTCGACACCCAGGTGGACCAGGACGACAGCAGCGTCCGCTACGTGCTCGCCGTCAGCGCGGACGTGCCGTTCGTGCTGGAGAAGAGCGTCACCTACGCCGTCGGCCAGGCCGCCGACGACCTCGCCGACAGCGCCGAAGCCGCCTTGTTACCGGTCAGCGAGATCTTCACCCAGAGCGAGGACCACTACCGCGCCTACTGGAGCACGAGCGACATCGTGGTGGCGGGCCAGACCGAGCTCCAGCAGGGCGTGCGCTGGAACCTCTTCCAGCTCGCGCAGGCCACGGCCTGCGCCGATGTGGCCGGCATCCCGGCGAAGGGCGTGTCCGGCTCCGGCTACGACGGCCACTACTTCTGGGACCAGGAAGTGTACCTGCTGCCCTACCTGACCTACACGAACCCGGGCAACGCCCGCCAGGTCCTGGAATTCCGGCACGACCTCCTGCCCGAGGCGAAGATCCGCGCCAAGGAGCTCAGCGTCGACGGCGCCCTCTTCCCCTGGCGCACCATCAACGGACTCGAGGCCAGCGCCTACTACGCGGCCGGCACCGCGCAGTTCCACATCGCCGCCGCGATCGCCTTCGCGACCAACCGGTACATCTGGGCCAGCGGGGACACCGACTTCCAGGCCACCCTGGGCTCCGATCTGCTGATCGAGACCGCCCGGATGTGGGTCTCGCTCGGCTTCTTCGGCAAGGACGGGCTGTTCCACATCCACGGCGTCACCGGCCCCGACGAATACACCGCCGTCGTCAACGACAACCTGTACACGAACGTCATGGCGCGCTTCAACCTGCGCGCCGCGGCGGCGCTGGACCACCCGGAGATCGACGACGCCGAACGCCAGCTCTGGGAGCAGGCGGCCAACCGCATGCAGCTGCCCTACGACGAGGACCTCCAGGTCCACTCCCAGGACAACGACTTCATGACCCTGGAACCGTGGGACTGGACCACGCCCCGGTCCAAGTACCCGCTCCTGCTGCACTTCCACCCGCTGGTGATCTACCGGCACCAGGTCCTGAAGCAGGCCGACACCGTTCTGGCCATGTTCCTGCAGTGGCAGGACTTCACCGCCGAGGAAAAGCGCCGCGCCTTCGATTTCTACGACCCCATCACCACCGGCGACTCCACGCTGTCCGCCTGCGTCCAGGGCATCATGGCGGCCGAGGTCGGCTACGGCAAGGCTGCGCTGGACCACTTCACCCACGCCCTGTTCATCGACCTTGACGACACCCACGGCAACACGATCGACGGCGTGCACATCGCCTCCACCGGCGGGGTGTGGAGCTCGCTGGTCAGCGGCTTCGCCGGGCTGCGGGACCAGGGCGCGGTGCCGTACTTCGATCCGCGGCTGCCCGCCGAATGGGACGGACTCGAGTTCCACCTGAAGATCCAGGGCAGGCTCCTGCACATCGGGCTGGAGCAGGGTGCGATCAGCCTGACCGTCCGTGACGGCGCGCCGCTGGAGGTCGACGTGCGCGGGGAACTGCTCACCGTCGACGGCGACCCGGTCCGGGTCCCGCTGGCACCCGTCACGGCCCCGGAGCTCACGATCTTCCCCAGCGGCCTTCCGACGGCGTCGATCCCTGTGGTGCGCGCCGCAGTCTGAGCCGCCGTATAAGCAACGCGGGTCACTTCGCGCCCATGATCCCCGCGGACATGGGCGCTAGGTGACCCCGCGTTGCTCTGGGCCGGGCTGCCCTGGTCCGGAGGACTCGGCAGGGGCCGTGGCATCGGCGAGCTCGTCGCCGCTGGCGAGCGGGTGGGCCAGCTCATCGGCCGGCATCCGCGCCACCACCATCGCGACGACGGCCATCACCGGGCACACGGTCCCGGCGACGAGGAAGATCAGCCACAGCGGCAACACCTCGGCGGCCGGTCCGGCGAGTGCCATGGAGACCGGCATGAGGGCTAGGGACACGAAGAAGTCCAGGCTCGAGACGCGGCCCAGCAGATGCGGCGGCACCCGGCGCTGGAGCAAGGTTCCCCAGATCACCATGCCCACGCCGCCGGTGGCGCCGAAGACGAAGAGGGCGGCAGCCACGGCCCAGAAACTGTCCATGATTCCGAGGGCGGCGATCGGCAGGCTTCCGGCTCCCCAGGACACCATCATCACGGTGAGGTAGCGGCGCGGGAGGGGGAAGGAGGCCGTGGCCAGCGAGGCCGCGGCGCCGCCGACGCCCATGATGGCGAGCAGGAAGCCGAACATGCGCGCGTCCCCGCCGAGCTGGTCCCGGACCACGAACGGGACCAGGACCTCGATGGGACCGATCAGGAACAGCACGGAAATGCAGGCCCAGAGCAGGGTCCACAGCAGCCAGGGCGTCCGGACGGTGTAGCTGACGCCCTCGCGGAGGTCGTGGCGCAGGGACGTCTTGGCCCGTTGGCCTTGTCCCTCCTGAACCGCCGCCGCTGACGCGGGCTGGCGGTGGAGGAGGTTCAGGATGGAAAAGGCCAGCAGGTGGCAGGCCGCCACCCCGGTGACGGCGTAGGCGGGCGACAGGGCCGCCACCAGGATGCCCGCAACGGCCGGTCCGGCGGCCTGCTGCAGCAACGGCCGCATGGTCCCCTCCAGGCCGTTGGCCGCCAGCAGGTCCTCGGGCGGCAGGATCCGCGGCAGGATGGCCGAGTAGGCGGGGAAGAAGAACGCAGCCCCGACGCCGAGCACGAAGGCCCCCAGCGCCAGATGCCAGAGCTCCAGCAGGCCCGCCATGGCAAGCCCGCTGACAGTCGCAACGACGGCGAGGTTGGCGCCCTCGACCGCGATGATCAGGAGCCGCTGGGGCACGCGGTCCGCGGCGATGCCGCCGGCCAGCAGAAATGTCACCAGCCCGACGCTGCCCGCCGCCGCCACGACCGAGAGCTCCAGCGGTCCGCCGCCGAGGTGGATCACCTCGTAGACCATCGCGACGGCCCACATCCCGGAACCGAAGATGGAGATGGCCAGCGCCGTGATCAGCACGCGGTACTCCCGGTGCGCGAAGGGGCGGAGGGCTCGCAGGGCGGGCATGGGCCCAGTCTAGTAGCCGGCCGCGCGGCCGGGCCGGAACGCTCCGGGGCCCAGCGGGAACCCCGTCTGCCGGGCCGTGCCCTAGTGTTAAGTGAACTTACTTTTTTGGTTCCGACGAGAGGCGATCATGGCCAAGCGCAGCAACCCGGCAATGAAGATTGCCCAGCAAACAGCCCACGGTGCGATGTTCGACGCCGCCGGCCGGCCCCGGCCCGGACTCCACAAGGTGCTCCTGCGGGCGGTTGAAGTCCAGCGGCCGCTGGTGCTGGCCAACATCCGCAGGCTCCAGCGCAAGCACCCGCAGGCCACGGCGGCCCAGCTCGCCGCCATCCTGGAGCGCGACTACCTGCTGGCCGTCACCGGCGGCGGGGCGCTGGTCGGCGGAGCGGCCGTGATTCCGGGCGTCGGAACTGCGGCGGCACTGGGTCTTTCGGCCGCCGCGGCCGTCGGGTTCCTCGAAGCCACTGCCCTGTATTCCACAGCGCTTGCTGAACTGCACGGCGTGCGGATGGTGGATCCGGACAGGGCCAGCACCCTGGTCATGGCGGTCATGCTGGGCGAGGAAGGCACCCAGCTGCTGAGCTCGCTGAGCGGGCAGGCGGCGGGACGGGGCAAGGGTCCGTCCCAGGCTTGGACCGCGGCCTTCACCCGCAGCATCCCCCTCGCCGGCTTCGGTACAGTGCGCGCCAAGATGCAGACGATGTTCCTGCGCTCCCTGCTCAAGACCCAAGGCACGGCACTGCTGGGCCGGGCCCTGCCCTTCGGCATCGGCGCCGTCGTCGGCGGCGTCGGCAACCGCGTGATGGGCCGCGCCGTCGTCGCGAACGCCAAGGAAGCATTCGGGCCCATCCCGGACACGATTCCGGGCGAACTGCAGGCCCTGGCGGAAACCACCGGGCCGGCCGCGCTCTACGACACATCCCTGGCTCCGCAGCCGGATTCGGCCCCGGACGCGCCCCGGAACAGCGGCGCCCCGAAGACCTCAACGAAGGACGGCGGCACGTTTTGGATCTGAACACTAGCCTGGGGGAGTCCTTCGGGACCTGGACCAAGGGCGACGATGCCGCGATGTTTCCGCTGGTCACGAGCGCCAGCGTGGCCTGCGGGATGCACGCCGGCGACCCGGTGACCATGTTGGACACCTGCCGGGCGGCCTACGAGCTCGACGTCAAAGTCGGCGCCCACCTGGGCTACCCGGATCTGGCCGGCTTCGGCCTGCGCTCGCTGGACATGACCTTCGATGACCTGTTCGGCGCGGTGCTGTACCAGCTCGGAGCGCTCGACGGCGTCGCCCATGCCGTGGGCGCCTCGGTGGACTACGTCAAGCTGCACGGGGCGCTCTACGACCGCACCGTGCGCGACGCCGAGCAGGCCTCCGCCGTGGTCGCCGCCATCCAGGCCTACGATCCCGGGCTGCCCGTCCTGGGCTTCCCCGGCTCAGCCCTGCTCGGCATCGCCAAGGAAGCCGGGCACCCCGTCTTCGCCGAAGCCTTCGCCGACCGCGCCTACCTCCCGGACGGCACCCTCGTTCCGCGCACAGAGGAAGGGGCCGTGCTGCTGGACGCCGGACAGGTCGCCGAACGGGCCGTCCGGCTCGCCACGCAGGGCGAGGTGGTCGCGGTGGACGGCACCGTGCTCCGGATCGAGCTGCATTCGCTGTGCCTGCAAGCGGCCACGCCCGGCTCCGTCAGCGTGGCCGCGGCCGTGCGGGCGGCGCTGGAAGCCGCCGGCGTGGAGCTGGAGAGTTTCGCCTAGGGATTAGCCGAACAGCAGGCTCGCCAGCGTGAAGATGGCCAGCCCGGCCAGGGCGCCCACCACCGTGCCGTTGATCCGGATGAACTGCAGGTCCCTGCCGACCTGCAGTTCGATCTTCTGGGACGTTTCCTCGGCATCCCAGCGGGCCACGGTGTCCGTGATGACCCCCGCAATGTCCGAGCGGTAGGTCTTCACGAGGTAGCCCGCCGCGTCGCCGATCCAGGCGTTCACCTTCCCGGCGAGCTCGGGATCGACCAGCAGCCGGGTGCCGAAGTCATGCACGGCCGCCTTGAATTTGACGGTCAGTTCGCTGTGCGGGTCATCGACGGCGGTGAGCAGGGCGGTCTTGATGGTGTCCCAAGTGCGGGAGGCGAGCTCGCGGACTTCGGGGTCGCCGAGCACTTGCGCCTTGATGCCCTCGGCGCGGGCGATCATGACAGGGTCATGCTGCAGGTCCTGCGCGAGTTCCTTGAGGTACTTGTCGATCGACAGGCGGACCTGGTGCTGCGGATCGGACTGCACGGCGCGGGTGAACTTCAGGATCTCCACGTACACTTTGTCGCCCACCAGCCCGTCCACGAACGACGGCACCCATGTCGGGGACCGGTCGGTGACCAGCCTGTTGACCGTCTCCTGGTTGTCCCGCACCCAGTCCACGGTGCGGTCCACCAGCAAGTCCACCAGTGCGTGGTGGTGCCCGTCGTCGAAGATCCGTTCGGCGAGCCGGCCCACCGGCGGCCCCCACGGCGGGGTGAGCAGGTGCTTGCGGACCATGGACTCGATCACGGCCTGGACGTCGTCGTCGTTGAGGACCTTGAACGCGCCGCGGATGACGGCGGCGCCCTCCTTCGCGACCCGGTCCGGACCGCCGGGGCTGGACAGCCAGGCGCCGGCCTTGCGCGCAATGTCCGCGGACGCCAGCTTCTCCTGAACCACCTGTTCGGAGAGGAAATTGGTTTCCACGAATTCGCCCAGTGAGGCGCCGATCTGGTCCTTGCGCCGCGGGATGATCGCGGTGTGCGGGATCTTGATTCCCATCGGGTACCTGAACAGGGCCGTGACGGCGAACCAGTCAGCGAGGGCCCCGACCATGCCGCCCTCGGCCGCGGCGCGGACGTATTCGAACCCCGGATACTGCTTCTGCAAGGCGAACGCGACGATGAAGATCACGGCCATGACGATCAGGAGCGAGAGGGCCAGGAGCTTCATCCGGCGCAGCGCCGCGGCCTTCTCGGCGTCGCTGGAGGCAACGGAACGTTGTCCGGGGGGACCGTCCGGCCGGGCGCCGCCCGGACGTCCCGCCGCACCGGTCAGGGAAGTTGTTTCAGTATTCACCTGCATGAGCCCAGCCTAGCCCCGCCACGGAAACGGGCGGTCCGCTAACGTGGCAGCATGACGACTGACGAGTCCGCCGCCGCCCGGCCTTTGGTCTATGCCCACCGTGGCTCCAGCGGAACCTTCGCCGAGCACACCCGGGCCGCGTACCTGCAGGCCATCGCCGACGGCGCCGACGGCGTGGAATGCGATGTTCACCTGACCCGGGACCAGCACGTGGTGCTCCTGCACGATGCCACCCTGGACCGCACCTCGGACGGCACCGGCCAGGTGGCTGACCGGACCCTGCAGGAGCTCCAGGAACTGGACTTCTCCTCGTGGAAGGGAGCCCGGATCCCGGACGCCTACGGCGCCAGGTCCGAGCAGCTCCTGACCCTGCCGGAACTGCTCGACATCCTGCGCGCGGCGGGCCGCGGGATCGGCCTGGCGATCGAGTTCAAACACCCGAGCCCCTACCAGCTCAGGCTCGAGGACCGGGCCCTCGAGGTCCTGAGGGCACAGGGTTGGGATCCGCGGACGTCGATGCTGGACAACATCACGGTTTCCTTCATGAGTTTTAGCCCCGACGCCGTAAAACACCTCCTGGAGTCCGTGCCGGCCAGGGCCGTCTGCCAACTGGTCGACGACGTCAATGTGGCGGACCTCCGGGAGGAACTGGGCCTCGGTGCCCTGACCGGCGGGGCGCTGGCCAACGTGATGAAGGCTGCCCAGGCTGAGGGCGAACGGATCCTGGCGGCGGCCGAGGCGGGCATTGCCGGCCCCGGAATCGGGTACGTCCGCACGCACGCCCCGACCGTTCAGCGCTGGCTCGCCGCGGGGCTCCGGTGCCGGGTGTGGACGGTCGACGCAGAGGACGACGTCGACCGGTGCCGGGAACTCGGGATCCACGAGATCACCACCAACTGGCCGGCCCGGGTCCTGTCCCAGCTCATGGCGGACAGCCGGCCCCTGCGGTAACCGTCCGGCCGCTCCACGGATCCTGGGCGGAAATCTTCGGTCCCTTCGCGTTTCCGGGCGGATTACGGCCGGCGTGGCCGCTGTGGTTGAGTGGTTGCATGCCATTTCGCTCGTCCCGCCCGGACCTTCAGACGCTGTCCGCGGCAGCGATGAGCGCGCTGCTGCTTACCAGTGCCGCCAAGCACTTCCGCGATCCCGAATTTTTCCACCAAGTGGTTCCCGACGTCCTCTGCCGGGACGACTCCGGCGAGCAGCCGAACGGCCCCCTGGCCGTCCTGTCCCGTGAGGAATGGGTGGCAGCGAGCGGGCTGCTGGAAGCCGCCGCCGCCGTCGGCCTCCTGGTCCCGGCCACCCGCAGGGCCGCCGCCGGCTGCGTCACGGCGCTGTTCGCCGCGTTCCTCTCCGGCCACGTGGACGCCCTCCGCAAGGCCTACGGGCCGGAGGGCACGCCGCGCCGGCGACGCGTGCACACCCTGCGGCTCCCGCTCCAGGCGCCCCTCATCGCGTGGGCCTGGACCCTGACGCGGCGGAACCGGCGCCCGTGAAAATCCTGCAGTCGCCGGCGGTGCGGATCGGTTTGTCGATCAGCATCGCCACCGGTCTCTACGGCGTCTCCTTCGGCGCGCTGTCCGTAACCTCGGGCCTGGATTTCTGGCAGACCATGGCCCTGAGCCTGCTGCTTTTCAGCGGCGGCTCGCAGTTCGCCTTCATCGGCGTGGTGGCCGGAGGCGGGTCCGGCGTCGCCGCGATGAGCGCCGCGACGCTGCTGGGCATGCGGAACGGCATCTACGGCATGCAGATCAATGCCCTGCTGCAGCCGCGGGGGTGGCGCAAGTTGGCCGCTGCCCAGTTGACCATCGACGAGTCGACCGCCACCAGCACCGGGCAGACGGACCCCGATGAGCAGAAGCGCGGCTTCTGGACCGCCGGAATCGGTGTCTTCGTCCTCTGGAACCTGTTCACCGCCCTCGGCGCAGTGGCCGGCGGGGCACTCGGGGATCCCAAACAGTGGGGACTCGACGGCGCCGCCGTGGCGGCCTTCCTGGGCCTGCTCTGGCCGCGCCTGAAAGGCAGGGAACCTGTGGCCATCGCGGCGGTCTGCGCGCTGGCCACCGTGCTGGCCGTGCCGTTCGTGCCCCCGGGGGTGCCGATCCTCGTCGCCGCCATGGTCGCGGCAGGTATCGGCTGGTTCAGCCACGGCCGCAGCGACGAGGGCCTGGAACCCGACGTTGATCCCTACGCGGAGACCCACGTCCACAACCACCATCACGACCCCGCCGGCGATCCCCGCGGCGACCGCACCGGAGATGACGCATGAACCTTTGGATGTGGCTACTGCTCTCCTGCCTGCTCGCCTACGCCTGGAAGCTCCTCGGCTACCTGGTGCCGGCCAGCCTGCTCCGCAACCCGCGGACGTCCAGGATCGCCGGGACCATGACGATCGGGCTGCTGGCATCCCTGACGGTGGTCAACGCCGTCGCCTCGGGCCAGTCGCTCGTCCTGGACGCCCGGCTGGGGGCATTGGCCGCGGCGGGCATTGCCCTGTGGTTCCGGGCGCCGTTCCTGGTGGTGGTGATCGCCGGCGCGGCCGCGGCCGCCGGGCTCCGGCTGCTGGGCTGGGACTGACCCGCCCGCGGGACCCCTGACTGCGCTGACCCGCTAACCCACCGCGGGTGCGGCGGGGATGGTCTTTAGTCCCTACTTGGTGCCGGGATCGCGTGGGAGCATTCGAACATGACTGAACACGACGGCGACCAGCCGGCCGCGGAGCAGAAGCCTGCCGATCAGCAGGCTGCGGAGCCGGAGGCTGCGGAGCCGGAGGCCGCGGAGCCGCGCAAGGATCAGCGCTCCAAGCAGCACGAGCCGTTTGTTTCTGGAGGGGCTGAGTCCACCCGGGAAATGCGCGAAATGTCCCGCCGCCGTCGGGAAGCCGAGGAGAAGCTTCAGCAACACCTTCTCGAGGCCAAAGAAAAGCCGGCCGAGGACTAGCGCCGGGCACCAGGCTGTCGGTGCCCCTGCATCGCTTTCACACGTTGCGACAAACCCCGCCCGGCCATCATATTCCGGCGCTTAGACCCGCGTCCCGAGTCCGGCGAGCCGCAGCATAACGGCCAGGCCTTCCTCGGTGCCGGGCCAGTGGCGCCGGACGGCGTCGGCCCCGGCGCGGGAGATCACGGAGCGCAGCACCAGCGCCACGATCACGACGTCGTCTGCGTAACCGATCACGGGTATGAAGTCCGGAACGAGATCGATCGGGGAGGCCAGGTAGATGAGCAGGAGTGCCAGGCGGACCCGGACGCCCACCGCCATCGATCGGTCAGCCAGCAGGCGGCGGATGAGCCGAAGCAGGTCCGGCAGCAGCCGCAAGGCGTCCTTCATGGTGACGGTCTCGGGGTGCCGTCGGGCATAGGCCCACAGCAGCAACAGCAGGACCGCATAGACCACCAGTACGCCGCCGATGACTCCGGCAACGGGTTCCCATCTCATGGGTTAGATCCTAGCGACCTAGCCAAGAACGGCGTCGAACGCGGTGCCCTGCAGCGGGGCTTGCGGCGGCAACGCCCGGTCCGGCCGCTCCGTCCGGATGGCGTCCTCAACCAGCGCCACCGGCCGCCGCCACGCGTCGGAGCCCGCCTCCATGGTGTCCACGACGCCGATCAGCATAGCCAGCAGGCGGAACATGTCCGTCATGGAAATATCGCTGCGCAGGGTGCCTTGGCCCTGGCCCCGGCCCAGCAGCACGGCGATGGACTCTATCAGGCCGCCCGTGATGCCGGCCAGCAGCCCGCGCCGGTGGGCGACCGCCCCGAGAAGGTTGGCCTCTTCGCTGGCAACACGCATCGTGGCATCGATGACCCGGAAGAGTCCGGCAGCGGCGTCCGGATCGGCCAAGGCCTCATCAATGGCCGGATCCACCTGCAGCCGGAGTTGCCGATTCAGGGCCGCGAGCACCAGTTCTTCCTTGTCGGCGAAGTTCCGGAAGAGGGTGGCGGGGCCCACCCCGGCGGTGACGGCAATGGTCTGCAGGGGCACTTCGGGTCCGTGCTCGCGGAAGCACTGCCGGGCCGCGGCGATGATTTTGTCCACATTGCGCGCGGCATCTGCGCGGAGCGGCCTGCGGTCTACTGCCCGGTTCATTTGCCTAGGTTAGCAACGCGAGCGGTGCGCGAACCTGTTACCGGCGGGTAATGATTTATGTGACGGTGGCGGAGGTGCGCCTGGGCGCTGCCGGCGCGGAATCCCGTGAAAGACTGATGCGGGACAGCCTGGAATTTTCGCCCCCGCTGTCCGGACTGACTGAAGGGAACCACCACATGCTGGTCGCATTTTCCGTAGCACCCTCCGGTGACCCCGCCAACGGACAGGCGCCCGGCGACGCGTCGGTCCACGACGCCGTCGCGGCCGCGGTGCGGATCGTCCGGGAGTCGGGCCTGCCCAACCGGACGAGTTCCATGTTTACCGAGATCGAGGGCGAGTGGGACGAGGTCATGGACGTCGTCAAACGGGCCACGGACGCGGTGGGTGCCTACGGTTCCCGCGTCTCGCTGGTCCTCAAGGCGGACATCCGGCCGGGCTACAGCGGCGAGCTGACAGGCAAAGTGGAACGGCTTGAAAACGCCATTGACGGACAGGGCGCCGGCGGGACCGGGCAGCAGATTCCAGCCCTGCCCGGAATCTAGGGCCGGACCGCACGCCCAAACCCGGGGGGAATTCCGCACCCGGAGGCTACCGCCGGACGCGGGCGGCTGGAACACTGGGGACATGATCGAGCATCAGTCCACCCCCGCCTGGGTCGCTGTCGAGAATTTCCTCTCCGACTCTGTGGTCCGCCCGGACCGATCGCTCAAGCGCGCCGTGACCAGCGCCCTTGAGGCAGGCATGCCGCCCATCGAAGTGGCCCCCAACGCCGGCAAGCTCCTGAAATTGCTGGTCCAGCTCTCCGGTGCCCGCCGCGTCCTGGAGATCGGCACGCTGGCCGGCTTCAGCACCATCTGGATGGCCCAGGGACTGCCCGACGACGGCCGGCTGGTCACCTGCGAATACCTCCCCCTGCACGCCCGGGTCGCGCGCGCGAACGTTGACGACGCCGGGCTGGGCCACAAGGTGGACATCCGGGTCGGGGCGGCGCTGGACACCCTGCGCGAGCTGGAAGGCGAGGCAGGGCCGCCCTTCGACTTCGTGTTCATCGATGCCGACAAGGAAAACAACCCCCACTACCTCGACTGGGCCATCCGGCTTGGCCGGCCCGGCACCACTATCGTGGTGGACAATGTCGTGTGGGAAGGTGCGGTGCTGGACGCATCGATGGACCCGGTGAACGCCCCCGGCATCATCAGTACGCTCCAGATGATGGGGGACGACCCCCGGCTGGACGGCACCGTGATCCAGACCGTGGGTTCGAAAGGCTGGGACGGCTTCGCCCTCGCGATCGTCCACTAGGGGCAAGGGATCGTCCGCCAGGACTCGCGGGCGCCGGTGGCAGCCGCCCGTGTGCGGCGCCCGGTCAGCATCAAGTGCTAAGTATGCTTAGATTGTTTGTCGACGGCGCCAGCGATGGCGGCGCGGCCGCGGACGCGCAGGACTTCAGCCACCTGGCCAGCCCCATGCCCGATCCGCACAGCCCGAATCCGCCCAGCCCGAAGGAATGCAGGCAGTCGAAATGAACGGGATCCCCGCCTCCCACCACCCCCTCCCTGTCAGGATCAGCTCCGCGGCCGCAGACCTGGAGACGCTCAGCCCACTGCTGTGCGAGGCGCAGGACGCCGTCGGCGATGTCCCGGCGCTGCTGGAGCTGGCCAAGGCGGCAGCGGCGACGGCGCCCAAGCCCGGGGACGGCCGGACCGCGTTCCTGTGGGAGCTGCTTGCCTCCGTGACCGCCGTCGATGTCGCCGCCGGACGGGTGCTGGAACCGCAACTGGACGCCGTGGCGATCCTGGCCCAGGCCGGAGACGACGCGGCACGGCACGGCAGGGACTGCCCGGATCCCGACGATGCCGACTTCGAGGGGACGTGGGGGGTGTTCGCCGCCGAGGCGCCCGGCCTGCGGCTTGAGGCCAAGGAAGCCGCCGACGGGTGGATCCTGCAAGGGTCCAAGCCCTGGTGCTCGCTCGCCGCCCAGCTGGACCATGCCGTGCTGACGGCCCACCTGGAGAACGGCGGCCGGGCCGCCTTCGCCGTCGACCTCCACGCGCAGGGCGTGGGCTTCGCGAATCCGCAATGGACCAGCCGCGGGCTGCGCGAGATTCCCAGCGGCACCGTCCACTTCGATGCCGTCGCCGCTGTGCCCCTCGGCGGCGCCGGCTGGTACTACCAGCGCCCGGGCTTCGCCTGGGGCGGCATGGGCGTGGCAGCCTGCTGGTTCGGCGGCGCCGTCGCCGTGGCGCGCAGCTTCACCGCCTCCCTGCGGCACGCCGCTGACGCCGGACGGGAACCGGACCAGATTGCCCTGGCCCACCTCGGCGAGATTGACCGAACGCTGGCCGCCCTGACCGCCTACCTGGCCGGCACAGCCGCGAGGATCGACTCCGGAGAGCTCTCGGACCGCGGTGCGTGGAAGGAAGCCCTGCGGGTGCGCGGCAGCGTTGCCGCCGCCGTCGAACGCGTCCAGACGCTCGTGAGCCAAAATCTGGGTCCTGCCCCGCTCGCCTTTGATGAGCGCTACGGAAAGCGGATGGCCGATCTCGCCCTGTACATCCGCCAGCACCACGCCATGCGCGACGACGCGCAGCTGGGCGCCCTGGCAATGACCGGAGGCAACCCGTGGTGAGCTTCACCCACAACGACGCCGGGACCAGCGAGGCCGCATGGGCCGGCAGCTGTGCCGCCGGGCTGCCGGAACTGCCGCTGGATGACGCGGCGCTCTCCGGCCGGGCCTTCATTGTGCTGGCCGCACACCCGGACGACGAAACGCTCGGGGCCGGCGGGCTCCTGGCCCGGCTGCACGCCGTCGGCGCCACGGTTCGCGTGCTGCTGTGCACGGCGGGCGAAGGATCCCACCCCGGCTCGCCAACGACGACGCCGGAACAGCTCGCCCGGGTCCGGCTGCAGGAATTCGGTGACGCCCTGAAGCGCCTCTTCGGGGGCGTGGACGGGGGCGGGGACGTGGAGTGGCAGTGCCTGGGCCTGCCCGACGGACAACTCGCCGGGCACCGGGAGCAGATCCGGGCCGCGGTCCGCGAGGCCGTCCGTGAGGCGTCGGCGGCGTGCGGGCACGCCGCCGACGAGGTGGTTCTCGTGGCGCCCTACCGCTCTGATGGACACACCGATCACGACGTCCTCGGATCCGTTGCCGCCGAGCTCAGCGCCGCGGCGGGTCACGCCCTGCTCGAATACCCCATCTGGTACTGGTTGTGGGCGGCACCAGGCGGCGCTGCCGGACCGGATGATCCGGACGATCCAGATGACTCAGACAGCACGGACGATGGGGCCTGGCGCGGCTGGTTCCGGCTGCCGCTGCGCCCGGCAGAGCTGGAGTCCAAGGCCGCCGCCATGGCGGCACATGTATCCCAGGTGCGGCCGCTCTCCGGCCTGCCGGGCGATGAGGTGCTCCTGCCGCCTGCCTTCCTGGCGCACTTTGAGCGGACCTGGGAGACGTTTGCCTGGCATCCTGCGGCCGCCCCGACCGATGGCGGGTACGCCGCTGCGGCAGCCCCGGCCGACGGCGGGTCCGCAGGCCCGTTCGCCGCGGGCGACGCGGAGCGCGTCTTCGACGCGGTGCACGCCCGGGAGGAGGATCCCTGGCACTACACCTCGAGCTGGTACGAGCAGCGCAAACGTACCCTCACGCTCGCCGCGCTGCCCGGCAGCAGCTACAAGGCGGGGTTGGAGATCGGCTGTTCCATCGGGACCCTGAGCGTGGAGCTCGCGCCACGGTGCGCAAGCTTCCTCGCCGTGGACGCCAGCGGCGCCGCCCTTAGCAGCGCCACCCGTCGGCTCGCGCACCTGCCCGCGGCAACGACGCGCCACCTGACCGTCCCGGACGAATGGCCGAACGGATCATTCGACCTGATCGTGGTTTCAGAGGTGGGCTACTACCTCTCGCCGGCAGAGCTCGCCGGACTGTTCGACCGGATTGCGGGCTCGCTCATGCCTGGCGGGACCCTCGCGCTGTGCCACTGGCGGCACCCCATTTCCGGATGGGAACTCGACGGCGACACGGTCCACGCCGCGGCCCGGCGCCACCTGGGCTGGACCGGCGGCGGGACCTACCAGGAGCGTGACTTTGTCCTCGAGGTGTTTCTGGCGCCAGAGGCTTCGCCGGGTGCGCCGGACCTGGACGCCCCCGAACGGAAGCGGTGACCCGGATGGCGGCGTTGCCGTTGCCGCGCGGGCACCGCATCGAACGGGTCGCCGTCGTCATGCCCGCACACAACGAAGAAGACCACCTGGAAGAGGCGCTGCTCGCCGTTCAGCGGTCCGCGGACGCCCTGCACAGGGTCCGGCCCGACGTCGACACCGGCGTGAGCGTGGTGCTGGATAGTTGCACGGACGGCTCCGCCGCCATCACGGCCGGCTATGCAGCCATGGACCCGCGTTTCAGCGCCCTGGAGGTCGAATACCGCAGCGCCGGCGCCAGCCGGGCTGCGGGCGTCCGGGCCTCGGGCATCGGCGTAGCCCTGCAGCGGCCGCCCGCCCAGCGCTTGACGCCGCCGCCCTGGGCCGGCCGGACCTGGCTGGCCAACACCGACGCCGATTCCCGGGTGCCGGAAAACTGGCTGGTGCGCCAGCTTGAGTTCGCCGAAGCCGGTGCCGACGCTGTGCTCGGATCCGTGGAACCGGACCCCGCCGGAATGGACCCTGAACTGCTCCGGCGCTGGCGCGAACGCCACCCCTTCCGCGAGGACCATCCCCACATCTACGGCGCGAATTTCGGGGTCCGGGCGTCCGCCTATCTTGCCGCCGGAGGGTTCGCCCGGATCACGTCCGAAGAAGACCGGACACTGGTCCACAGCCTCCGCAGCCGCGCCTTTACGGTCACGGCGACCGACAGCATCCGGGTCGTGACCTCCGGGCGGACTCACGCCAGGGCGCCGCACGGCTTTGGCACCTACCTGCGGAGCCTCGGCCACTTGCTGCCGCCTGCCGGCTGAAGATTCGTTGACGCCGGGACCCGGCCGCTCCACACTGAAGAGGTGACGGACGATGCTAATGAACCCAGCATTGATCAGGTTGTCGAGCGTCTGGCTGCCCGGTTTCCGCACGTTCCGCGGGTGCACATCGCCGGGATTGTCGGCGAGGAATTCGACGCCCTGAATTCGGGCCGGATCAGGACCTACATACCCACACTGGTTGAGCGCGGCGCCCGCATGCGGCTGAAGAGCGAGTTCGGGATCAGCGCCGGCGGCGACTGACGCGCGGGCCCGCAGCCGCGAGTTCGCCGGATACGCACCAGATCGCCTTAACGTCGCGGCGACCCCGCACCTTTCCGGCGAGTTCGACGGCGGCGGCCCGGCTTGGCCTAGGTCGACTCCATGTGCAGCACGGCCGCCCCCGTGATCCGGTCCTCCGCCAGGTCCAGCAGGGCCTGGTCCGCGGCCTCGAACGGGTACGCCACGGTGGTGGGCCGGAGCGGGATCTCGGCGGCGATCCGGAAGAACTCCTCGCCGTCGGCCCTGGTGTTGGCCGTGACGCTGCGCAGCTGGCGCTCTTCGAAGAGCTCGTCGGCGTAATGCAGGGACGGAATGTCGCTCAGGTGGATGCCCGCGACGGCGAGCGTCCCGCCGCGGTCCAGGGCCCGGAGCGCAACCGGCACCAGCCCGCCCGCGGGGGCGAACAGGATCGCGGCATCCAGGGGATCCGGCGGCTGCTCCTCGGCCCCGCCCGCGAACGTCGCACCCAGGTCCAGGGCCAGGGCGCGCGCCTGGGCGGACCGGGTCATGACGTAGACGCGGGCACCCCGGTAGAGCGCGATCTGGGCGGCCAGATGCGCGGAGCCGCCGAAGCCGTAGATGCCAAGCCGCCCGCCGATCGGGAGCTCGGCCCGGGTCAGGGCACGGTAGCCGATGATGCCTGAGCACAGGAGCGGTGCGGCCTCCTCATCGCTAAACATCTCCGGGATCCGGTAGGCGAAGTTCTCCGCCACCGTGATGAGCTCGGCGTACCCGCCGTCGCGGTCCCAGCCGGTGAAAGTGGGGGACAGGCAGAGGTTTTCCTGGCCGCGCAGGCAGAACCGGCAGGCGCCGCAGGTGCCGCCGAGCCAAGCCACGCCCACCCGTTCGCCGGGGCCGAACCTGCCCGCCCCCGGGCCGTGCCCGATCACCTCACCCACAACCTCGTGGCCCGGGATGATCCCGGGGTGCCGCGGCGTGAGGTCGCCCTCGGCCAGGTGCAAGTCCGTGCGGCACACGCCGCAGACCCGCACCTTCAGCAGGACCTCCCCGCGTCCGGGCACGGGATCCGGACGGTCGGCGGCCACGAGGGGCCCGCTGGACATGGGCCCCGGAAGTCCAACTTGCCAGGCTCGCACCGCGGCCTCCTTCTGTGCAGCATCTCCCGGTCCGAAGCGGTGACGTTCGCGGCGGCTAGCGGGTGACCAGCACGTTGCAGCGCGCCTTGTGCAGCACGGCAGAGACCGTGTTGCCGGGTCCGGCCGTAGGGTTGTGGGTGCCGAGCACCAGGACGTCGGCGTCGTCCGCGGTGTCGAGCAGCTCCCGGGCGCCGTGGCCCAAGCGGAGGACGCCGGAAACCTCCAGCCCGGGCGCCCGTCCGCGGGCCTCGTCGATGGCGCGGTCGAGCAGATCCTGGCCGTGGTGCCGGGTATGGCGGCCGTACTCCTCCCGCGCCCCGCCGCGCAGCGGATCGACGTGGACGAGGTGCAGCGGGGCGCCGAGGACTTCGGCCAGCCGGATGGCCTCGGCCACCGTGGCTGGGCTGCGGGGCGAGGCATCGACGCCCACCATGACCGGGTGAGCGCGGCGTTGCGGGCGCCGGATCACCATCACCGGGCAGGGTGCCGAGCCGGCCAGATCGATGCAGACCGAGCCGGCCATCTGGTCCAGGACGGCGCCATGGCCCCGGCTGCCGACCACCAGCAGCCGGGCGTCCCGGGCGGCGTCGCGCAGTACGGGTGCCGGGAGCCCGGCCTCCATCAGGCCATCGACGGCGGGGCCCGGGCGTTCCGGCTCATTGTCGGAAACGGCGCGCTGGATGCCCGGGGGCGCGGCTCCGGCTGCTTCGAGGGCGGCCTTGCGGGCCAGCTCGACGCCCTCGGCGAGGATGGCTTCCGCGGAGTGCCGCAGCCCGCTGCCGGCCACGCCCTTGACGGGGCCCAGGTTCTTGGTGAAGACCGGCCACACCCAGGCATGGACCACGCGCAGGTTCAGCCCGGCTGCGGCCGCGTAGCCGGCGGCCCAGCGAACAGCGAGTTGGGCGGCCGCGGACCCGCCGTAGCCGACTGCGACGATGCCGCCCTGCTGCCCTGCGGGTGCCGACATTATTCCTCCCGGCTCGGCGGACGCACCCCTTCGCCCGGCAGTATGTGCAGCCCCAGTAGAAACCCTGCGGCCCGAAAATAGCTAGGGGCTTTGGTCCCACGGGCTGCCTGCGTCCGGCGGCGCGGGCCCCGTTCCCGGGGAACGGGACCCCCGACCGGGACCGGGAACGGGAGCGGGGTCCGGGGGCACCTCTGTCGGTGAACTAGGGTTGAAACATGCACAATGCGGGGGAAAGCTGATGGCCAAGCGGGGCAGGGGGCGGGGCGCCGGATCCGCCGAGCCCGGAGTGGTGGAAGTGCCCAAGGGTTCCCGCCCGGCCGGTCCTGTGGCCGGGGTGTATTACATCGACACCGGGGACTGCGAGCTGATTCCGGATCAGGACAATTCCACCGGCTGGCTCCTGCGCATCAACGGGGTCATGAGCTCTCACATTGACCTCGCGGACCCGTTATTCCTGGACTTCGAGTACATGCGCTGGATGGCCGCCCTGGTGGAGTCGCGCTGGCCGCGGGATTCAAGGCCCAAGCTGCGCGCCCTGCACCTCGGCGGGGGAGCATGCTCACTTGCCCGCTACTTCCACACCGCTTATCCGGACGCCCGCCAGGTGGTGGTGGAGCTGGACGGCAAGCTCGCCGACTATGTCCGGGGCTGGTTTGACCTGCCCAAGGCACCGCTGCTGCGCCTGCGCGTGGGAGAGGCCCGCGAAGTCACGGAGAGCCTGACCCCGCAGACCCGGGACCTGATCATCCGCGACGTCTTCGCCGGCTCGGTGACCCCGCGGCCACTGACCACCCGGGACTTCACCGAGCACGCCAAGCGCGTCCTGGCACCCGGCGGGATCTATGTGGTCAACTCCGGCGACGCCCCGGACCTCAAGAATGCCCGCGAAGACGCCGCCACCATCGCCGACGCCTTCCCATACACCGTGCTCATCGCGGATCCGGCCATGCTCAAGGGCCGGCGCTACGGCAACATGGTCATGGCCGGCAGCGATGTCCCGTTCGACGACGATCCCGGCCTCGCGCGGCGCCTGCTCGGCGGCGCGGTGCCGGCCCACATCTGGAACGACGAAAAGGTGCGGGCGTTCGCCGCCGGTGCCGCCGTCCGGCATGACCCGAAGGCGCCCGCCCCCGCTGAGCCCCCTGCTGAGCCCCTTGCCGAGCCCCCCGCAGAGTCGCCTGCAGACTCGCCGACTGCTCCGTAACGGCCCTTTTGCGGCACCATAACGGCGCCTACGGAGCAATCGATGTGGGTGCTCCCCGCCCCAGCAGGGCATCGCGGTGCGCCGCGGTCTGCTCCCGCAACGCCTGCACGAGCGCGGCCACTGCAGGCCGGCGCATCGAATCGGGCCGGAGCACCATCCAGTAGGGGAGCAACTCCGCGAATTCCTCCGGCAGCAGCCGGACGAGGTCCGGATGCAGGTCGGCTGCGAAGCAGGGCAGGAACCCGATCCCGGCGCCGGCCCGGGTGGCCTCCACATGGACAAAGACGTTGGTGGAGCTCAGCCCGTCCCGCATGGTGGGCACCAGCCGCCGCGGGGCGTCCAGATCGTCCACCTGCAGCATCGAATCGACGAAATAGACCAGCGAGTGGGCCGTCAGTTCCTCCACGGTGGCCGGGGTGCCGTACTCGGCCAGGTACCCGCGCGAGGCATACATACCCAGCATGTACTCGCCGAGCTGCCCGGCCTCTGCCCGGTGCACCTGCGGCTCGCCGACCACCACCTCGATGTCCAGGCCGGAACGCTGCTGGAGCGCCCGGCGCGTCACGGTGATGATCTCGACGCTGAGGCCGGGATGGTCGCGGCGGAGCCGGGCCACGGCCGGCGCGGCGATGTAGGCGCTGAAACCGTCCGTCGCGGTCATCCGGACGACGCCGGTGATGGGGTCCGGAGTGTGCCCGGGCTGCTCCAGGGTGCGCACGGCACTCTCGACCTGCTCAGCCACGCGCACGGCCTCGGCACCGAGCTCGGTGAGCTCCCAGCCGCCGGACGCGCGCGAGAGCACGCGGCCGCCCAGCGCCTTCTCCAGCGCCGCGATCCGCCGGGAGACGGTGGTGTGGTTCAGTCCGAGCGTCTGGGCCGCCGTCGTAAATTTGCCCGAACGGGACACCGCGAGCAGGACCAGCAGGTCATCGGGATTGGCGTTCATATCTGCAATTCTGCACACACCGGGTGCCGGTTTGGCCATTGAATCGCCGTGAATGTGCGGCAATACTCAATGGAGCCATTTCAGTGCTGTGCCTCACAGCGCGTGTCACCGATGACACTAAGGAGAACCACATGAGCGTAAACCAACGCTCTGCAACAACCCCCGCAGCACCCGCATCCAAGGGTTCCGGGCTCAAGAAAATCGTCGCAGCCTCGATGGTGGGAACCGTCGTCGAGTGGTACGAATTCTTCCTCTACGCCACCGCCGCCACCCTGGTGTTCGGCAAGTACTTCTTCCCCGCCACGGGCAACGAGCTGGACGGCATCATCCAGGCGTTCCTGACCTACGCCGTCGGTTTCGTGGCCCGCCCGCTGGGCGGCATTGTCTTCGGCCAGATCGGCGACAAGCTCGGCCGCAAGCCCACCCTGCAGCTCACCATCATCATCATCGGTGTCTCCACCTTCCTGATGGGCTGCCTCCCGGGCTTCGCCACCCTCGGCTACCTGGCACCGGCGCTGCTGGTCCTCCTGCGCTTCATCCAGGGCTTCGCCCTCGGCGGCGAATGGGGTGGCGCAGTCCTGCTCGTCGCCGAGCACAGCCCCAACAAGTCCCGTGGCTTCTGGTCCAGCTGGCCGCAGGCGGCCGTTCCCGTGGGCAACCTGCTGGCCACCCTGGTCCTGTTCATTATGTCCAACGTGCTCAGCTCCGCCGACTTCCTCAGCTGGGGCTGGCGTGTGGCGTTCTGGCTCTCCGCCGTGATCGTCTTCGTCGGTTACTACATCCGCACCCACGTCTCCGAATCGCCCATCTTCCTCGAGGCCAAGGCCCAGCTGGAAGAGGATCAGTCCGCCAGCTACGGCGTCCGCGAAGTCATCCGCAAGTACCCCAAGGGCATCCTGCAGGCCATGGGGCTCCGGTTCGCGGAAAACATCATGTACTACCTCGTTGTCAGCTTCGCGATCGTCTACCTGAAGTCCGTGCACAAGTACGACACCTCCTCGCTGCTGCTGGCCCTGCTGATCGCCCACGTCATCCACTTCCTGGTCATCCCGCAGGTCGGGCGCCTCGTGGACAGCTGGGGCCGGAAGCCGGTCTACCTCGTCGGTGTCGTCACCGGCGCCACCTGGCCGTTCTTCGCCTTCCCGATGTTCGATACCCGCAACCCGGTGATCATCGTCCTGGCCGTCACGATCGGCCTGTGCCTGCACGCCTTCATGTATGCCGGCCAGCCGGCCATCATGTCGGAGCTCTTCCCGACCCGGATGCGCTATGCCGGCGTCTCCCTTGGCTCGCAGGTCACCTCGATCTTCGCCGGTTCGCTGGCGCCGCTCCTGGCCACCCAGTGGCTCAAGGACACCGGCTCCTGGCTGCCGACCGCGATCTACCTGGTAGTCGCCTGCGCCATTACCACCGTGGCAGTGCTGAGCCTGAAGGAAACCAAGGGCATCGCGCTGGAGGACGTGGACCGGGCCGACGCCGAACGCGAGGGCCTGCCCGTAGCAGCCATGCGCTGAGCTGCTTGAGTTACTGGGCTGCTTGAGTAACTGGGCTGCTTGAGTAACTGGGCTGCTTGAGTTTGGGCCGGCTCCAGCCACGCTGGAGCCGGCCGTCTCATCGAATTTTTGATATGGAAGGCTGAGTTATGGAAAACACGCTGAACGGACGCAAGGCCCTGGTCACCGGCGGCGCCGGCGGGATCGGCGCAGCCAGCGTCCGCGCCCTGGCTGCGCGCGGGGCCAAAGTGGTGATCGCGGACGTGGACGAGTCCGCCGCCGCCGCGCTGGCCGACGAGGTCGGCGGTACCGCGTGGGCAGTCAACCTACTTGACGTTGAATCCCTCCAGACGCTCAGCCTGGACTGCGACATCCTGGTGAACAACGCCGGAATCCAGCGCATCAGCCCCATCGAGGAGTTCGATCCGGCCGACTTCCGCCGCATCATCACCCTCATGCTGGAGGCGCCGTTCCTGCTGATCCGGGCCGCGCTGCCGCACATGTACGCCAACAACTTCGGCCGCATCATCAACCTGTCCTCCGTGCACGGGCTCCGGGCGTCGCCGTTCAAGAGCGCCTACGTTTCGGCCAAGCACGGGCTGGAGGGCCTGAGCAAGGTGACGGCACTCGAGGGCGGGGCGCACGGAGTCACGTCCAATTGCATCAACCCCGGCTACGTCCGCACCCCCCTGGTCGAGGCGCAGATTGCCGACCAGGCCAAGGTGCATGGCATCCCGGAGTCCGAGGTGCTCGCCAAGATCATGCTGACGGAATCGGCGGTCAAGCGGCTCGTGGAGCCCGAGGAAGTCGCGTCCCTGGTGGCGTGGCTGGCATCCGACGACGCCGGCATGGTCACCGGCGCCAGCTATACGATGGACGGCGGCTGGTCCGCGCGGTAGCCCGCCGTCGGCTGGGCTGTCCGGCCAGTTGCCCGGCTAGTCGCCCGGCTGGAACTCCGCCGAGTTGCCCACGAGCGCGAGGGTGCCGCCCAGCCCGATCATCATCACTCCGCCGGTGGTGCTGAGCGCGGCGATCCGCCGCGGGGACCGCGCAAACCAGTGCCGGGCCGTTCCGGCCGCCAGGGACCACGTGCTGTCTGAGACCAGGGCAATGAGCAGGAAGACCGCCCCCAGGGTTCCGAGCTGCACCGGAATCGCGCCAGCAGAGTAGTCCACGAACTGGGGAAGCACGGCCACGAAGAACACAATCGACTTGGGGTTGGTCGCGCCGACGATGAAGCCCTCCCGGAGCACTCGGGCAGTCGAGGACGGGTTCGAGGACGACGCCGGCGCCGGCGCGCCGCCGCGGTGCCGGATCGCCTGGATCCCGAGGTAAACAAGGTAGGCGGCGCCGGCGAATTTCACCACGCTGAACAGCACCATGGACTGGGCCAGCACCACCCCGACGCCCAGGGCCACGGCGGCGATCTGCACCACCTCGCCGGCCGCGTTGCCCAGGACACTCAACAGCCCGCCCCGGCGTCCCAGGGCGAGGGTCCGCCCGATCACGAACAGCACGCTGGGCCCCGGGACGGCGATGAGAACGGCGGCGGCAAGGGCAAAGGCCAGGAGGTTGGTGGCGGGAACCATGCCTGATCTTAACCCCGCGAGGGCGCTCCCGGGAGCCCTGCGGGAGGTTGAAGCACCGTTACCGCCCGGCGGGAACCTGCGGCAGCTGGGCCGTTTCGTCGACGAGTTCCGCCCTTGCCCGGCCGTGGCCGCGGACCCAGAGCCGGTAGGCAATTACCAGGACGCCGAGCCAGACGGCACCCACGTACAGCGCCACGCGGGTGTCCTCGAAGACGCCCAGAATCACGATCACAAGGGCCATGAACGCGATGGTCAGTACGGAAGCGGCGGGCCACCACGGTGAGGGGAACTCCGACGCCGGCAGACCCTTGCGGGCGATCTCGCGCTTCATGGCGACATGGGAGGCCAGGATCATGGCCCAGACCCACACGGTGGCGAAGGTGGCGATCGAGGCGATCAGCAGGAAGACGTCCTCCGGGATCACGGCGTTCAGCACCACTCCCACCAGCAGGATGCCGGTCATCATCACCACGGTCATCCACGGCACGCCGTGACGGGACACCTTGCCGAAGCTCGCCGGGGCGTGGCCCTGCCGGGCCAGGCCGAAGAGGATCCGACCGGCGCCGAAGATGTCGCTGTTGACGGCCGAGAGCGCCGCCGTGATCACGACGGCGTTGAGGATGTGGGGCGCGGCCGGGATGCCCAGGCCGCTGAAGATCTGCACGAAGGGGCTGCCGTTGCTGCCAATTTCGTCCCACGGGAACAGGCTCATCAGCACGCCGAGGGTCAGCACATAGAACAGCAGGACCCGGACGGGAACGGTGTTGACGGCCTTGGGGATGACCTTTTTCGGATCGGCGGCCTCGCCGGCGGTGATGCCGAGGGTCTCCACGCCGCCAAACGCGAACATCACCACGGCAAAGGAGGCCAGGAGCCCCTCGAACCCGTTGGGGAACAGGCCCCCGTGGTCCACGAGGTTGCCAAGCCCCGGCGCCACGGTGGCGCCGCCGGCCTGGAAGCCGAAGACGATGATCGCCGCCCCGCCCGCGATCATGGCGATGATGGCCGCCACCTTGATCAGGGAGAACCAGAATTCCAGCTCGCCGAAGACCTTGACACTGAGCAGGTTCAGGGCCGCCAGGAAGAAGATGATGGCCAGGATCCAGACCCAGCGCTCCACCTCGGGGAACCAGAACCCCATGTAGATGCTGAACGCCGTGACATCCGCGATGGCCACGATCGCCATCTCGAAGACATAGGTCCAGCCGGTCACGAACCCGGCCAGCGGACCCAGGTAGCGGCTCGCGTACTGGCCGAAGGACCCGGACACCGGATGCCGCACCGCCATCTCGCCCAAGGCGCGCATCACCATGAAGACCGCGGCGCCGCCGATCATGTAGGCCAGCAAGACGGCGGGCCCGGCCTTCTGGATGGCGGAGGCGGAACCGTAGAACAGGCCCGTGCCGATCGCCGAGCCCAGCGCCATGAAGCGGATGTGGCGGACGTTGAGTCCCCGGCTGAGTACGGAGTCGACGGCTGCGCCGACGGCGGTGGCGGCGCTGCCGGTGCCTGTTTCGTCAGGTGCCGGCTTCGTGGCGGTTTGGGCTTGTTGCATGCGAATACCTTCTCGTCATTGGGAGGGGGATCGCCATCCAGCAGACCATGTCCGGCCTTGCTGTGAGGAGTCTCACCGGAACTTCGTGTCTTTGATTTCAGACTGTGCGGCAGCCGCGGCACGGGCGTCGCCGGCCGCCGCCGTCGAACCCCACCGGGTGCTGAGTCGAAAACTCTTGACACCATGTCAGGTTTTCTTTACTTTTGGGATGTCAGGTTTGTTTTACATTGCCTTGGGTGCGCGGGAGCGGCAGATGTCATTTGAAGAAAAGAGCGCCTGGATCATGGGGGTGCTCGCGGCCGCAACCTACGCCGTGTACCTCGCCGTCGTTTTTGGCCTGGCCGGCACCATGCCGCTCGCGGACGTGCCGTATGTGGCGCCGCTGCTGTGGACGGTCGCCGCCTCGATCGGTCTTTCGATCGTGCTCCACCTGGTGATCCGGGCCCTGTCCGCCAAGGACGCCGGCATGAAAGACCAGCGGGACAAGGAGATCTACCGCTTCGGCGAGTACATCGGCCAGTCCTTCCTGGTCGTCGGGGCCGTGACGGCGCTCATCCTGGCCATGGCCGAACTCGACCACTTCTGGATCGCCAACGTCATCTATCTGGCCTTCGTCCTGTCCGCGATCCTGGGGTCTGTGGCCAAGGTGGTCGCCTACCGCAAAGGCTTCCAGCCGTGGTGAAGCCGACCCGGGTCACGAACTCGATCCGGCGCCTGCGCTTCGAAAACGGCGAGCTGACCCAGGCGGAGCTCGCCGACCGCATCGGCGTGACCCGCCAGACGGTCATCGCGATCGAGCAGGGCCGCTACTCGCCGTCGCTTGAGCTGGCGTTCCAGATTGCCCACGTGCTCAAAGTTCCGCTCGACGACGTCTTCCAGTACCCCGACTTTGAAGGAGAAGCACCATGAAAGCGATCATTCAGGATGTTTACGGTTCCGTTGAGGTGCTGGAACTGCGCGACGTCGACGCCCCCGTGCCCGGCGATGACGACGTGCTGATCGGGGTGCGGGCCGCCGGCGTCGACCAGGGCGTCTGGCACCTCATGACGGGCCTTCCCTACCTGACCCGCGTGGTCGGCTACGGGCTCAGGAAACCGAAGACCCGCATCCGGGGCCGGGCCGTGGCGGGCCGGGTGGAGGCAGTCGGCCGGAATGTTGTCGGATTTCGGACCGGGGATGAGGTGTACGGCACCTGCGAGGGATCCTTCGCCGAATACGCATGCGCGAAGGAAAGCCGGCTCGCGCTGAAGCCGAAGAACCTCAGCTTCGAGCAGGCCGCCGCCGTCCCGATCTCGGCCGTCACGGCCCTGCAAGCGCTCCGGGACGCCGGCCGGGTCCAGGCCGGGCAGGAGGTCCTCGTCATCGGCGCGGCCGGCGGGGTCGGCGCATACGCGGTACAGCTCGCCAAGGCATTCGGGGCGCAGGTGACGGGGGTGTGCAGCACCGCGAAAACCGAACTGGTCCGCTCGATCGGCGCGGACCATGTCATCGACTACAAGTATGACGACTTCGCGGACGGGGCCCGGCAATTCGACCTCATTGTCGACACCGCCGGCAACCGCCCGCTCACCGTCCTGCGGCGGGCGCTCAAGCCAAAGGGAACGCTCGCGATCGTCGGCGGGGAAGGCGGCGGGCGGCTGACGGGCGGATTTGAACGCTCGCTCGGCGCCGGACTGCTCTCCGTGTTTGTCGGTCAGCGGCTCACGGGCGTCATGTCCGCCGAGCGGGCGGAGGACCTCCGGTTCCTGACCGGGCTCATCGAGGCGGGCGCGGTGACGCCGGTCATCGGCAAGAGCTACGCCCTGGCGGACGCGCCGGCGGCAATCCGGGACCTGCGCGAGGGACACCTCCGCGGGAAGGCCGTCGTCACCATGTGAGCCCGGTTTGCCGGTTGGCCGGCGTCGCGGTTTTTGGGCGGAGCTGTCTAGGGTGTTCCGATCCGGAAGCGGGTCACGTACTGCCGCTGCCAAGGAGTTTCCACTGTCCGGCGCCGGTACTGGCGGCGGACGTAAGACACCGCCTGGCCGGGCGGGACTCCGTCCAGGATCGCGATGCAGGCCAGTGCGGTGCCGGTCCTGCCGATGCCGCGCCAGCAGGCCACTTCAACCCGTTCGGTCTCGGCCCGGCGCCAGACTTCCCGGAACGCCTCGAGGGCATCCGGCTGGTCGACCGGCAGCCGAAGGTCGGGCCAGGGCACCCATCGGGACTCCCACCCCACGGGCGGCGGCTGCTTGCCCAGCAGGTACACGCCGAACTCGGGAAACGGCCCGGCCGGAAGCGGGTAGTGCAGGCCGCGGCCACGAATGAGCCGGCCGGACGGAAGAGCCATGATGCCGTCCGCGGAAGCTTCCCACGTGTGCTTCATGAACCCGATCGTAGTCTTTCCCACCGCCGGTTGTCCGTGAGTCGGACCCACGGATGCGTGCCGGCGCCGAGCGGGCGCCGGCGGCCGGGGCCGCCGGCGCGGGCGATTGCCTGCCGGACCCGGAGGGCCAGGGTCAGCGGTATCCGGCGGCGTCGGCGTCGAGCCCTGCTTCCTGGACCTCAACGAGGTACCTCCAGCAGTCCGGCTGCGAGCCGTCAGTGTCGGTGAAGCCGTACTCGCGGGCCAGCGCGCCGGACGAAAATGAGCCGCCCGTGCGGCTGAGCACGTTGGGGTCCGCCGCCAGGGCCGCGACCGCACGCCCGACGAACAGCGGGCTTTCCGAGATCGCGGCAAAGTGCGGTTGCGTCCCGGCGGCCTCCCGCCAGTTTGCCTCGGTGACACCAAAGTGTTCGAGCATCATCTCGGAACGCATCCAGCCGGGCGTCAGCGCCACCGCCGCGCACCCGAACGACCTCAGCTCCTGCGCCTGGCTGAACGCCAGACGGAGCACCGCGGTCTTGACGAGGTCGTAAAACACGGAAACCCGGTAGTGCTGTGCGTTGTACTCGCGGGTGCCGTCGGTCATCTCCACCACCAGGCCGCCGGGGCGGCGGGTGAGCAGCGGCAGCGCGAAGTGGCTCGTGATGAGGTGGGTGTCCAAGCCGAGGTGGAGCATCTGCAGCCCGGCATTCAGATCGTGCGCCCAGAGCGGAGTGTTCCATTCGATGAAGTCCTCGCCGCCCCAGATGTCGTTGACAAGGATGTCCAGCCGGCCCTGCTCGGCGTCGATCCGCTGCACGAGGGCTGCCACCCCGGCGGCCTGGCGGTGATCGACCTCGACGGCGATTCCAGTGCCGCCCGCGGTGGTGACAAGCCCGGCCGTCTCCTCGATCGTCTCGGGCCGGTTGTAGTCGGAACGGTACCGGGAGGTCGTGCGCCCGGTGCAGTACACCACCGCTCCTGCCTCGCCGAGGGCGACGGCGGTGCCGCGGCCGGCGCCGCGCGTGGCCCCGGCAACGAGGGCGACCCTGCCCGACAGTGCTGCAACCATGCTTTCACTACCTTCCTCCGGGGAACCATCCCGGGACCAGGGAACTCATTGCCAGCGGACTCTTCATGTCGACCGCAGATCATCGAGCAGCCGTTGCAGGTACTCGGGCCGTTCGATATTGGCGAAGTGGCCGCAACCCGGAATCGTGACAAGCTGGGCGTGCGGGACTATTTCGGCCAGCCGGTTCAGGTCAGACGGAGGCGTGAACACATCGCTGTCCCCGCGCGTCGCGAGTACCGGGCAGCGGATTCCGCGCCACTGGCCAAAGTCGTAGTGCGCCGCGGCGCGGGCAGCCGCGGAGAAGCTGGCTGGCCGGGCGTCGTCGCCGAGCCCGCGGATCACCCCCGCCGATATGGCTGCGGGATCTGCGAAGAACGGGGACAACACCAGTCCCGTCACGGGTGTGCTGCCGACTGCACGGACCAGCGCCGGCGCTGCCGGACCCAGGGCGGCCACGGAGCGCATGAGCAGCAGCATGCCGACAAACGCCGGGAAGCTGGACAGGCTGTGTAAAGGCCGCCGGGCCGCCTCGGACACGCCGAATGTGGTGGCCGAAATGGTGGCGACGCTGGCCGTCCGCTCCGGCCAGGCCGCGGCAATGTGCAATGCCAGGAATCCTCCCATTGAGTGGCCCACCAGGTTCCATCGCCGGTACCCGAGTGAGTTCAAAACTTCGGTGACAACCTGTGCCATCGCCTCGATACTGAAATGTTCCAGCCGGGCGCCCTTCGTGGATTCGCCCCAGCCCGGCAGATCAATCAGCACGCGGTCATGAGCCGGCGCCCCGGAAAGTATCGGCGGGAAGGAAGTCCAGGATCCCGCGGCGCCGTGAAGGTAGACATCCGCTGTCCCGGGCGCGGGGCTCCGGCTTCCGGTGCCGTGCTGGACCCGCACCGTGCAGGAACCCAGTTCCGTCGGAAGGACGTGCCGCCGCAGCGTGGCCGCTCCATTGCGCCCGGGTTCGTGCTGAACGCTCATGGTCACTCCTGGTGCTAGCCTCTAAATCGTCTCTGAAACTGATTCGGAGCCGTACGGGTACCGGACCGCCCGCTACTGCCGCAACCGGCGGACTGCTGCCTCAACGGTAATCCGGTGTTTTGGCTCTGGGGAAGGGCCAAAAGGAACACCCAACGAGACTTGTTTGGATTTTTTGCACCACTGTCATTTGACTGAAAAGTCTCCTGTGCCAGCCACAGGCACGCGAGGCTTGCTCCCTCGCCTCGGACGTCGCATTAGGAGAAGTCTGCCGTCGACGTCGTTAGTGTCCGGAATCCCAGACATCGGTTGCTGTGGGAGACTGTCAGTTGTCCGGCGTCGGGCGCATGCTTAAGTACGGGATACCGGACACCGCCCGACCCTGAAGAGGATCCATGCCACCCACCAGCACCGCCGTGAGCACCGCCGCCGCGACTCCGCCAGCAGCCACCGCCGCGCCCGCAGCGCCTGACGCGCCCGTGGCCCAGTCCGCCGCGCACGCCGCCCAAGTCCCCGCGCCCAAAGCCGTCCAGAGGACTGCCGGCGCCAAGGTGGCGTCGAAGGTGCCGGCCGCCGAGAACACCCTGCGCATCCTCAAGTTGCTGGCCTCCCGGCGCGGGCCGATGGC
Source organism: Arthrobacter sp. P1_C12_2 (assembly GCF_056406415.1). Classification (NCBI taxonomy): domain Bacteria; kingdom Bacillati; phylum Actinomycetota; class Actinomycetes; order Micrococcales; family Micrococcaceae; genus Arthrobacter; species Arthrobacter sp. P1_C12_2. The sequence continues at coordinate 64,635 of NZ_JBFUAF010000011.1, read as the reverse complement.
GGCGTCGAACATTGCCACCGCGCTGGGACTGCCGCGCTCCAGCGTCTACCACCTGCTCGGGGTGATGGAGGCGAACGGCTTCGTGCTCCACCTGCACGAGGAGCAGCGCTACGGCCTGGGCATCAGCGCCTTCGAACTCAGCTCGGCCTATTCCCGGCAGGAGCCGTTGTCCCGGCTGGGCCGTCCGATGCTCGCCTCGCTCGTGGACGTGATCGGCGAAAGCGCGCACCTGGCAGTGCTGCACGGCCGCGACGTGCTCTACATCGTAGAGGAGCGGGCCAAGAACCGGCCGTCCCTGGTGACCGACGTCGGCGTCCGGCTGCCCAGCCATCTCACGGCCAGCGGCCGGGCCATCCTCGCCGCGCTGCCGAAATCCCAGGTGCGGGCGCTGTACCCGAACGCCGCCGCCTTCACGGCCCGGCACGAAACCGAATCGCCCATCATGAAGTACTCAGCGCTGTCCTCCCATCTGGACCAGGTCCGGCAGCGCGGCTACGCCACCGAGCACGGTGAGGTGACCCCCGGATTCGGCTCGATCGCCGCCGCCGTGACCGACCACGTGGGGTGGCCCACCGCCGCCGTCGCCGTGACTTTCCTTGAGGACAAGCTGCCCGCGGACCAGTGGCCGGCCCTGGCCGCCAGGGTCCAGAAGGTCGCCGACGAGCTCTCGGTCCGGATTCACGGCCGCCCCGCCTGACCCGGTTGCCCCCCACCCCTGCCCCCCAGTTGCGCTATCACTTATGGCTCCCATTCGCCCGTTTTAGCAACCCGGAGTGATAGCGCAACGGGGGAGGGGGAGGGTCTGGAATCCCGGACAGCTCCCCTTCGATGGGCCTGTTTCCACGGCCGCGAAGGGGCTTTAGTTGATATAGAACCTCATTGCTCCCGATACACCCCTCGCGATACACCCGGACACCAGTCCGCACAGACACCATCCAGCTACACGTCCAGCAACAAAGGAGACCCTCATGGCACCCGCCGATTTCACTACCGGTGCCCGCCCGGTCAAAGCAGCCCGCGGCACCGAGCTCACCGCCAAGAGCTGGCAGACGGAAGCCCCGCTGCGCATGCTCATGAACAACCTCGACCCCGAGGTCGCCGAGCGCCCCGATGACCTGGTGGTCTACGGCGGCACCGGCCGCGCCGTCCGGTCCTGGGCCGCGTTCGACGCGATCACCCGCACCCTGGAAACCATGGAAAAGGACGAGACCCTCTTGGTCCAGTCCGGCAAGCCGGTCGGCGTCTTCCGCACCAACGAATGGGCCCCGCGCGTGCTGCTGGCCAACTCCAACCTCGTCGGCGACTGGGCCAACTGGCCCGAGTTCCGCCGGCTCGAGGCCGAGGGCCTGATGATGTACGGCCAGATGACCGCCGGGTCCTGGATCTACATCGGCACCCAGGGCATCCTTCAGGGCACCTTCGAGACCTTCGCCGCGATCGCCCGCAGGCTCACCGGGGACGAGAACGGCACGCTCGCCGGCACCCTGACCCTCACCGGCGGCTGCGGCGGCATGGGCGGCGCCCAGCCGCTCGCCGTCACCCTGAACGACGGCGCCTGCCTGATTGTCGACGTCGACGAGACGCGCCTGCGCCGCCGGGTCGGCAAGCGCTACCTCGACGAGGTCGAAACGGATCTCGACACCGCGATCGCCAAGGTCCTCAAAGCCAAGGAAGAGCGCCGCGGCTGGTCCGTGGGCTACGTCGGCAACGCCGCCGAGGTCTTCCCCGAGATCCTGCGCCGCCACAACGCCGGCGAGCTCACCGTCGACATCGTCACGGACCAGACTTCCGCGCACGACCCGCTGAGCTACCTGCCCGAGGGCATCACGGTCGAGGAATGGCACGCCGAGGCCGCCGCCGATCCGGAGGGCTTCACCAAGAAGGCCCAGGCCTCGATGGCCAAGCACGTCCAGGCCATGGTCGAGTTCCAGGATGCCGGCGCCGAGGTCTTCGACTACGGCAACTCCATCCGCGACGAGGCCCGCAAGGGCGGCTACAACCGCGCCTTCGAATTCCCCGGCTTCGTCCCGGCCTACATTCGGCCGCTGTTCTGCGAGGGCCTTGGCCCGTTCCGCTGGGTTGCCCTCTCCGGTGACCCCGAGGACATCGCGGTCACGGACAAGGCCATCAAGGAGCTGTTCCCCGAGAACAAGCACCTGCACCGCTGGATCGACGCCGCCGCCGAACGCGTCGAGTTCGAGGGCCTGCCGGCCCGCATCTGCTGGCTCGGCTACGGCGAACGCGCCAAGGCCGGCCTGCTGTTCAACCAGCTCGTCAAGGAGGGCAAGGTCAAGGCGCCCATCGTGATCGGCCGCGACCACCTCGACTCCGGCTCCGTCGCGTCCCCGTACCGAGAAACCGAGGCCATGGCCGACGGCTCCGACGCGATCGCCGACTGGCCGCTGCTCAACGCCCTGCTCAACACCGCCTCCGGCGCCACCTGGGTCTCCCTCCACCACGGCGGCGGCGTCGGGATCGGCCGCTCCATCCACGCCGGCCAGGTTTCCGTCGCCGACGGCACCGACCTCGCCGCGGAAAAGCTCGCCCGCCTCCTCACCAACGACCCCGGCATGGGCGTCATCCGCCACGCCGACGCCGGCTACGACCGCGCCGTCGAGGTCGCCAAGGAACGCGGCGTCCGCATCCCCATGAACGAGTCCCGCTAACTAAGCTCGCGAAAACCTCGTCGATTGCTCCGTAAGTGCCGTTTTGAGCCTTGAAAAGGGCCATTACGGAGCAATCGGCGGGGGAGCCCGGCTCAACTATCAGATTTAGGTAGATATCAATGACTGTCACCACCCACTCACCGCTCACCGTCACCCTCGGCTCCAGCGGCGTCACCCCCGAGGACGTCGTCGCCGTCGCCCGCCACGACGCCCACGTCACCATCGCCCAGGACGCCCTCGACGCCGTCGCCAAGGTCCGCGCCCACATCGACGACCTCGCCCACAGCGAGGTCCCCGCCTACGGGATCTCCACCGGCTTCGGGGCGCTGGCCAACCGGCACATCCCCAACGAGCTGCGCACCCAGCTGCAGAAATCCCTGATCCGCAGCCACGCCGCCGGCATGGGCCCGGCCGTGGAACGCGAAGTGGTCCGCGGCATCATGTTCCTGCGCGCCAAGACCCTCGCCTCCGGCCGGACCGGCGTCCGCCCGGTGGTGCTGCAGACCATGGTGGATGTGCTCAACGCCGGCATCACCCCGGTGGTCCGCGAATTCGGCTCCCTCGGCTGCTCGGGCGACCTCGCGCCGCTGTCCCACTGCGCCCTGGTCCTGATGGGCGAAGGCGAAGCCACCGGCCCCGACGGGGAACTGTATGGCACCAAGGGCGGCCGCCCGGTCGCCGAACTCCTCGCCGCGCACGGCATCGAACCCGTCACCTTGGCCGAAAAGGAGGGCCTGGCCCTCGTCAACGGCACCGAGGGCATGCTCGGCATGCTGCTGATGGCCATCGCGGACATCCGCCAGCTGCTCACGACGGCGGACATCACCGCCGCGCTCAGCGTCGAGGCCCTGCTCGGCACTGACCAGGTGTTCCTGCCCGAGCTGCACGCAGCGCTGCGCCCGCACCCGGGCCAGGCCGCCGCCGCGGACAACATGCTCCGCGTGCTGTCCAACTCGCCGATCGTGGCCTCGCACCGGATCAATGACACCAAGGTCCAGGACGCCTACTCGCTGCGCTGCGCACCCCAGGTGGCCGGCGCCGTCCGCGACACCGTGGACCACGCTGCCATGGTGGCATCCCGCGAACTGGCCGCCGCGATCGACAACCCGGTGGTCCTGCCCGACGGCCGGGTCAGCTCCAACGGCAACTTCCACGGCGCCCCGGTGGCCTATGTGCTGGACTTCCTCGCGATCGCCGTCGCGGACCTGAGCTCCATCGCCGAGCGCCGGACCGACCGGATGCTGGACCCGGCCCGCTCGCACGGGCTGCCGGCCTTCCTGGCCTCGGACCCCGGCGTCGACTCGGGCCTCATGATCGCCCAGTACACGCAGGCCGGGCTGGTTTCGGACAACAAGCGGCTGGCCGTCCCGGCGTCGGTGGACTCGATCCCGAGCTCGGCGATGCAGGAGGACCATGTCTCCATGGGCTGGCACGCGGCCCGCAAGCTCCGCCGCGCGGTGGAGAACCTGCGCCGCGTCCTGGCGATCGAACTCGTGACCTCGGCCCGGGCACTGGACATCCGCACCCAGCTCTCCGGCGGCGAACTTACCCCGGGTCCTGCGGGCACGGCCGTGATCGCCGCGCTGCGCGACGTCGTCGACGGTCCGGGCACCGACCGGTTCCTGTCGCCCGAGCTTGAAGCGGCGGACGCCCTGGTGGCGTCGGGCAAGGTCCGGGCGGCGGCCGAATCCGCCGTCGGAAATCTCGCCTGAGAAGAAACAAAGTGCACTGCAGCTGAATAATTCCCGGCGTCCCCGAAATCTTTGGCGACACGGAAGGCGGGGGCCCGGGAACTGTAGTACAAATGGAAAGTCCACACCAACGAAGTTGTGGCCAAGAACACATACAAAGGGGTAAGAGTTCTATGAAAGCACGCGGCACGGTACTGTCCAGGCGCCTTGCATCCGCAGCTACGGTTTCCGACTGGAGCGGCCTCCGGGTCGGCGAACGGGTCGAAATCGTCAAGCACGCTCAGGTCATTGCGGCCGGTGAGGTCGAAGAAGTCTCAGTGAGCGGAAATGTGCTCTGGTTGGTCCCCGCCGGGCCGTCCGAGACACAGCTTTTCCTGCAGTCCGACGGCGTGCAGGTCCGCCGCAGCTAGGTTCAACAGTCCAGCAGAAAACCGGGGCTAATTCGCCGTTCCGCACCAGGGTGGTGTGGTTTTGCGAATTAGCCCCGTCTTTTTGTCTGCGCGGTGCTGCCTAGCGGCTGACCACGGCCCGCAACAGCTTGACCGCCACGGACAATGCGGCGATGTCCACAGGGCCCGGTTTGATGGCCTCCTTGATGGTTTCCTGGATCCTGCCGAGTTGTTCGATGTTTTCGCGCTCCCAGGCGACGATGCGCTCCACTGGATCGGCTCCGGGGGCGGAGGGGCGTGGAGTATTCCGCACGACAGCCTTCGTCATGCCGGCAAGGACCAAATACAAGTCGTCCCGAAGCGCCGCCCGCGCGAGGGCCTCCCAGTGCGTTTCCCGCGGCAACGCCGTGATGTGTTCAAGAATGGGGACCGCCGAGATCCGCTCGAAGACGGCAAAGTACACTTCGGCCACGGCGTCGACGGGCTCTTGGAGTTCTTCCGAGATGGCGGAGATGTCCAGAAGACCGTAGTTGACCAGGATCTCGGAGGCACGCACGCCCAATTCATGGGGCAGGCCGACGGCGTCGGTGTGGGCCAGCCGGATCACCGCATGCTGCAGATTCACGCCATGAAGGAAGCTGCTGAACTTTGGGCGCAGAACCGACATGGGCGGCTCGAGCCGGACCAGCGCATCGGCGATCGGCTTGTCCCGGAAATCGTGGTTGACATACCACCGTGTCGAGCGGTCCAGCAGGCGGCGCATGTCGAGTGCCACCGCACACCCGTGCTCGCTGGGGATGCTTGCCGGCAGCTGTGCGAGGGCTTCGGTGATTGAGTCAAAGTCCCAGATCTTGCGCATGACCACGAAGCCGCGGGCCACAGCGGCCGCCGACACCGTGGTCTCCTCCAGGGCCCTGAAGGCGAAGGCAATGCCCCCCAGATTGATCATGTCGTTGGCAATGACAGTGGCCACGATCTGCCGCCGCAGCGGATGTGTGGACAGCTCCTCGCCGAACCGCTCCGATAGCTGGCGCGGAAAGTAGTCGTGCAGCGTCTGGGAGAACCAGGGGTCATCGGCCAGTCCGCTGGATGTGAGCTCCCTGGCCAGCGCGATCTTGGCATACGCGGCCAGCACGGAGAGCTCCGGAGATGTCAGGCCCGCGCCGGTCTGCAGACGGGTGTGCAGTTGCTCTGTGCTTGGCAGGCACTCCAGGTTCCTGTCCAGATCCGTCACGGCCTCCAGCCAGTCCATGGTCCGCTCAAAGCTCGGGCTCCATTGAAGCACCAGCTGGCGGTCGTTGAGGAGGAGAACGTTCTGGTCCACATTGGTTTTCAAGACCAGGCGTCCGACTTCCGCCTGAAGGGAGTGCAGGAAGCCTGTCCTTTCGTCCGGGGACATCCGTCCCGCGGCGATCATCCGATCGAGGAAGATCTTGATGTTCACTTCGTGGTCCGAACAGTCCACGCCGGCGGAGTTGTCGATCGCATCGGTGTTCAGCAGGACCCCACCCAGTGCGGCCTCTATCCTGCCTCGCTGGGTGATGCCAAGGTTGCCGCCCTCGGCGATGATCCTGGTCCTCAGCTGAACGGCGTTGACACGGATGGGATCGTTGGCCTTGTCTCCCACGTCCGCGTGGGTCTCGGTGGAGGCCTTGACGTACGTGCCGATGCCTCCGTTGTAGAGCAGGTCCACAGGGGCCAGAAGGACGGCCTTGAGCAGCTCCGGTGGGCTCATCGCCGTCGTTCCCGGCTCCAGCCCCAGTGCAAGGCGTACTGCTTCGGTGATCTCGATCGACTTCTCCAGCCGGGAGAACACGCCGCCGCCCGCGCTGATTTTCGAGACGTCGTAGTCGGCCCAGGAGGAACGGGGAAGCCCGAACAGCCGCTGCCGCTCCGCATAGGAGGCGGCCGGATCGGGGGTTGGATCGAGGAAGATGTGCCGGTGGTCGAACGCCGCCACCAGCAGGATGTGGCGGGACAGCAGCATTCCGTTGCCGAACACGTCACCGCTCATGTCGCCAATGCCCACTACCGTGAAGTCCTCGGCCGTGGAGTCGATGAGCAGCTCGCGGAAATGGTGCCGGACCGACTCCCAGGCCCCGCGTGCCGTGATGCCCATCTGCTTGTGGTCATAGCCCACCGAACCGCCCGAGGCGAAGGCATCGCCGAGCCAGAATCCGTACTCGAGGGCCAAGGCGTTGGCGATGTCCGAGAACGCGGCCGTCCCCTTGTCGGCGGCAACAACCAGGTAGTAGTCATCGCCATCGTGCCGGACCACCCGCTCGGGCGGCACAACCAGCTCGGTGGACCGGTGGGCGCCGTCGAGGGATGTGAGCAGATTGTCGGTGATGTCCAGCATGCCGCGGATGAAGATCCGGTAGCTCTCCTTACCCTCCGCGAGCCACGCCGCCCGGTCTGAGGCGGCGTCGGGCAGCCGCTTCGGATAGAAACCACCCTTGGCACCCGTTGGCACGATCACAGCGTTCTTGACGGTCTGCGCTTTCACGAGGCCCAGGACCTCCGTCCGGAAGTCCTCCCGGCGGTCGGACCAGCGAAGCCCGCCGCGGGCAAGGGCGCCAAAGCGCAGATGCACCCCTTCAACCCGGGGCGAATAGACCCAGATTTCGTATTTTGGCCGGGGGGCAGGTGCGATCGGGACGCCCGAGAGATCGAGCTTGAAGCTGAGGTAGGGCTTGTTCAGGAAGTAATTGGTGCGCAGGGTGGCCTCGACAAGACTCGAGAAGGAACGCAGGAGCCGGTCGGCGTCCAGGACCGGCACGGCGTCAATGGCAGCCGTCAGCTCACTTCTGGCGGAGTCCATGTGGATGAGGCGGGTTGGCTGATCGAGATCCGGATCAAACTTTGCCTCGAACAGTGCTAGGAGTGCGCGCGTGGCCCGAACATTCGCCCGCAGCGTGTCCGCCATGAAGCCGTAGGAGTTGGTGGTCCCGAGTTGTTGGAGGTATTTCGCATAGCCGCGCAGGATGGCTGTCTGGCGCCATCCGATTCCTTCCCTGATGACCAGTGCGTCAAAGGTGTCGGACTCGATGTCTCCTCTCATGGCGGCGCAAAACGAGTCGGCAAGCAGCCCGCTGGTGCCCAGGGGGTCCACGCCAGAGGGGTATTTCAGCCCGAGGTCGTAGAGGAAGAACGTGCGGCCATCGGCACGCCGGACGTCGAAGGGCCGTTGGTCGAGCACCTCGAGTCCCAGGTTGTGGAAGAACGGCAGAATCTGGGTCAGGCTCTGCGGCCGTGTCAGGTAGAGGCGGATCCGGGCGTCCTCGGCCAGCACCGGAGTCCCCGGGCGTGCGTAGACAGAAAGCAGCGGGTCATCGCGGTTCCTGCCGTCCGGCCCGTCCAGGCTTTCGAATTTGATGATGTCCTCGACGGCGTCCTCCGCCCCGTAGTCAGCCTTATAGCTGGCCGGAAACGCCTGGGCCCACTGCACGGACAGCCGGGCGGCGTCGCCAGCGGGGAATCTGTGCTGCAGAGCCTCGTCCAAGCCCTCGGCCCATGACCTCGTGGCAGCAATGATGCGCAGCTCCAGTGCTGAGGCGTCGACGGCAGGCCGTCCTCCGCCCGGAAGCAGGATCCGGAAAAACACGCGGGCCATGGCCGATTCGCTGAGACGAAGTTCGAACTCGACGGCTTTCGAGTTGAAAGTCTCCCGCAGTTCCCGTTCGATGTTGAGCCTGACCGCCGTGCTGTAGCGGCTGCGGGGAAGGAATACCAGGGCGGACATGAAGCGTCCATAGGAATCGGGCCTGAGGAACAGCCGGGTGCTGTGGCGTTCCTGGAGGCGCAGGATTTCGCGCGCATGGCTGGCCAGCTCGTTTGCGTCGATGTGGAAGAGCTCGTCGCGCGGATAGGCCTCGATGACGGCCAGCAGTTCCTTGCCGGCATGGGACCCGGGCGGGGATCCGAAGCGGTCCAGTACCGAGGCCACCTTGTCCCGGATGACCGGGGTCTGTTGCACGGACCGGCTTGCAGCGCTGAGGGCGAAAAGGCCAACAAAGCACACTTCCCCGGCAGGGTTGCCGGCCCTGTCAAACCTCAGGAGGCTGACTTCGTCCAAGTAAGCGTCCCGGAGGACTGTGGAACGGATGCCTGCTTTCGTGAGGGCCAAGGCCGGACCCCGGGGCCCCGGCTTGGCGGAACCTTGCAGCGGCCGGCTCTGCTCCCGGTGCCGGAGGAGCCCGAGGCCGGGCCCCGGCTGCGCCGCGAGGACCGGCATCCCGTCGGCCACTATGTCATACCCGCGGTACCCGAGGAACACGAAGTTGCCGTCGTCCAGCCAGCGCAGCAAGTCCTTGGACTCCTGCGCTGTTACGTCCACTGCATCCGCAGCGGTGGCCGCAGCGGCATTGGCATCCAGGGCGGCAACTTCCTCGGCCACGTGCCGATGGATGGCTGCGGAATCCTCTGCGGCCGCCCGAACATCGGCCAGGACCGCCTGGAGATTGAGAATGAGCCGATCGGCGCTGGCCTGATCCGGCAGTCTGGCGATTTCGACGGCGATCCAGGCCTCCGTGCGGGGCAAATCTCCATTGGATTCAGGCGGCGACGGCATCGCGAAAGGCTCGTTCCCCACCGGCAAAGCAGTGCGCAACGGTACCGGCTGGATGTCCACGAGCTCGTTCGTCCCGCGGGCCCTGCCAACAGTGAAGGTGGGGTGGACCAGCGAGCGTATGGCGGTATTGTCACGGGCGAGTGCCGCCGTGATGGAGGGAAGTAGATACGGCATGTCCTCAGCCACGATTGCCACGACGCTGGCGTCGGTTTCACTCAGCACTCCGATGACGGACTGGCCCGGGCCCCGGGTTGCGGCCAGAGACCGATGGTATTCCGCACGGTTCCGGAGCGATTCAGCAGTGTAGTTCCGGATGTCGTCGTCGGCCACATGCTCGTAGTAGTCCGTCAGGAACGTGTCCTGGGCGTCGGCAGGGCCGGATTCTGGGGACATTGCGCTGCGCCTCCATCGCGCAAGGAGAGGCCGTGCTGCTGCGGTCGCCGAAACCTCGCGCCTATTTTCATGATGGCTGGCGCGGGGCAGGCAGTCCATCCCCGCGGGGCCGGAGCGACGCCTCCGGGCCCCGCCTACGCCAGCAGCGTATTGACCAGCCGTGCGGCCACTTTGGCGGTGCGGCCGTCGATATCAAACTCCGGGTTCAGCTCGGCGATATCCAGATGCAGGAGCTTCCCGCTCGCGGCCACCTGCCGGCACACGGCACTGATCACCGGCAGCGGGACACCATAGGCAGCAGGAGCGCTCACCCCCGGGGCCACAGAGGCCGGCAGCACGTCCAGATCGATGGTCAGGTACAACGCGTCCACCTGCGCCAGGAAGGCCGCCACAAACGCGTGCGCGGCCTCCGCCGAGCAGTCCTCGTCCAGCAGGTAGTCCACGCCGAGTTCCTTTGCCGTCCGGAACAGCGCCCGGGTGTTGTTCGGCTCGGAAATCCCGACGACGGCGTAGCGCAGTTCGCGGCCGGCGGCGGCTTCCGCGCGGGCCATCTGCAGGAACGGAGTGCCGGAGCTGGGCACGGGCTCATCGCGGAGGTCGAAGTGCGCGTCGAGGTTCAGCACCCCGACGCTCAGGCCCTCGCGCACGGCGGCTGACCCGGCCACGCCGAGATAGCTGGCAAAGGCGGTCTCATGGCCGCCGCCCAACACCACGGGAAGCTGGCCGGCGTCGAGCAGCCTGGTGATGGCGAGCCCGGCACGTGCCTGTCCTGCCTCCAGCGCGTCCCCGGCCACGGTGACGTCGCCGGCGTCGTGAACATCCCGCGAGAGGTGGAACGCGAGCGGGCCGAGGGCGGCCCGGATGGCGGCGGGGGCGGTCGCGGCGCCGGTGCGGCCCTTGTTGCGCCGCACCCCGGCGTCGCTGCCGAAGCCGAGGATGACGGCGGGGCGCGCATCAGGGGAACCCGCCGGAACGGTGCGGGGAGCGTAGGGGGTCACCGCCTGCCACCAGCGCCGATGCTCGTCGCCGTCGCCGTCGAACCGGCCGGTCCAGGGCTGGGACGGGACATCAACGGGGAGCGCGGGAGAAACCATGCCCCTAGCTCACCGCAGCCCGGGCCGGAAGACCAGCGGCGCCGCCGTCAGACTGTCCGGAATCCCGGAAACTGCTCTTAAACACCGCCGAGACGGCATTTCACGGCAATGTTTTCAGGAAACACTGCCGTGACCTGCCGTCTCGGCGGACGGGAGCGGACGGGATCGCGGGAAGAGCAGGCCCTAGTGCAACCCGAGGGCCGCCTCGATCGGACCGATCGCGAAGAACAGCAGGAAGGCCGCAGCCACGGCCCACATCAGCGGGTGCACCTCGCGGGCCCGGCCCTCGAACAGCCGGATCAGCACGAAAGTGATGAAGCCCGCGCCCAGGCCGTTGGCGATCGAGTAGGTGAACGGCATGAGGGTGAACGTCAGGAAGGCCGGGATCGCGATGCCCCAGTCCTGCCAGTCGATTTTGCCCACCTGCGAGACCATCATGAAGCCCACGATCACGAGCGCGGGGGCCACGGCCTCGAACGGCACGAGGTTGATCAGCGGGGTGAAGAACATCGCCACGAGGAACAGCAGACCGGTGACGACCGATGCCAGGCCGGTGCGTGCGCCTTCGCCGATGCCGGCACCGGACTCGACGTAGATCTGGTTCGAGGAGACGGAGGCGCCGCCGCCGATGATCGCGCCCAGGGCGTCGACCTGCAGCACGCGGTCGACGTCGGGGATGTTGCCGTCCTTGTCGATGGTGCCGGCCTCGGTGGCCAGGCCCACCATCGTGCCCATGGCATCGAAGAAGATGCTGAGCAGGATCACGAACGCCAGCAGCGTCGCCGCGACGAAGCCGAGGTGCTCAAAGGCGCCGAAGGGGTTGGCCTTGCCGATCAGGGACAGGTCCGGGGCCGCCCACTCGGAGAACTGCGGGGCCACGAGGGACCAGCCCTGCGGGTTGTGGTTCTTGCCGTCAAAGCTGGGCCCGATGTGCAGGATGGATTCGAGGATCACGGACAGGATTGTCGAGGCGACGATGCCGATCAGGATGGCGCCCTTGACCTTGCGGACCACCAGGGCGATGGTCAGGACCAGGCCGAAGACGAACACGAAGGTGGGCCAGCCCAGGAGCTTGCCGTCGAAACCCAGGCCGACCGGAACGATGGTGCCGGCGACATCCGGGATGCGGCGCACGAAGCCCGCGTTGACCAGACCGATCAGGGCGATGAACAGGCCGATGCCCACCACGATCGCGGTCTTCAGCCCCTCGGGAACGGCCTTGAACACAGCCGTCCGGAAACCGGTGAGGACCAGAATCAGCATGGTGATGCCCGAGAGCATCACCAGGCCCATCATGTCCGGCCAGCTAAGGCCCGGGTTCGTGGCCACCGTGACGGCGACGAACGCGTTGACGCCGAGCCCGGTGGCAAGTGCGAAGGGATGCTTGGCCCACGCGCCCATGAGGATTGTCAGGATGCCGGCCACGAACGCGGTTACGGCGGCGACGGCGGGGAAGCCCAGCGTCGCGCCCGTGGAGTCAGGCCCGGAGAGGATCAGCGGATTCAGCACCACGATGTAGCTCATGGCGAAGAACGTGGCGAACCCTCCGCGGATTTCGCGCGAGACGTTCGACCCCCGCTCGGATATCTTGAAATACCGGTCGAGTGCGGAGCCCTGCTTGAGCATTAGGTCTTGCATTAGTCCTCCGGGAGTGATGGGTGTTGCCTAAATCCTATTTGGCGCCCGGCGGCCAACCCTGCGTTTTCGCCTAGTCTGTAAGGAAGCCAACACTAGGAGTAGCCTGCCCATGCGCCTCATCCGACAGCTTCGCAGTGCCCTGCTGGGCGCCGTCGTCCTCGCGGCCGTCCTGCTCGGAGCCGTGAGCCCGGCGTCGGCGCACGATACCGCGGAGTCCACCAGCCCGGCCACCGGAGCAACCGTCGCGGCACCGCCGGAGCAGGTCTCGGTCACGTTCAACCACAATCCGCTCGCCCTGGGCTCGCAGATCCTGGTCAACGACGCCACGGGCGCCAACTGGTCGGACGGGCCGGTGCAGATCGTGGACAACGTCGCCGCGCAGAAGCTGAAGTCCGGCGCCCCTGCAGGGCAGTACACCGTGCACTGGCGGGTGGCCAGTTCCGACGGCCACCCGATCGAGGGCAGCTTCACCTTCACCGCGACGGCCGCTGCAGCGGGCACGACGGCGGCTGCCGCGGTCCCCACGATGGGCACCGCCCAACCCGGCACCACGCCGGCGGCCGCCCCTTCGCCGGCCGGGTCGGAGCAGTTTCCCTGGAGCGTCATGGTCTTCGTCGCCGTGGGGGTCGGCATCCTGGTGGCCCTGGGCCTGATGGCCAAACGCCGCCTCACACCGGACGAGGGCAACGACACCGAGGGCTGACCCAAGCCAGCGCGACGACCCCGCGTTGCTAGGCGGGGGCGGCCAGGGCAAAGCCGCCAGGCAGCAGCATGGGGACCCCGTTCGGGTGGACCTTGGCGGAGATCGCCTGTCCCACCACCTTGGCCTGGCGCAGGACTTCCTTGGGCGTCGGGGTAATAAGCTCGCCCACCCCCACGAGGTACATCCCGAGGGCATGCATCGCCGCCATGAGGTTCTGCCCGGCTGCCATGCCCAGGTCAGAGAGCATGCGGCGCAGCTGGCTGTGGGCGCAGCGGGTCAGGACAAGGTGATCGGCCAGAAGGACGCCGCCCGGGGTCTGGACGGCCCACTTCTCCGTAGGTAACCCCTCCGGACCGGTCTCGAGGAGATCCAGCTGCAGGGCACGGATGTTGTTCCGAACGTCGAGCTTGTGGCTTGCGGCGTAGTTGCGCAGGTGCCGCAGGATTTCGTTGCGCTCCCTCAGGCTGGCGGCGTCCGCCGCGTCGCAGCGCTGGAGGGAGGAGGTGTTGGCCGGATGGCCGGCACCCAGGAGGTCGAGCCCGTCCACAATGATGGATGCAACACCCCGGCGTTGGAGCTCGCTGGCTACAGCCAGGCCGGAGAGCCCCGTCCCGATCACTACGGCGGTGGTCCGCTCGATCCCGCCGTACAAAGGCATGCTCGACACTGCAGGGTACCTCCTTGAAATGGTGCCAGTCGCGGGGGAAACCCCGGACGCCAACCTAGCCTGGTTCCACAGCCCAGCGGCTGCTTTCTGAAATACCAGTCTCGGTTCAGCAATGCCTCGAAGGATACCTAAGATTCCCGCCCGTGGATAGAGGAGGTAGGACATTGGCTGTAGTCCCGGATTTCGGCGGTTTCCGTGCTCGGGATCCTGCGGAAACCGTCCCGAAGGCCCGGGATTCCGGGCTACGAAACGGCGTGTTAACTCTGCGTAAATCCTTCGGGCGCGGCCCGCCAGGGACGCCCGGCCGCCGTCTTGAATGTTCGCAATTAACCGAGAATAGTGAGGAAAAACAGGGGTTCTTGCGCGCAGATTCCGGGTCGTCTCGCCGGTGGACGCCGGGCGGCGGTACTTCTGGCAGAATAGCCGCAACATCAGGCAAGAATCGCGAGGAGGCGGACCCAATGGGCCGTGAACAGGTGCATCCGGACCCGGCATGGGAGACCGGTGGCGAGCCGGCGCCTCCCCGGGGAATCGTTGTGGGAGTGGATGGCTCGGACCACAGCCACTGCGCCCTGGTGTGGGCGGCTCGCGAGGCTGAGCGCCGTCGCCGCCCCCTGCACATCGTGACCGCCTATTCCGTTCCGATCTTCGCCGCTTCCGGGCTCGACGGCGGCTACGCCACGGTGGACGACTCCGTGATCCGCGAGGGCGCCGAGGCCATCCTCAAGCACGCCATGGACAAGATCGCGTTTTACAACATCGACGTCGACGCGTCCGTCGAAAACGGGGACGCGTCCGGCGTGCTGCTGGAGATCAGCGAAACCGCGGAGCTTCTGGTCTTCGGCACCCGCGGCCGGGGCGGCTTTGTGGGCCGGCTGCTCGGCTCCGTCAGCAGCGCGCTGCCCGCCCACTCGAAGTGCCCCACCGTGACTGTGCCGCTGATCTGCGCGGACCGCCTGGGCGAAACCACTGACGACAAGCATGTCCTCGCCGAACGGGCGAAGCTGGGCTACCAGCCGATCGAGAACGTCGTGGTGGTCGGCGTCGACGGCTCGGAGCAGGCCCGCGTCGCGGTGCTGGAGGCTGCAGCCCAAGCCGAGCGGCTCTCCGCCCGGCTGCGCGTTGTGTGCGCCGTGCCGCAGTACACCGGCTCGCTGGCGTGGGTGCCCACACCAATGGACCGGGATGCGCTGTTCGCCGACATCAAGGTCCAGCTCGACGCCGGCGTGGCCTGGCTGCGGAGCCACTTCCCGGCCCTGCAGGTGGAGACCCAGCTCCTGGACGGCTCGCCCGTCGACATCCTCGTCGACGCCAGCCGGCACGTGGAGCTCGTGGTGGTCGGCACCCGCGGGCGCGGCGGTTTCACCGGGATGCTGCTGGGCTCAACGTCCGACGGCGTCCTCCACCACTCCAAGGGTCCGGTCATGGTGGTGCCGGACCGCGACGACCCCCGGCTGGCGGACAGGGCCAGCTTCGGCCCGATGCTCGGCGACTCCTAGGATCCGGGGCCACGGACCCGGCGTCGGAGGGACGGTTTGCGAATGGAGCACCCCGGGACGCCGGACCCTGCCGAGGGCGGGCCGGTCCTGGCCCTTGAATGCCTTGGCCCGGACATGCTGGCCACGGTCGGCGGCAAGGCGGCCAACCTGGGCGAGCTGGCACGCGCCGGCCTTCCGGTACCCGCCGGCTTCTGCCTGACGACCCGGGCCTACCTGGACGCCACGGCGTCCCCGGCGCTTGCGGACGTGCACCGTTCCCTCGCCGCAACAGCCCCCGATGACCTTGCGGGGCTGGCTTCGCTCGCCGCGACGGCCCGCGCGCTGGTGCTCGACGCCGACGTCCCCGCCGGCACCGACGCCGCCGTGCGCGCCGCCTATGCGGCGCTGGGCACGGACACCGCAGTCGCGGTGCGGTCCTCCGCGACCGCCGAAGACCTGCCGTTCGCCAGTTTCGCCGGCCAGCAGGACACGTTCCTGAACGTGGTCGGCGCGGATGCCGTGCTGGCTGCCGTCCGCCGGTGCTGGGCCTCGCTGTGGACAGACCGCGCGGTGGCGTACCGGGCGGTGCAGGGGATCGAGCCCTCCGCGGTGTCCCTCGCCGTGGTCGTCCAGCGCATGGTGGACGCGGCCGTGGCCGGGGTGCTGTTCACGGCCAATCCCGTGACCGGCCGGCGGCACGAGGCCGTCATCGACGCCAGTCCGGGGCTGGGCGAGGCCGTGGTGTCCGGGGCGGTCAACCCTGACCACTTCGTGCTCGACGGCGCCACGGGACGGATCCTCGAGCGGCGAATTGGGGACAAGGGCATGCTCATCCGTCCCCTGCTCGGTGGCGGCACCGAGCGGGTGGCGCAACCGGACGCAGGATCGGCGCCCAGTCTGGACGATGCCCAGCTGGCCGCGCTTGAGCTCCTGGGCCGCCGCGCGGAGGTGCACTTCGGCTCCCCGCAGGACCTTGAATGGGCCATCGGCCGGGACGGTGCCGTGTGGCTGACGCAGTCCAGGCCCATCACCACGCTCTATCCGATGCCGGACAGGCCTCCCTCAGGGCCGGCGCCACGCGTCTATTTGTGCTTCAGCCTGGCCCAGGGGCTGACCAGGCCCCTCACTCCGATGGGCCTCGCCGGCATCCGGCTGATTGCGTCCGCGGTTGCGGGGGCGGCGCATTTCCCGGTGCCGGTGCCCCGTGACGGGCCCGCACCGTTCGCGGAGGCCGGTCAGCGTATCTTCTTCGATCTCACACCGGTGGTCCGGAGCCAGACCGGGCGCGCGATCGTCCCCCGGGTATTCGACGTCATGGAGGCGCGCTCGGCCGCCGTGCTGCGCAACCTTTTCGCTGATCCCAGGTTCTCCGTCACCACAAAATCGCCGTGGCCGCTCCTTCGCCACGTCGCCCCCGTGGCGGCGCGGGCGAAAGTCCCGGAGACCTTGATCCGCGGCCTCATCCGGCCCGAGGAGGCACTGCGCCGGGCCGACCGTGTGGGCGATCAGCTCCGGGCCGCACTAGCTGTGCCTGCCGGCGCCACCGCCACGCAGCGCCTGGACCATGTCGAGCGGATCCTCGGCCACGCTCTCTTTCCCGTGGTTCCCGCGATCATGCCGCTGCCCGCCCTGGGGTTCGCTTTGCTGGCCCTGGCCGGAAAACTCGCCGGGAACCCGGGGAACGGGACGCTGCAGGAAGTCCTGCGGGGCCTGCCCAACAACGTGACCACCGAAATGGACCTGGAGCTCTGGTCGCTGGCTACCGCCATCCGCAACGACCCGGCGTCCGCGGCGGTGTTCGGGGAAGCCACATTGCCCGAGATAGCCCGGAGGTACCGGGCGGCGGATCTTCCCGGCGTCGTGCAATCGGGGCTGTCGGAGTTCCTGGGCCGGTACGGCCACCGTGCCGTGGCGGAGATCGACGTCGGAATGCCCCGCTGGTCTGACGACCCGACCCACATCCTCGGGGTCCTGGCCAACTATCTGCGCATGGATGATCCTGCGCTCGCCCCGGACCGGCAGTTCGGCAAGGCGGCCCGCGAGGCGGAAGCGCAGGTAGCGCGGCTTGTGGCCGCGGCGGGGCAGCGCAGCCGCCTTCGCGGTGCACTCGTGCGGGCCGCGCTGCGGCGGACCCGGATGTTCGCCGGGCTGCGTGAGCTGCCCAAGTACCACCTCGTGGAAGCGCTCGGCGCCGTCCGGCAGCAGCTTGCGGCCGTCGGGGCCGAACTCGCTGCGGCCGGGGCCATCGATGCGGCTGACGATATCTTCTTCGTTGACCTAACCGACGCGCACCGGGGACTCGGCGGCGCCGCGCTGCAGGGGCTCGTGACGCAGCGCCGGGAAGCGTACGCGGCTGAACTGGGCCGCCGGCACATTCCCCGCGTGCTGCTCTCGGACGGCACCGAGCCCGAGGCCGTGCAGACCAACGCAGGGCTGACCGGCGCTGCTCAGTCTGGAGCCGGCGGACGGGGCCCGGCGGGTTCTGACGGCGGCGCGGGGCGGCTCTCCGGGACGCCGGCCTCGGCCGGCATCGTCACGGCCCGGGCACGTGTGATCCTGGACCCCGAGGGCGCGCACTTGGAACCGGGCGAGATCCTCGTGGCGCCGTCCACGGATCCGGGCTGGACGCCCTTGTTCCTGACGGCCGGCGGCCTCGTGATGGAAATGGGCGGGCCCAACTCCCACGGCGCCGTCGTCGCACGGGAATACGGGATCCCCGCCGTGGTGGGGGTCCCCGACGCGACGGCGAGGATCGCCACGGGCCACAGCATCACGGTCGACGGCGCCGCCGGCACCGTGACGCCGGCGACGCCGCCGGCACCGTGACGCCAGCCAGGTAGTGCCGGGCTGCAAGCGGCGGCGGGCGCCACACCATCCGGTCGGCCGGCTCGCTACAGTGGGGCCATGAGCGAAGTGCGCGGTTCCGAGGGCCAGGAGCCCGGGACCGCCAGAATGCCCGCGGCGGACGCCCCGGCGCCTGATACCCGGCCGCCCGAAAGCCCCGCGTCCGGAACACCCGGGACCGGAACACCCGCGCCCGCGGACCGGGACGCGTGGCTGCCGGCATGGCTCGTGGGGCATCCGTTGACGGCCGGCTGGGCGTGGACGGGATTCTGGGCAGCGCTGATCGTGGCCGACGAATTCCTGGATCTGGCCGGCTGGTCCTGGTATGTGCTGGTCGGCCTGGCCGCCCTGCCGACGCTGCTGGCAAGCCTGGCCCTGCTGCACGCCACCCCGCGCCGCTACCTGAAACCGCACCGGGACTCGGTCCTGGGCCACTTCTTTGTCCGCTTCCTTGCCCTGATCGCCGCCTTCCTCGTGTGGGGCGTATCCGTGGTCATGAGCGCCTCGATCTCAACCACGGTCCAGTCGCTCGTTGGCGAGTCCGAACGCGAGGTCACCGCGGTGGGCTTCAACCTCCTGCTGGCCGGGATCCCGCTGGTGGTCTCCGTGCTGTGGCTGGCCTTCATCATCCGCTGCGCCTGGTTCCTGCGCAGGCTCCGGGGCTGGAAACAAACACCGGAACCCGGCACCGTGCCCAAGAAGTTCCTCCGGGACAGGCCGCGGATAAGGCGGGTGGTGGTGGGCCTGGCCCATCCCGGGCTGCTGCTCGTGGCGGGCCTGGGCACCTCGGTGCTTGCGCTCCTGCTCGGCTCAGTGGAGCTCACCTTGAATGTCCTCAAGTAGGATAACCGGGCTGCCGGGGCCAGGCGTACTGTTGACCTATGAGCTGCACTGAAGCGCGCATTCCTCAGGCGCGGACATTTGGAACATCTCTTCCCGGGGCGCGGTCACGATGACCCGCAAGTGGCTGCGCTGGCTGCCCGCCGTCGCCGTTCCTGCCGTCATTGCCGCCGGCGCGCTGGCCGGATCCCTGCCCGCCAGCGCCGGGGATCCCCTGCCGCCAAAGACGCCGGAGCAGGTGCTGCAGCTTATCGCCCAGCACCGCGAGCCGGCCCTCTCCGGAACCCTGGAACAGTCCTCTGAGCTCGGGCTTCCTGAGCTGCCCAAGACCGGTACCGGCCCGGGCGCGTCAAGCACGGCATGGCTCGAACTGCTGACAGGTCCGCACACCGCGCGCGTTTATCGCGACGGCCCGGACAACGCCCGCATCCAGGTGATGGACCGGCTGGCCGAACGCAACGCCGTCCGGCACGGCAACGACGTTTGGTTCTACAACTCCAAGGACAACACGGCCGCCCATGTCCGGCTCCCGGCCGACGACGCCGATGCCACCGGCCAACCCAGCTACGGCAGTGATGTCACGGCTACCCCCGACCAGCTCGCGGCGATGCTTTTGGCCAAGATCGAACCGGGCACGGACGTGGCGGTGGGCGCCGATGTCCAGGTAGCCGGCCGGGCCGCCTACAACCTGGTGCTCACGCCGAAGTCCGATGCGACGCTGGTCGGGTCCATTGCAGTAGCCGTTGACGGCCAGACCGGGCTGCCGCTGGGCGTCGAGATCAAGGCCCGCGGGGAGTCGGATCCCGCCTTCCGCGTCGCCTATACGAGCCTGACCCTCGGAGCCCCCGACGCATCGGTCTTCACGTTCAGCCCGCCGCCGGGCGCCACGGTCCAGGAGATCCCGCTGAGGGAGCACAAGCACGGAAACGACGCCGGGAAGCCCACGGCGCCGGCAGCCAAGGACGCCGCCCGCAAGCCGGCCGTCACCGGCTCCGGCTGGGACACGGTGGTTGAGTTCCCGGCGGGAACGGCCGGACCGGCGTCGGACGCCACGGCCCTGCTCGAACAGGCCACCGTACCGGTCCAGGGCGGCCGGCTCTTGTCCACTGCGCTGGTGAACGTGTTGGTGCTCGACGACGGTCAGGTGGTCGCCGGCTCCGTGCCGGTGGAGCGGCTCCAGGCCGCTGCCTTGCAGAAGTGAGCCGCGCAGACGTGAATACCGGGGCCGGTATCCGGCGGCTGTCCGGTGACGGCGGCGTGAGCGCCGCCGGGCCGGGGGCCGAGCTGAGCATTGAGACCAGGGGCCTGACTAAACGGTTCGGCCAGCAGTTGGCTGTCGACGGCGTCGACCTGGCCGTGCCGAAAGGCGCGGTCTTTGGTTTCCTGGGCCCGAACGGCTCGGGGAAGACCACCACCATCAGGCTCCTGCTCGGCCTGGCCACGGCCACCGGCGGCTCCATGCGCGTCCTGGGCGAGGAGATGCCCCGGCAACTGGGTGACGTGCTTCCCCGGGTCGGGGCGCTGGTGGAGGGACCGGCGTTCTACCCGTTCCTCTCCGGCGCCGCCAATCTGCGCCGCATGGACGCCGCGGACCCCTACGGTTCGGCCGCGACTCGGCGTGCCCGCGTCCAGTCAGCCCTGGAACGGGTGGGTTTGACGCACGCCGCAGACAAATTGGTCCGGGCCTATTCGCTAGGGATGAAGCAGCGTCTGGGGATCGCCAACGCCCTGCTCGCCCCGCGGGACCTGCTGGTGCTGGACGAGCCCACCAACGGACTGGATCCCCAGGGCACCCGTGAGGTGCGGAACCTGGTGCGATCGCTCGCGGCGGACGGCGCCACGGTGTTCGTCTCCAGCCACCTGCTGGCCGAGGTCGAGCAGATCTGCACGCATGCGGCCATCATGAGCGCGGGCCGGCTTGTGGCGCAGGGAACCCTGGCGGAACTGCGCGGGGCGGGCCAGGCACGGATCCGCGTGCTGACCCCGGATCCGGGTACCGCGGCGCAGGTGCTGGCCGGCCTGGGCTTGACCGCAACCCTGAGTACCGACGGCCGTACTTCCGGTGGCGCTGGTTCCGGTGCCGCCGGCTCCGGCACGGACGCGGCCTTGTTCGCGTCTCTGCCTGAGGCTCCGGCTGCGGCTCCGCCAGGTGCAGCCGCCCGGGAAGACGGGGGACCGGCCCAGGCCGTGGAACGGCAGGCCGTACAGCCGGAAGCCGTGGTGGCTGCCCTTGTGGCGGCGGGGGTGCGGGTCCGCGGCTTCGCCACCGAGCAGGCCAGCCTTGAGGACCGCTTTGTGGCATTGACGGGGGAGGGGTTCGACGTTGTCCAGTGACAGCCCATCCTTGGGCGATCCATCAGCCGGCCCAACGGCCGCCCCGGTGGCGGGCCGCAGCGGAACGCCCGGTGCCGCCGCCGGCGACGGCGGGGCAGGCGCACCGCCGGTCCGGCGCGGGTCCCTGACTCGCGGACTGCTGGCGTCCGAGCTCGGGGTGCTTTTCCGCCGCCGCAGGACGTGGGCCATGTTGTGCGCGCTGGCGGCCATCCCGATCCTGATCGCGGTGGCGGTGCGGGTCTCCTCGGCCGTGCAGCCGGGCCGCGGGCCGGCCTTCCTGGACCGGATCGCCCAGAACGGCCTGTTCGTAGGCGTCACGGCCATGGTGGTCTCCGTTCCGCTGTTCCTGCCCCTTACCGTCGGCGTCGTGGCCGGAGACACGATCGCCGGCGAGGCCGGGCAGGGAACCCTGCGGTACCTGCTGGTGGCTCCCGCCGGGCGGATCCGCTTACTGATCGTCAAATATGCCGGGGCGGCTGTGTTCGTTGTCGTTGCCCCGCTCGTCGTGGCCCTGACCGGGGCCGGAATCGGCGTGGCACTCTTCCCCGTGGGGCCGGTGACCTTGTTGTCCGGCGACACGATCGGCACCGGCGAGGCCATGGTCCGGCTCCTGCTGATCGCCGCTTATCTGGCGGTTTCGCTGCTGGGGTTGTCAGCGATAGGCCTGTTCATCTCCACCCTGACCGACGTTCCGGTGGGGGCCATGGCGGCCACTGTGGTGCTTTCGGTCGTCGCGCAGGTCCTGGACGCGCTGCCGCAGCTCGAGTGGCTGCATCCCTGGCTGTTCAGCCACTACTGGCTGGACTTTGGTGATCTCCTCCGGCAGCCGGTTTCCTGGGACTCCTTTGCCGTCAATGCCCTCCTCCAGGGTGGCTACGTCGCCGTCTTCGGCGCGCTGGCCTACGGCAGGTTCATCACCAAGGACGTGCTCTCCTAGCCGCCGGACAGGCCGCCGGGCACAGGGCCTCAGTCACGGGACTCCGGGCACGGGACCTCAGGCACGGGACTCCGGGCACGGGACCCGGAACGGGATCTCAGTAGCGGGCCACGTAGCCGTACAGCTGCATCCCGGACATGGCGGCAACATCGGTCACGGTAATGCCGGCGTCGGGGTTCAGCGCCTGGACCACGCGGCCGCCACCGAGGTAGATGGCCACGTGGTAGAAGCCCGGCGCCGAACCCCAGACAAGCAAATCGCCGGGACGCGCCTGGGAGAGCGGGACATGGACGGGGGCCTGCGCGAACTGCTGGGAGGCCGTGCGGGGCAGGTACTTGCCGGCCGCGGCGAACGCATTCTGCACCAGGCCCGAGCAGTCAAACCCATACGAGCCGGTTCCGCCGTACTGGTAGAAGAACGGCGATCCGGTCTTGCCGAGCGCAACCGAAATCGCTGTCTGGTTTGACCCGCCGGAAATCGGCGCCGGAACCGGAACGGGCACTGGCGCAGGAACGGGCGCAGGAACGGGCGCCGGGACCGGAACGGGGGCAGGCGCGGGATCCGGGGCGGACGCCGGAGCCGGCGCAGGTGCAGGTGCAGGGGCGGGTGCGGGCGCGGCCGGCGCTGCAACGGGAGCCGGTACGGACGCGGGTGCAGGAGCCGGAGCGGGCGGCTGCCCTGCGGCCGAATCGTCCCGTCCCGGCGATGCCGGGGCAGGCTGTGAACCCGTGCCAGGCTGTGATCCCGGGCCAGGCTGGGGTGCCGGGCCGGCCGCCGCGGTCAGTGCAGCGAGCCGCGCCTCCTGGCGCTGGCGGTCGAGGGCATCCACCCGGGCCGATTCCAGCGCAGCCGTGGTGTTTCGCAGGCTTGCCAGCTGGTCCACGAGCGCGCTGCGCTGCGCTTTGGCGTCGGCCACGACCTGGCGCTGGGCCGCGGCGGCGCGGTCGGCGTCGGCCTTGCGGTCCTCCGCGGTCGCGGCCGCCTCGTCGGCGGCGCGGTTGGCGTCCGCTGCGGCTTCGGTCAGCGACTGCGCGGCAGTGGCCGCGTTTTCCGCGGACTCGAAAGCCCGCGCGCGTCCGGCCGTTACAGCCTCCAGCGTGGCGGCATCCTCGAGGGCCCGTCCGGTGCCGCTGACGAAGCTGCTCAGGGCAGGATTCAGGCCGCCGTTGCGGTACAGATCTCCGGCCAGCTGGCCAACCTGCTTGCGGGACTTGGCCTGTTCCGCCCCGGCGGCGGCAGCCCTGGCGGCCGCCACAGCCGCCGCGTCACGGCGTGTGGCCAGCTCCACGAGGGCCTCGCCGTACGCGTTGTTTGCTTGCAGGGATGCGGCGAGGCTGGTTTCCTGGCCGGCCGACGCGTCGGCCAGTAGCCCGTCGATCCTGGTGACCTCCGCCGCCGTCGAGCTCGCACTGGACTTGGCGGCAGCAATCTCCTCCGGTGAGGGGATCTCCGGCGATGCCGGAACCCTGCCGGCAGCCGCCAGCGGTGGGCGCACTGATGCGGAAGTCAGTGGTGCGGCCTGGGCCGGGAGTGCGAGCGTTCCAAGGAAGACGACGGCGGTGCAGAGCACGGCCGTCTTGCGACCGGAACCGGACCAACTCATGGGCAAACCTCGCTGAAGTCTCAGGCTGGAATGAGCGAGGTCGGATTTGGCGCGTGAAAGCCCTCTGCGGATCACCCAGCAGGCATGAGGCTACGTGCCAAAGGCCCCTTTGGCAACACGAGTCACATGAATAACATAAACAACACGAGTGTCATTTGGCCACATCCGCCGCGGGTGTGTCCCGCCGCCGGTCAGGCGTGCTGGTGGGCCTCGTGCTCCGAATGCGTGGCGGGCTCGAGCTGGAACGTGCAGTGCTCGGTGTCGAAATGGGAGCCCAGGCAGCTGGTGAGCTTGTCCAGGACCCGGTCGGCGCCCTTGGCGCCGAGCGCAGCGTCCTCCACCACCACGTGGGCAGAGAAGACGGGGACCCCGGAGGTAATGGTCCAGATGTGGATGTCGTGGACGGACACCACTCCGTCCACCGCGAGGATGTGCTCGCGGATCATCTGAACGTCCACGCCCTTGGGCGTGGCCTCGAGGAGCACGTCCACGACGTCGCGCAGCAGGTGCCAGGCCCGGGGCAGGATCATGAGGGCGATGAGGATCGACGCAATGGTGTCGGCCGCCTGGAACCCGGTGACCATGATGACCACCGCCGCCGCGATGACGGCAAAGGACCCCAGCAGATCTCCCAAGACTTCGAGGTAGGCGCCGCGGACGTTCAGGCTTTCCTTCTGGGCGCCGCGCAGGATCAGCAGGGAGACCAGGTTGGCGACGGCGCCGAGGACCGCCGCGGCCAGCATGATGTCGGTGTGGACCTCCGGGGTGGCGCCGAGCCGGCGGATGGCCTCGGTGAAGATGACTACCGAGATGACGATCAGGACCAGGGCGTTTGCCAGCGCCGCCAGGACCTCGGCGCGCTGGTAACCGTAGGTGCGCAGATCACTGGCTGGCCGGGCGGCGATCCACGCGGCCAGCAGGGCGATGAAGACGCCCGCGGCGTCAGAGAGCATGTGCCCGGCGTCGGCCAGCAGGGCCAGGGACCCGGAGACCACGGCGCCAATCGTCTGCACGAGCACCACCGCGAGCGTGATGGCCAGGACGGCGACCAGGCGCTTGCGGTGCTTCGCTGTGCCAGTCATGCCGTGCGAGTGGCTGTGGTCGTGTCCCATGCCTACAAGGCTATCCCCAGCCGAGCTCGTGCAGGCGCGCGTCGCTGATGCCGAAGTGGTGGGCGATCTCGTGCACCACGGTGACGGTGACTTCCTCGATCACGTCCTCCCGGGAGGCGCAGATGTCCAGGATGGGTTGGCGGAAGATGGTGATCCGGTCCGGCAGGGAGCCGGCGTCCCACCAGGAGTCCCGTTCGGTCAGCGGAACGCCCTCGTAGAGCCCCAGCAGCACGGTGTCCGGATCCTCCCCGGGCTGCGGGGTGTAGTCGTCCTCGATGAAGATCGCGACATTGCTCATGGTCTTTGCCAGGTCCGGCGGGATTTGGTCCAGGGCATCACTCACCGCGGCCTCGAAATCGGCCTCGGACATCGGGAAGGGTCCGTCGGCCGGGCCGTCACCGCCGTCACTGTCCTCCCCGCCGCTCGGAACGATCGGCAGGCCGGGCGGGAGGGAGGAGGGCATAGGCAAACTCTAGCGGGACCGGCGCCGGGTCAGCCCCACGCCCACAAGGCAGATGGCGCCGCCCACCAGGCCCCAGATGGTCGGAATCTCGCCCAGGACAAGCCAGGAGATCAGGATTGTGGTGCCAGGGACCAGGTAGGTGGTGGCGGCCAGGCGCCCCGCGTCAATCATCGAGAGCGCATAGGCCCACGTGGTGAACGCGATCGCAGTGGGGAAGATGCCCAGATAGACCAGGCCCAGGGTGGCCGGCAGGGGAGCGGCCTGCAGCTCGGCGATCAACTGGCCGCTGAAGGGCAGGCAGCAGATGGCGCCCACCATGATGCCGAACCACGTGGCCTGGGCGGCCGGGAACTTGCGGAGCACCGGCTTTTGGACGATCACGCTCACGGCGGCCAGTCCGGCCGCGAGCAGACAGAGCAGCACGCCGGCCACGTCCGCCGTCGACCGCTGGCCGGAACCAAGCGCAATCACGGCCACGCCGCCGAACGCGATCAGGCTCCCGATGATCAGCCAGCGCGGGAACCCTTCCTTCAGGATCAAGCCGGCCATCACGGCGACGAGGATCGGGTTGACGTTGATCAGCAGGGCGGCGGTGCCGGCGTCGAGCAGGTGTTCGGCGGCGTTCAGGGCCACGTTGTAGCCTCCGAACCACATGACGCCGTAGGCCAGGATGGGCCACCACTCGCGTCCCCGGGGCAGCCCCCTGAGCTTCGGCACCACCAGCAGGCCCAGCACGACGGCGGCAACCGAAAGCCGTCCGAGCGTCAGGGGGCCGGGGGAGAAGCTCGGGCCCACGGCGCGGATGCCCACGAAGGCCGAGGCCCACAGGACCACGGTGACGACGACGGCGGCGATGCCGAGCCTGCTGATCGGTGCCGGCTGCCCGGAAGGGCTGGGGCGGGAGGCCGGGGACGGGCGGTTCGGCTGGGGCGGGACGGAAGCGGGGGTGGCCGCCTGGGAGGGCACTTCATGAGTGCCGGCCGGCTGGGTGTGGTCCGGACTGGATGAGCCTGTTGCGGTTGTTGCCATGCTGCCAATCTAGCCGCTCCCGCCCGGTCAGTACTGGCGGAAATCGGCCACGTCTGCGCGGTTTCCCGCCAAAGATGCGGCAAACCTGCCGGACGTCCTCAGCGCAGGACGCGCGCCGCCGCCCGGACAGCGGCCGCGACGTCGGTCAGCGCCGCCGAGCCGCGCCGCCACTGCTGCCAATAGAGGGCGACGTCCACGTGCGCTCGCGGGGCGAGCGCCTCGAGCCTGCCGTCCTTCAGGTCCTCGCCGATTTCGATCTCGGGCATCATGCCCCAGCCCATGCCCCAGCGGATGGCATCGCCAAACTCCTGGGCGGCCGGCACATAGTGGCGCGGCGGCTGAAGGGAGGCGCGGCTGAACCGGCGCAGCCAGCGGTCCTGCAGATCGTCCTTGCGGTCAAAGACCACAACGGGAGCCGTGGCCAGCGTCGCGCCGGTCACGCCGGCCCCAAACCAGCGGCCGGTGAAGTCCGGAGCGCACACCGGCAGATAGCGCATGGTGCCCAGCTTGCTGGACGAGCAGCCGGGCACGGGCTTGGCTGTCTCCGTGATGGCGGCGGCGGCGGCCCCGGCGCGCAGCAGGTCCAACGAGTGCTCCTGGTCTTCGCGCAGGATCTCGAGCTGGACGTTGTCACTGGCCGCCGCGAGGCCGGCCAACGCCCAGGTGTGCAAGGAATCGCTGTTGATCACCAGTGTCAGGCGCGTCCCGCCACGGGGGTGCTCCGGCTGCAGTTCCTCGGCCAGGTCCGCGGAGAGCAATTCCAGCTGCCGGGCGAACCGCACCACGGCCTCGCCGGACTCCGTGAGCCCGGGCGGACGTGCCCGAGTCAGGACGGGCCGGCCGACGGCGGTCTCGAGAGCCCGGACCCGCTGGCTGATGGCCGAGGGCGTCACGGACAGGTGGGCGGCTGCGGCGTCGAAGCTCCCGTGCGTGAGAATTGCGGCCAGCGTCCGGGCCTGCTCGGAGGTAATCTCCATCATTAGCCCATCTTACGTATCAGCAGAATCTTTAACTGGTTTCATCCTTGGCGGGCGCCTACCGTGGATCTGGTGATCCTCCCCCTGTTTTCCGGCCTCTCCGCCGGTCTGTCCCTCATCGTTGCCATCGGCGCGCAGAACGCCTTTGTCCTGCGGCAGGGCATCCAGCGCTCGCACGTCGTCATGGTGGTGGCAGTCTGCGCCGTCTCGGACCTCGTGCTGATTCTGCTGGGCGTCGCGGGCATCGGAGTCCTCTTGGACCGGGCGCCCGCTGCCCTCGTGGTGATCCGGTGGGCCGGGGCCGCGTTCCTCCTCGTCTACGGGGCGCTCGCGGCCCGGCGCGCGGTCCGGGGGCAGCAGATGGAGAATCCCGGCGGCAAGCCGGCCGGTGGCCGGGCCGCCGTCCTTGGCACCTGCCTGGCCTTCACCTGGCTGAACCCGCACGTCTACCTGGACACGGTGTTGCTGCTCGGGTCTCTCGCTGCCGCCCAAGGCGAAGCCGGGCGCTGGTGGTTCGCCGCCGGGGCCGGCCTTGGCAGCATTGCCTGGTTCACCGCCCTCGGCGCGGGGGCGCGTTTCCTGGCGTCCCTGTTCCGGCGCCGGGCGGCCTGGCGCGTGCTCGATGCCGGAATCGCCGTCGTGATGATCATCCTTGCCGTGTTGCTGCTTGCCTGAGCCCGCGCCTGCCACCGTCCCGCCGGCGCGAGTGCAGGGACAGCTCAAGCTGCTCCATTGGCGGTCCATCGGTGAGGGGCCGGTAGGCCCTTGTCCGCTTAATGCGGCGGGGCCACGATTGCTGGTATGACCGCATCCTCAGCTTCGGCCCGCGAGCGACGGCGTGCAGCCATCGGTACAGCCGCCTTCGCCGTTGCCCCCGCGACGGCCGCCGGCGTGGTGCCGTGGCTTCTGACCCGCTGGAAAGTGGAGTCGCCGGTCCCCGGCGGGGTGCGCGCGCAGATCACCGGCGCCCTGCTGATCGGGGCCGGTGCCGCGGTGATCGCGAACTCCTTTGTGCATTTCGCCGTGGAGGGCATCGGGACCCCCGCGCCATTTGCCCCGCCCAGAAAGCTTGTGGTGGGCGGGCTCTACCGGTACGTGCGGAATCCGATGTACGTGTCCGTTGCCGCGGCCGTCGCCGGGCAGGGGCTCCTGCTCGGCCAGCCGAAGCTCTTCCTGGCCCTGGGCATCGGCGCCATCCCGGTGGTGGCTTTCGTCCGGCTGTACGAGGAGCCGGCACTGACCCGGAAGTTCGGTGCGGCCTACGAGGAGTACCGCAGCAACGTCCCGCGCTGGCTGCCCAGGCCCACACCGTGGCGGCCCGAGGGGCCGGACCTGTCCCGGGCCTAGGCCGTCACTGACCGCGTCCGGACCACTCCAGCAGCCGATCCAGCGGCCAGGTGGTGACGATCCGCTCGGCGGGCACCCCGTTCGAGGCCGCGCGCTCGGCGCCGTATTGCAGGAAATCCAGCTGGCCCGGCGCGTGGGCGTCACTGTCGATGCTGAAGAGGCAGCCGGCTTCGAGGGCCAGCCGGATCAGCTCGTCCGGCGGATCCTGCCGTTCGGGCCGGGAATTGATTTCGACGGCGACATTATTCTCGGCGCACGCCGCGAACACGCGCTTCGCGTCGAACTCGGACTGCGGCCGGGTTCCCCTCGAGCCCTGCAGTAGCCGGCCGGTGCAGTGGCCGAGGATGTTCATGTGCGGATCGTTGATGGCGCCCAGCATCCGCTCGGTCATGGTGCGCCGGTCGGAGCGGAGCTTCGAGTGGACGCTCGCCACCACGATGTCCAGCTGGTCCAGCATCTCCGGGGACTGGTCCAGGGTGCCGTCCTCCAGGATGTCCACCTCGATCCCGGCCAGGAGGCGGAAGTCCCCGCCGTCGCCGTTGATGTCCGCAACAACGTCCAGCTGCTCCCGAAGCCGTTCGGCGCTCAGGCCGTTGGCGATCTTGAGGTTGGGGGAGTGGTCCGTCAGGGCGAGGTAGTCCCGGCCCAGCGTTCGGGCGGCCTCAACCATGAGTCCGATCGGGGACCCGCCGTCGGACCAGTCGCTGTGGCTGTGCAGGTCCCCGCGGAGGGCGGAGCGCAGCTCGGCGCCGCCGCTGGCGAGGGGCTGCTGCCCGCGTTGGCGCAGGCCCTCAAGATAGTCGGGTACCCCGCCGTCGACCGCCTGCCGGATGACTTCGAAAGTTCTGTCCCCGATCCCCTTCATGCTCTTGAGCCTGCCGTTGCGTGCCCGCGCTGCGACCTCGTCCGGTTCCAGTGCGCCGATAATCCCGGCCGCCTTTCGGAACGCCTGGATCTTAAAGGTGGGGGCCAGTTCGCGTTCTAGCCAGAAGGCAATCTCATTGAGGGCATCAACGGCATCCATCCGTCCATCTTGCACCCACCTGGCACATGAGGGAGGGCCGATTTTGGATATTCCGGGGGTCTGCCCTTATAGTTTTATAGTCCAGTTCGGAGGAACCCGAAAGGACAAAAACGACAGGCTTCGGCCCTTAATTTTTGCCCTGATGTGTTCAACCGGATGGCGTCCTGGCCCCCATCGTCTAGCGGCCTAGGACACCGCCCTTTCACGGCGGCGGCACGGGTTCGAATCCCGTTGGGGGTACGCAAGGAACTGGTCAAGCCGGATGAAAAAGTCTGGTAGGCTAAAGGCCTTGAAAATTTGCGGTAGCGATACCGCAGACAGCAAGAAAATGCAGTAAACAAGCAAGGCCCTGTAGCGCAGTTGGTTAGCGCGCCGCCCTGTCACGGCGGAGGTCGCGGGTTCAAGTCCCGTCAGGGTCGCTCTGATTGCCGGAAGAAATTCCGGCCTTCAAGGTGACACGTCACCTAGGCTCTGTAGCTCAGTTGGTAGAGCGTTCGACTGAAAATCGAAAGGTCACCGGATCGACGCCGGTCGGAGCCACCACTGGGAAGCATCAGTTCTTTGAGAACTGGTGCTTTTCTTCTTTAACACCATCGCCTTAACTCCATCGACTGCTCCGTAACTGCCCTTCTGACGGTCAAAAGGGCAGTTACGGAGCAGTCGGCGGGTGCCGCGCGGCGCATCGGCGGGGGACGCGCGGCGAATCCACGGGGAACCGCGCGGCGTATCCACGGGCGGCCGACGGCGTCCGACGGCGGTGACCGGTTGGGGGCCGTCCAGCTGGCCGGGCTAGACTCGCACGCTGGGGAAAGAACACCAAGGCCGCCGGCAGCCCGGTCCGGGCAGGCGGCGCAATCTCAACCGAAAAGTGATTCCGCAACGTGACTTCGAAGAATATTGCCCGCCCTCTCGCCGCAACCGCCCTCCTCGCAGCCCTGGCCCTCACCGGCTGTTCGGCCCCGCAGGCCGGCAGCGCGCCGTCGTCCGCCGCGGGCTCGTCCACCGCCTCCGCGTCCGCTGCGCCGAGCCCCAGCACAACGTCCGGACCGTTCGGTGGCTTCACCAGCGCCGCCGAGGCGTGCTCCAAGATCTCGGAGCAGGCCACCGGTGCCACGCTCCTTCCGCTGTCCGCCGCCCAGGGCAAGACGGCGGAACTGGAACAGTTCAAAGCGGAACTGGCCGAGACGGCCGAGCTCGTCCCGGACACCCTCAAGACCGATTTCGCCAACCTCAAGGAGGTGGCCGTCGCGGGCGTCACCGACCAGACGGTGTTCTCCAGCGGAAAGCTCCAGGCTGCCATGGCGCCCGTAACAACTTGGATCGCCACCAACTGCAAGTAGGGAATCCGCCCAGGCCCCTCGCCCGCACCGACTCCCGGCTGACGTCCCGCAGCTGACAACCGCCCGGTCCTGCCCCCGGTGCACTTCGCCCGTTCCCGCCCTCCACCTGCATGGACTGTGGGAACGGGCGCTGCAAGATTCCCCCGCGCGGCCCAAGGCAGGGACTAGGGTTGTGTCAAAGAGAAGGGGGAGTGCGTTATGGAATACCAGAATTCTCAACCCGATGCCGGTGCTGCGGTCAGTCCCGCGCCCGGTCAACACGTTGCCAGCCTCGCGGCCGGTCAGCCCTTGGCCGGTGCTGTGGTCAGTCCTGCGGACGATCTGTCCGCGCCGGCGGGCACCGGCCGCACGGTCATCTCGGAAACCGCCGTCGCCAAGGTCGCGGGCATCGCCGCCCGATCAGTGCCCGGCGTCTACTCGCTGGGATCAGGCCCGTCACGCGCCCTCGGGGCCATCCGGGACGCCGTCGGCAACGTCGATCACGCAGCGGGCGTCCGCGTGGAAGTCGGCGAAACGCAGGTCGCCGTGGACATCGATCTTGTCGCGGTGTACGGCACCCCCCTGCATGCCCTCGCGGACCAGGTCCGCGCCGCCGTCTACTCCGCCGTCGAGGAACTGGTGGGGCTCGAGGTGATCGAGGTAAATATCGAGATCAATGACGTCTATGTGCCCGGCCCGGCCAAACCGGCCGCGTCCGCCGAGGCCCGGCCGGTCAGGGAGGCTATCCAATGAGTCCGACGGTAGTGGGAATCGCCATGGGGGCCTTCGTGGCTTTCATGTCCTTCCAGTTCGGTGTCTGGGGCTTCCTCGGCGCCCTGTTCTTCATGGGCATCGGCGCTCTCCTGGGCCGGGCCGCAGAGGGGAAGTTGGACCTGCGCAGCGTGCTTGACGCCCTCACGGGCCGGCGTTCCTCCTCATGAGCATCAAGGTTGAAATGCCGATCCCAGGCGCCGCAATGGCCGGGCATAACCGCATCAGCACCCAGGCCCTGACGAGCGTGGCCCGGGCGGCCGCGGGCGAGGCCCTCGGTGTGCCGGCGCACGACGTGCGCGCCGACTGGTCGGACGACGACGGGCTGCTCGCGCTGTCGTTGGTCATGCCCGTCGCGGTCCCGAACCTCACCGCGGTCCTCCGCGATCCCGGCCGGGTCGCCGGCTTCGGCGGTTCCATCTTGGAGCGCAGCGTGGCTGCCAAGGCCCAGATCCTGCGCCGCGTGACCGAACTGACCGGAGCGCAGCTGAGCCGGGTGGACATCCGCATCAGCGGGGCCACCGTGCGCGGGGGAGGTCGGGTGCGTTGAGCCAGGACACCCAGAACGCCGGTCTCGGCTCCGGCGGGCACGACGCCGATGCGGTGCCGGGGAGCGCCCCGCTCGGTTCCGGTGCCGCGGGCATGGACCGGATACTGAAGCGCGAGACGCACACATCGCGGGCCGTTGTCTCCGTGATCGCGGCCGCCCTGGTCATGGCGGTGTTCGGCTATGCGCTGCTTGAGACGGGGGTCCGTGCGATCGGGCAGCCGCCGTGGCTGGTGGATCCGCAGACCGCGGCCGAGCGGGTGGCCGCGCTCCCGGCGGGAATCGGGCCGCTTCTACTCGGCGTCACGGGCGCCGTGATCGCGATGGCCGGATTGTTTTTCTTCCTCAACGCCGTGCTGCCTGGCCGGCGGGCACGCCACCTGCTTCCGGACCGCCGGGCCGCCGTCGTGGTGGACGATGAGGTGATCGCCGCTGCCCTGGCGCGGCGGGCCCGGCTGGCCGCCAACGTGGCTAAGGAACAGGTGATGGTGGTGGTGTCGCGGAACCGGATCATGGTCAACGTCCGGCCGACCTCCGGTGTGCCGCTGCGCCCGGACGCCGTCCTGGAGGCTGTGCGGAGCGAGTTGCAGGAAATGGGTCCCTGGCCCATGCCGGAAGTGCGGATCCAGGTATCCACGGCAGGGGTGGTGGGGGCATGAACAACACTCCGCGGGTGCTGAACCGCATCCTGATCGGCATCCTTGGCATCAGCCTCATCGCCATCGGCGTCCTCCTGATGCTGCTTGCAAGCGTCCCGGCAGTCGGCGTGTGGTGGCATGAGTGGGCGGGCGGCGTCTTGAGCTTCTGGCTTGGTTTGTTCGAACGGACGCAGTTCCCCCGCCGCCAGGGAAGCTGGCTGTGGCTTGTCATTTGCCTGGTGCTGGTGGTGGTGCTTGGCCTGATGATCGCCTGGATTGCCCAGCAGGGCAAGGGCCGGACCAGCCTGCTCGTGGCCGAGGACGGCCTAGGTGAGGTGCCCGGCAACGTCGGAATCGGCGGCGGCGTGGCGGAGCAGACGCTCCGCGCGGCCCTCGCGGATCGGCCCGACCTGGCCGGCATCACGGTAGCCGCCTACGAAATCAGGGGGGAGCCGGCCCTCAAGATCCGGGTGGAGCCCCGCCAGGGTGTCGCCCCGCACCGGCTCGCCGCCGAAATCTCCTCCCTCGTCGAGGCACTCGACGCAGTGATCGGCAAGCGCACCCCGGTCCTGATCCACATCGGATCCGGGGCGCGGTCGCGGTTCGGCCGTTCCGAGCGGGTCCGCTGAGGAGGCTCCCCGACGGGCCCCGGAATCTCCTTTGGATAAAGGTTTCATGTAAACGCTTGCATTCCGGGCTGCCTGTTGATTACTGTGATGGTCGGCACACCAACAGTACGGCCGTTTTTCACCGGTACTCAGCGAGGAGCACTCCAGTATGAAAACCCGCAATCTCCTACTTCCCATCGCCACGGCAGGCGTTTTGGCCATGACGCTCTCGGCCTGTGGCGGCGGTGGTGGCGGCACTACCAGCGGCAGCGACGCCGCCTCGCAGGGCCTGGACGGCCGCGGCCCCATCACTTATGTCCAGGGGAAGGACAACAGCAACGTGGTCCGCCCGCTGATCGACAAGTGGAACGCCGCCCACCCGGACCAGAAGGTCACCTTCAAGGAGCAGACGGACCAGGCCGACCAGCAGCACGACGACCTCGTCCAGCACTTCCAGGCCAAGGACCCCGGCTACGACGTTGCGAGCGTCGACGTCGTCTGGACCGCCGAATTTGCCGCCAAGGGCTGGCTGCAGCCGCTCAAGGACAAGATGGCGCTGGACACCTCGGCCATGCTGAAGCCGACCGTCGACGCCGCCTCCTACAAGGGCACGCTTTACGCGGCACCGGAATCTTCCGACGGCGGCATCCTGTACTACCGCAAGGACCTGGTCCCCACGCCCCCGAAGACCTGGGACGAGATGATGAGCATGTGCTCCATCGCCAAGACCAACAACATCGGCTGCTACTCCGGCCAGTTCAAGAAGTATGAGGGACTGACCGTCAACGCCTCCGAGGCGATCAACTCCGCCGGCGGAGCCGTGTTGGACGAGAACGGCAAGCCCAACCTGCTCACCGCGGAAGCCAAGGCTGGCATGGCGAACCTGACCAAGGCCTACGCAGACGGCGAAATCCCGAAGGAAGCCATCACCTTCCAGGAGGAGGAAAGCCGCCAGGCGTTCCAGGACGGCAAGCTGCTGTTCCTGCGCAACTGGCCCTACGTCTACAACCTGGCCACCACCGAAGGTTCCTCCAAGGTCAAGGACGTCCTGGGCATGACCGCCCTCCCCGGCAAGGCTGGTCCGGGCGCCTCGTCCCTCGGCGGCCACAGCGCCGCGATCAGCGTCTACTCGAAGAACAAGGCCACCGCAGTGGACTTCCTGAAGTTCCTCACCACGGAAGAGACCCAGAAGTTCTTCGCCACGCAGGGTTCACTCGCCCCGGTGCTCGGCAAGCTCTACGACGACAAGGATCTCGTCGCCAAGCTGCCGTACCTGCCGGTCCTGAAGACCTCGATCGAGAACGCCGTTCCCCGTCCCGTGACCCCGTTCTACCCGGCCGTCACCAAGGCCATCCAGGAAAACGCCTACTCAGCCATCAAGGGCGAGAAGACCGTAGACGCGGCCCTGTCTGACATGCAGAAGTCCATCGAGTCCGCTAGCGCGGGACAGTAGGTCCATCATGGCAACTGAAGTAGGCCCGACGTCGGTCAAGGCACCGGCGTCGGGCGGGGCTCCGATCCACCACGCACCCAAGGGTGTAGGAGAGGACAACCGCATCGCGACGCAGGGGCGCTGGGCAGCCTGGCTGCTGGCGCCCACTATCCTCGCATTGTCGATCGTGATCGTGTACCCGATCATCACCGCCATTGTGATGTCATTCCAAAAAGATGCCGGTCTGGACCCCGCCACGGGTCTCTTCGTTGAGGGTGGGCCGGCCGGCTTCTCGAACTACTACAACTGGATCTTCCAGCAATGCCCGGCTCCGTCCGGCGGAACCGTTGACTGCCCGCCGGGAACCCTCGGCGCGCAGTTCTGGTCCGCCACCGCCACCACCTTCTTCTTCACCATCGTCACGGTGGGACTGGAGACGGTGCTCGGCTTCTGGATGGCCGTCATCATGGCGCGGGCCTTTAGGGGCCGCAGCCTGGTCCGCGCGGCTGTCCTGGTGCCGTGGGCCATCCCCACCGCCGTTACGGCCAAGCTGTGGCTGTTCATCTTCGCCTTCGAAGGCATCGGCAACAAACTCTTCAACACCACCGTCCTGTGGACCGGCAGCGAATGGCCGGCCAGGTGGGCCGTGATCATCGCGGACGTCTGGAAGACCACGCCGTTCATGGCGCTGCTGATTCTTGCCGGCCTGCAGATGATTCCCGCGGAAGTGTACGAGGCGGCCAAGGTCGACGGCGCTTCCGCCTGGCAGCGGTTCCGCATGATCACCCTGCCGCTGGTGAAGCCGGCGCTCATGGTGGCCATCCTGTTCCGCACCCTGGATGCACTGCGCATGTTCGACCTTCCGTACATCCTGACGGGTGGAGCGAACAACACCACCACGCTGTCCATCCTGGTAATCAACCAGATCAGGCAGGGCTTCAACGCGGCGGCGGCTTTGTCCACCATCACATTCATCATCATCTTTCTGGTGGCTTTCATCTTCGTACGCTTCCTCGGAGCGAACGTCGTGGAGCAGCAGACCGGCGCAGGTAAGGGGAAGAAATGACCACCGCGACGAGCGCCGCAACCGAGCTGCGCGCAGAGCAGGACCGGGGGCGGAAGGCTGCGCAGAACCGCGAGAAGTGGGCCCAGAGCCGCACGTATATCAGTGCGGTCGTGATCCTCTTCTGGTGCCTGGCTCCGGCCTACTGGATGGTGGTGACGGCGTTCCGCGACGTCGG
Source organism: Arthrobacter sp. P1_C12_2 (assembly GCF_056406415.1). Classification (NCBI taxonomy): domain Bacteria; kingdom Bacillati; phylum Actinomycetota; class Actinomycetes; order Micrococcales; family Micrococcaceae; genus Arthrobacter; species Arthrobacter sp. P1_C12_2. The sequence continues at coordinate 28,280 of NZ_JBFUAF010000011.1, read as the reverse complement.
CTACACCTACGACACCTCGATCCTGCCGACCCACGTGACGCTGGACAACTTCAAGACGGCGTTCGACACGTCCTTCGGCAACCACTTTGGCCAGGCCCTGCTCAACAGCTTGTTCATCGGCACCGTCGTCACCCTGGTGTCGCTGGTGATCGGCGTGTTTGCCGCGTACGCCCTGGCCCGCTTGAACTTCAAGTTCAAGTACCTCGTGCTGGGCTTCATCCTGGGGGCTTCCATGTTCCCCGGCGTCGCCCTCATCACGCCGCTGTTCCAGCTCTTCACGAACATCGGCTGGATGGGCACCTACCAGGCGCTGATCATCCCGAACATCTCGTTCGTGCTGCCGCTCACGGTCTACACCATGACGTCCTTCTTCCGGGAGATGCCGTGGGAACTCGAGGAATCGGCCCGGGTGGACGGCTGTACGCAGGGACAGGCCTTCCGGCGGGTCATCATGCCGCTGGCCGCCCCGGCCATCTTCACGACCGCCATCCTGGCGTTCATCTCCTCGTGGAATGAATTCCTGATCGCCAGCCAGCTCTCGTCCGACGCAACGCAGCCGGTCACTGTGGCCATTGCAAGCTTCGCCGGTGCGCAGCCCAACCAGATTCCGTACACCGCGATCATGGCTGCGGGCACCATCGTGACCATTCCCTTGGTCATCCTGGTGCTGGTGTTCCAGCGTAAGATTGTCGCGGGCCTCACAGCCGGCGCGGTTAAGTGATTGCGGCGTGATGACTGACGAGCAGAACCAGGGCCACGTGCCGGCGACGCGTCGAAAGGTGCGCTCCGGCGAGGACTTCGACATCATCATCGGGTTCCTCGGCTTCTGGGCCGTGGTGTTGCTGGTGGTCACCGTCTGGATGGAGGTGACCGCCCAGCCGGCCCTCTTCTGGGCCCTGGGTCTGCTTGCCATGCTGCTGGCCCTCTACGGGATGATCCGGCTGCGCCGGCGCTTACCGCGCCGGACGGCCAGCCGGCGCGCCTAGGCAGCCAGGGGCCAGGATTATTCAACTGCCGCGGGGGAGGCGGAACACGTCTGCGGGCGGGGCCGGCAGGCTTCCACAGACCGTCAACAAGGGGACAAAGGTGGCACGGACAGAAAGGGCGCAGCGCGGCGGCCACTCCGGCGTCAGCATTGAGGATGTAGCCGCCGCTGCCGGCGTATCCACGGCCACCGTATCCCGGGCCGTCCGCGGACTGCCCCGCGTTTCCCCGGCAACCCGGGAGAAGATCCTCGGCATTGCCGAATCCCTGGGCTACGTCGCCTCGTCCTCCGCGTCGGGCTTGGCGACGGGCCGGACCAAGACCATCGGCGTGCTGGCCCCCTTCGTCAGCCGCTGGTTCTTCTCCAAGGCCATCGAGGGCGCCGACCGGGAACTGCACTCCCGGCAGTACAACCTGTCCCTCTTCAACCTCGGCGGCCACGGCAGCCACCGTGAGCGGCTCTTCAGCAAGACCATGGTTTACAAGCAGATCGACGCCCTGCTGGTCCTCTGCATGGCGCTCACCCACGAGGAAATCGAACATCTCCAGAAGATCGATATCCCGCTGGTGGTGGTGGGAGGCCATGTCGAGGAGTGCCCCTACATCGGCATCGACGACTACGCCGCGGCCGCCACCGCAGTGCGCCACCTGATCGGGCTGGGCCACACGAACATCGCGCTCCTGCACGGCGACGACGAAACCGACCTCAACTTCGACGTCCCCAGGGTCCGGATCCAGGCCTTCCACGACATCATGGGCGAGGCGCGGCTGCCGGTCCGGGCCGAATGGGACGTCTGGGGGGACTTCACCGTTCGCAGCGGACAGGAGGCGTTCCGCCGCCTCTGGGTCGCCGACGGTCCCAAGCCCACAGCCATCTTCTGCGCCTCCGATGAGATGGCCATGGGCGTCATCTTCGAGGCCAACAAGGCCGGTGTACGCGTTCCGGAGGATTTGTCCGTCATCGGCATCGACGACCACGACTTCGCCGAGGCCATGGGGCTCACCACGGTCGGGCAGCGCCCGGACCTGCAAGCCGAACTCGGCACCAAAATGCTGCTGGACGAGCTCGACGGGATTGCCGGGTCCGTGCAGTCCGCCGTGGCGCCGCACCGGCTGATTGTCCGGACGACGACGGCGCCGCCGCTGCGCCAGTCCGCGCGGCTCCGCTAACGGGGTTCGGCCGCAGTAGCCATCCCGTATCAGCAGTCCCGCCCCGGCCGCAGGCCGGACGGGACGGCCCGGCCTACGAGGCGCGGGCCAACTGGCGGATCGGCACCCAACGCGAGGCCAGCCGGCGGTAGGCCGCGGCGGCGCCGGTCATGTCCCCCTCCGCCAGGCACTCGATGCCGAGGCGCACGTCCAGCGGCGAATCATCCGGATAAACCTTGTCTGCCACCCCGCCGTAATCGAGTTCCACGGCCGAATCCGGGTGGAAGAGCTCGAGCCATTCCGTGAGCTGGGTCAGGTCCTCGAGCATGTCGAGATCGGGCGCGGCGAGGGCCAGGTGGGCCACCGCGTAGCTCACCCGCTCCAGTGCCTTGCCGATGCCCGCACGGATGCGGACCGTCGCAATGTGGCCCTCGGCTTCGACGACGTCGGTGGGATCCGATTCCTGGAAGAGGCAGAACCAGCTGAAGGGAATGCCCCACGTGGACGCCCGGGTGTGGACCCGGCTCAGGCCATCATGCGCCCGCACCTCATCGATGCGTTCCTGGTGCTTGTCCCGCTGTTCTTCCGGGATCAGCAGCTGGGCCAGGGGCCCGTGGATGCCTTCCATCAGGGCATTGGCGGCCAGTCCGGCGCGGAGGACCAGCTGGCTGGGGCAGTACAGCAACCGGTCGGCCTGCCGTGCGGCGGCAGTCCCGGACTCGGCGCCGTCGTGCGCTGCACCGGACGTCGCCCGCCTGGCCGGGGCCGGGACAACGCGCACCAGATCGGTCCGGCCGGTGGGAAACGGGTCCCCGTCAGGCCGGGTGATGCGGCCCAGGGAGGCCAGCAGCTCGGCGTTCTCCACGGCCGCACGGGACCCCTGGCCGGCGCCGGCGGCCCTGAGGGTTTCCTGCTGCTGCTCTGGGAACGCCTCGAGGGGCTCGTAGATCCGGAGCGCGGAAGAGAACGGCAGCCCGGCCTGTCCGTGGTAGATGCTCCCCGTCATTGGATCACGACGCTTCCCTGGGCGGCAGCCATTAGTCCGTGAGTTCCGCAATCACCGGGGCGTGGTCCGAGGCGCCCTTGCCCTTGCGCTCCTCGCGGTCGATCACCGCACCGGTGACCCGTGCCGCCAGGGCCGGGGAACCAAGGATGAAGTCGATCCGCATTCCTTCCTTTTTCGGGAAGCGGAGCTGCGTGTAATCCCAGTAGGTGTAGACGCCGGGCCCCGGGGTGTGTGGGCGGACAACATCCTGGAAGCCGGCCTCCTCGAAGGCATGGAAAGCGGCCCGCTCGGGCTCACTGACGTGGGTGAGGCCCTCGGTGCGGAAGTAGTCGATGTCCCAGACGTCGTCGTCCAGCGGTGCGATATTGAAATCGCCCATCAGCGCAATCTGCGCCTGGGGGTCCTCCTTGACCCAGGTGCCGGCGTGGGTTTTCAGGATGTCCAGCCAGTTGAGCTTGTAGGGCATGTGCTCGTCGTCGAGGGCGCGGCCGTTGGGGACGTAGAGGCTCCAGACCCGGACACCGCCGCACGTGGCGCCGATGGCGCGGGCCTCCTGGACGGCGTCCTTGCCGCTCTTGCCGAACACGGGCTGGTCCAGAAAGGTGCGTTCGACGTCGTCGAGTCCCACCCGGGAGGCGATCGCTACGCCGTTCCACTGGCTCAGGCCGAAGTGCGCCACCTCGTAGCCCAGGTTCTCGAAGAGCTCCCAGGGGAAGTTCTCGTCCTTGCATTTGGTTTCCTGGATGGCCAGGACGTCGCAGTCGGTGCGCTGAAGCCAGGCCTCCACGCGGTCGGCGCGGGCACGGAGCGAGTTCACATTCCAGGTAGCTATCTTCACAGTCCCTAACTTACCGAACTTGGCCCCGGGACGAAGCAGCCGGCCGCCTCCGTCCTCTGGAAATTAGTAGGAAGTCCGAGTATATTCGGCTGCAGAGATGATCTAGGTCACATGCAAAGGAGCATTCGGTCATGGTTCGAGAACTATCCCATTACATTGACGGACAGCGCGTGGAAGGCACCTCCGGCCGGTTCAGCGATGTCTATGATCCCTGCACCGGCGAGGTCCAGGCCCGGCTGCCGCTGGCCAGCACAGAGGAAGTGCGCAACGTGATTGCCAGCGCGGAAAAGGGGCAGGTGGAATGGGCCGCGATGAATCCGCAGCGCCGCGGCCGGATCCTGCTCAAGTTCGTAGACCTGGTCAACGAGCACATGGACGAGCTCGCCACCCTGCTGTCCTCCGAGCACGGCAAGACCTTCCCCGACGCCAAGGGTGACATCCAGCGCGGCATCGAAGTCGTCGAGTTCGCCGCCGGTGCCCCGCACCTGCTCAAGGGCGAGTTCTCCGACAACGCCGGAACCGGCGTCGACGTGCACTCGATGCGCCAGCCCCTCGGCGTCGTTGCCGGCATCACGCCGTTCAACTTCCCGGCAATGATCCCGCTGTGGAAGTCCGGGCCGGCCCTCGCCGCCGGCAATGCCTTCATCCTCAAGCCCTCCGAACGGGACCCCTCCGTCCCGCTGCGGCTGGCCGAACTCTTCACCGAGGCGGGCCTGCCCGACGGCGTCTTCAACGTGGTCAACGGGGACAAGGAAGCTGTTGATGCGCTGCTCGAGGATTCCCGGGTCCAGGCCATCGGGTTCGTCGGCTCCACGCCCATTGCCCAGTACATCTACGCCACCGCCGCAGCGAACGGCAAGCGCGCGCAGTGCTTCGGCGGCGCCAAAAACCACATGGTGATCATGCCCGACGCGGACCTGGACATGGCCGCGGACGCCCTCATCGGGGCGGGCTTCGGCTCCGCGGGGGAGCGCTGCATGGCGATTTCGGTGGCCGTTCCGGTCGGCCGCAAGACCGCGGACATCCTCGTGGAGAAACTGCAGGAGCGGATCGCCGGCCTCAAGGTCGGCCACAGCCTCGCCAAGGATTCCGACTTCGGCCCGGTAGTGGCGGCCTCCGCGAAGGACCGGATCGAAGGCTACATCGCCTCCGGCGTCGAAGAAGGCGCCAGCCTTGTGACCGATGGCCGCGGCCTGAAGGTGGAAGGCTACGACGGCGGCTTCTGGGTCGGCCCCACGCTGTTCGACAACGTCACGAAGGACATGAAGATCTACAAAGAGGAGATCTTCGGCCCGGTCCTGAGCGTGCTCCGCGCCGAAGACTACGACGAGGCCCTCCGGCTCTGCAGCGAACACGAGTTCGGCAACGGCGTGGCCATCTTCACCCGCGACGGCGACGCCGCCCGCGACTTCGCCAGCCGGGTCCAGGTGGGCATGGTGGGCATCAACGTCCCCATCCCGGTGCCGATCGCGTACTACACCTTCGGCGGCTGGAAGGCCTCCGGCTTCGGCGACCTCAACCAGCACGGGGCCGACGCCTTCCGCTTCTACACGAAGACCAAGACGGTCACCAGCCGCTGGCCTTCCGGTATCCGCCAGGGCGCCAGCTTCGTCATGCCGGAAGGCAGCTGATGGGGGCGGAGGCTGCGCAGGAAGCGGACAGTGGAGCAGCTGCCGGTGAAGCCTTGACCCGGGAAGTCCTGTTTGAACGGCGCGGCCGTCTCGGCGTCGTGACCCTCAACCGGCCCTCGGCCGTCAACGCCCTGACGGCCGGCATGGCTGCCGCGATGCTGGAACAACTCACCCTGTGGGCCGACGACGACGCCGTCGCCGCGGTGCTGGTCCGCGGCGCCGGTGACCGGGGCCTCTGCGCCGGCGGCGACATCGTCGCGATCTACCGGGACATGCTCGACGGCGGGGACGCCACCGCGGACTTCTGGGCGGTCGAGTACCGGCTGAACCTGCTCATCTCGGAATACCCCAAGCCGTACGTGGCGTTCATGGACGGGCTGGTCCTGGGCGGCGGCGTGGGGATCTCGGCGCACGGATCTGTGCGGATCGTCACCGAACGCACCCGCACAGGCATGCCCGAAACGACGATCGGGTTCGTTCCCGACGTCGGCGGCACGCTGCTGCTCTCCGGCTCGCCGGGGGAGACCGGCACGCATGCGGCACTGACCGGTGCCCACCTGAGCGGCGCGGACGCGCTGTTCCTGGGCCTCGCCGACTGCTTCGTGCCCTCGGACCGTTTGCCGCAACTGGCGGCAGCGCTCGAAACCGAGGCGGCAGAAGCCGCCGTCGCCCGTTTCGCCGAACCGGCTCCGGCCTCAGTCCTGGCCGCACAGCAGAAATGGATTGACGCCTGCTACTCCAGCGGCGACGCCGAGGAGATCCTGCGCCGGCTCCGGGCCTTTGGTGGAGAGGAGGGCGGGGAGGCCGCCGCAGCCGCGGACACCATCGAGGCCAAGTCGCCGACGGCGGTCAAAGTGGCATTGGAATCCCTCCGCCGGGTCCGCGGACTGAGCCTGGATCAGGCGCTCAAGGAGGAGTACCGCGTCGGGCTGCGTTTCCTCGCCGGGCCGGACTTCCGCGAAGGCATCCGCGCCCAGGTGGTGGACAAGGACCGCAACCCCCGCTGGAAGCCCGCCACCCTCGCGGAGGTCACCGGAACGGACGTCGCAGGCTATTTCGCCCCGCTGGGCGAGCGCGAACTGAAGCTTTCTTCAAAGGAGAAGAACAATGTCTGAAGCAGGAGTCCCTGTTACCGGCACCATCGCCTTCCTGGGCCTGGGGCACATGGGCGGCCCCATGGCCGTCAACCTGGTGAAGGCCGGCTACCGCGTGACCGGCTTCGACGTCGTGCCGGCGGCCCTGGACGCCGCCCGGGAGCACGGCATTCCAACCGCCGGGACGGCAGTCGAGGCGGCGGCGGGGGCCGCCGTCGTGCTGACCATGCTGCCCAGCGGCAAGCACCTCCTTGACGCCTACCGAGGCACGGGCGGAGCGCCCGGCCTGCTGGAAGCGGCTGCTCCGGGCACCATGTTCCTGGACTGTTCCACGATCAACGTGGACGAGGCCCGCGAGGCCGCAGAACTCGCGGTCGCGGCCGGTCACCGTGCCGTCGACGCCCCCGTGTCCGGAGGCGTGGTGGGCGCCGAAGCCGGCACGCTCACGTTCATGGTCGGTGCCCTCCCCGAGGACTTCGAGGCCGTCAATCCGCTGCTGGAAGTCATGGGTAAGCGGGTGGTCCACTGCGGCGCGCACGGTGCCGGGCAGGCGGCCAAGATCTGCAACAACATGATCCTGGGCGTCTCGATGATCGCCGTCAGTGAGGCCTTTGTGCTGGGCGAGAAGCTCGGACTGACCCACCAGGCACTGTTCGACGTCGCTTCCGCCGCCTCGGGACAGTGCTGGGCGCTGACCACCAATTGTCCGGTGCCCGGTCCCGTCCCGACGAGCCCCGCGAACCGCGACTACCAGCCAGGCTTCGCCGGGGCGCTCATGGCCAAGGACCTCAACCTGGCCCTGAACGCGCTGCAGAGCACCGGCGTCGCGGCCCGGCTCGGCCCGCTCGCGGCCGAGATTTACGATACCTTTGCCTCGGAAGGCGGTGCCGGCCGGGACTTCTCCGGCATCATCACCGACATCCGGGACAAATCGGAATCCGGTACCGCCGGGCACTAGTCCCCGACCGAAGCTGCACGCACAACCAGAACCAGAATCAGACGAGCACCACCTAAGGGGACCACCCATGACGGAACAGTACGCAAATATCCTGGTGGAGCGCCGCGGTCGCGTGGGCCTCGTGACGCTCAACCGGCCCGAAGCCCTGAATGCCCTGAACAAGGCCACGATGGAAGAGTTGGTGAGGGCTGTCGCCGGGATGGACGTGGACCCGGAGGTCGGTGCCGTCGTGGTGACCGGTTCGGCGAAGGCCTTCGCCGCCGGCGCTGACATCAAGGAAATGCAGTCCAAGGGCTACATGGACATGTACGCGGCGGACTGGTTCCGCGGCTGGGAGGACTTCACCCGGCTCCGCATCCCGGTCGTGGCAGCCGTGTCCGGCTTCGCGCTGGGCGGCGGCTGCGAGCTGGCGATGATGTGCGACTTCATCATCGCCGGGGACAACGCCAAGTTCGGCCAGCCGGAAATCAACCTTGGCGTGCTTCCCGGCATGGGCGGCTCACAGCGCCTGACCCGCGCGGTGGGCAAGGCCAAGGCGATGGACATGATCCTGACCGGCCGCTTCATGGACGCCGAGGAGGCCGAACGCGCGGGCCTGGTGTCCCGGGTGGTCCCCGCCGCGGACGTCGTCGAGGAGGCGCTGAAGGCTGCCGGGGTGATCGCGTCGAAATCCAAGCCGGTCGCGATGGTGGCCAAGGAAGCGGTGAACGCAGCGTTTGAGACCGGGCTTGCCCAGGGCGTGCTGTTTGAACGGCGCGTGTTTCACTCGCTGTTCGCCACGGAGGACCAGAAGGAAGGCATGGCCGCCTTCACCGAAAAGCGCCAGCCGGAGTTCAACCACCGCTAGCCGGTCAATACGCCGGCATTACGTGAAGATGTCGGCCACGTACCTGCCGTGGGTGCGCTCCACCTCATCCATCCAGGCCTCGGCCTCCGCGTTGGTGGCGCCGGTCGCTTCCTGGTAGATGAGGACGCACGTCTCCCGGACCTGCGGCGCCATGTGCTTGCCGTCGCCGCAGACGTAGACCGTGGCGCCCTGCCGGACCAGCTCGACGACGTCGGCCCGGTCCGCCCACAGCCGGTCCTGGACGTACTTCAGGCCGTCCTCGGGTGCGCTCGAAAAGACCGGCCGCAGGTCGAGGTTGGCTTGGTCCGCCCACGACGCAAGTTCCGCGCGGTAGAGGAAGTCGGTGTCCGGGGCCCGGCAGCCGAAGAACAGCAGGGCAGGCGCCGGCGTCGTGGCCTCGGCCTCGGCCCGCAGCGCCCGGTCCTGGACGAAGCCGCGGAAGGGTGCCAGCCCGGTCCCGGCGCAGACCATGATGAGCGGGACCGCCAGGGACTGCGGCGGGTGGAAGGCCGTGTTCGAGGGGCGGACCGTAACCGCGACCCTTGACCCGGGCCTGGCCTGGGCGAGGTAGGTGGAAGAGGCCCCTTCGAAGACGCCGCGGCCGGACCAGGCCGGAGCCTGGATGACGGCGAAGGTGAGGGTCGCGTGATCGGGGCTCCAGAGCGGGGACGAGGAGATGGAGTACCGCCGCGGGGTCAGCTGGGTCAGCAGCTGTAGGAACGAGGTGAACGACAGCTGGCATGACGGATACGTCTCCAGCAGGTCAAGGATGGAGACGCGCTTGTCGAGGATCTCGGCCGCATGGCGCCCGCGGTCCTGCGCCAGGGCCTCCAGCTCCCGGCGGTGGTCAGGATCCGCCGCGACATCAGCCAGGTCCTCGAGCTGGGTGCGGGTGGCGGGGACCGCGAGCTCCACGTAACTGCTCAGCAGTTCGCCCACGGCCACCGGCGCACCCGTGGGCAGGAACGTGTCCCCGTGCTCCATGCTCAGCTGGACGTGCGAGTCGTAGTCGAGGTTGAACCGGGCCAGGGCCCGCTGCACGAGTTCGCTGGGATTCAGCGGCAGCACGGCCAGATAGTCTCCGGTCCGGTAGCTCATCCCCTCGGGCAGGGCGATCTCGACATGCCGCTTGGACCGGGCGCCGGGCTTGGCCAGATCGACCAGTTCCCGGTTCGCGACGACGGTACCCAGTGCCAGCCCGTTCTGGCGCAGCATCGGGTCCCGGACGTTGCCGACGAACTGCAGTTCCAGCTCGGGCTGCGCTGTCGGCGGGCTGGTCCGCTGTCCGAGGGCGGCGTCCACAGCGGGCCAGAATCCCGCGTACCACTCTTCGAAATCGCCGAAGAAGTCGCCGCGGGCGTTGGCTTCGCCCCGGGCATAGATGCGGGTGGCACCGGCAGCCTCGAGCCGGGCGTCGACGGCCTTGGGCACCTCCTGGTAGGTTCGCGCCCAGTCCTTGTTGCCGTTGCCGAAGACCGTGTACCGCACCCCGGCGAGGGCGTCCGGCTGCAGGCCTTCGGTCCAGGTCACGAATTTTCGGGCGTTGTCCGGCGGCTGCCCCTCGTAGGAGGACGTCACGATCGCGACGAGCCCCTCCGATGGCAGCCCGCCGCCCGCCTCGTCGAGCGGACCGATAGTGGGGCTGTAGCCGCGTCGTCCGGCGTCGTTGGCGATGCGCTGGGCGAAGTCCTTGGACGTGCCTGCATTGGAACCGTAGAGCACGCGGATCGGGACGCCGTTGGGCGCGGCGGCCGCCGCTGCCGCATCGGCCTGCCGGGCGTGTTCGACGGCGGCCTGCCGGCCGGCCGTGATGGTGACGTCCCGCCTGCGCACGTGGATGAACAGCCCCTCTGGCTTCATCGTCAGCGTGTGCTTGATCTGCAGTTCATACGCCGGGTCCGCCGCAGTGACGTCGAAGCGCTGCAGGAGCTTGGCCAGGAAGAGCATGGCCTCCTGCAGGGCAAATCCCCGGCCGATGCAGGAGCGCTGCCCGTTGCCGAAGGGCTTCCAGGCATTGGCAGGGATTTCCGCGGCCCGAACAGGTGAGAACCGGTCGGGGTCGAAGATCCCGGCGTCCTCGCCCCACGCCGCCTTGTCCCGGTGCAGCTGCGGGATCAGGACCATGATGGGCTGGCCTGCCGGGACCTCGTAGCGGCCGCCAAGCGTCGTGTCCTCGTACGGGGCGACATTGAACGCCGGGGCGGTGGGCCACAGCCGGAGCGTTTCCTTCAAGATCTGGTCCAGGTACCCCAGCCGGGGCAGGTGCTCGAACCGGGCGCTCTCGGTGCCGAGGACCTCGTCCACCTGGGCACGCGCCTTGGCCAGGACAACCGGATGGCGCAGCAGTTCGTAGAGCGCGAAAGAGAGCAGGCCGCTGGTGGTCTCATGCCCGGCCACCAGGAAGGTAACCATCTGGTAGCGGACGTTTTCCTCGCTCAACCGCTCGCCGGTCACCGGGTCCGCGGCGTTGAGCATGGTGTCCAGGATGTCCTCGCTGCCGGGCGGGCTGGGGTTGCGCCGACGATCGCTGATCATCTGGTCGGCGACTTCGAACATCAGGGCATGGTCTTCCTCGAGCTGGTGGCGCCTGCGCAGCATGATCTTGTTCTGGACCGGGAGCCTGCGCGCCCGATCCCCGGACTCGACCAGACCACGGACCATGGCCCCGACGAAGGGATGCATATCTTCCCGGTAGAGGCTGTTGAAACGGTAGCTGAAGGAGCACAGGGCAATGGTGTCCAGGGTCAGCCGGGTGGTGTTGTCCGGGACGTCGATCCGGGCCGTCGGGCCGAGTCGCTCCCACTTCAGGAGCAATTGCTCGGCGATGTCGTCCATGCCGCTGAACATCCGCGTCAGGGCCGCTGGCCCGAATGCCGGCATCAGGATCCGGTGCGCCTTTTGCCAGTTTGGTTCTTCTGTTCTTGCGGTGAACAATCCGTCGCCGATGAATTCCCGCACCTGCCGAAGGGAAACGCCCAGCACCTTGCCGAACCGGGACTCGTCGCAGACTTCGTTGACGAGCTGCTGGGAAGAGATGGCGATGATGCTGCGGTTGAAGAACTGGATGCGGACAATGGGGCCGTACCGCTCGGCCACCTCCACAATTCCCAGGATTCCCTTGCTGGAGTCGATGTCGGGCAAATTGCCGACCACCGGCTTCGTGGGAGGCTGCGGTATGGGGACGCTGGGCGAAGTCATGGCCACTCCTAGGCGATCGCCAATGGACGCGCTGTGAGCACTGCTTGCTGCCTGGCCGGGCGGCGCTGCCCGGCTCCGAACCACGATACTCCCGTCAGATTCCGGACAAAATAGGGCGTTCCTCAGCCGTCGAACGGGAGGCAGTCCTGGCTGGCCGAGGACGGCGCCTGGGTGGCAGAGCGGAAGGGACTCGGCGTCTGCGGGGCGATCATTCTGGGCGAAGCCCACGACTTCGTCCCGGCCGCTACTGGCGAGGAACTGTATGTGCGCGTCCTGATCGGCTCACGCCGCCCGGAAGGCAAGGGCGTGGGCAGGTTCCTGCTCGGCTACGCGGACGATGAAGCCACCCGCCTAGGCGTGCCGCTCCTCCGCGTTGACTGCTACGGGGGAGGCCAGGGCGACCTGGTCCGCTTCTACGAATCCGCCGGCTACGAGCGCACCGAGACGTTCAAGGTCAAGGATTGGCCCGGGCAGATCCTCGAACGCCGGCTGGCCTTGAGCTGATAGAGGCGGATTGATTGTCCCGGACAGGTTTGTCCCGGACTGTTTTGGACCGGACAGGACTGTTCGGGCGTCAGCCGCTGAAATCCCCGGCGTTCCGGCGGAACGTGCCCAGGATCCGGATCAGCTGGTCCACGTCCTGGTCCCCGAAGCCGGACTGGCCGAAGACCTCGGAGTTCAGCACCGCCGTCGCCCGTTTGGCCAGGGCGCGCCCGTCGGAGGTGAGCTCGATCAAGGTGGTGCGGCCGTCCGTGGGGTGCGGCGAGCGGATCACCAGTCCGGCTTCCTGGAGCCGGTCCACGGCGTTGGTGACCGAGGTGGGATGGACCTGCAGCAGCGCGCTCGCCTTGTTCATGGGCAGCGCCCCGCTACGGGCGAAGCTGAGCAACGCCAGCAGCTCGTACCGGGCAAAGGTGAGCCCGAACGGCTTGAGCACGGCCTCGATCCGACCCAGCAGGATCTGCTGGGTCCGCATGATCGCGGTGATGGCGGCCATCGGGGCGGCGACGTCGGACCAGCCGTGGCGCTCCCAGTTCAGCCGGGCGTCGGCGATCGGATCTCGCGGAAGCGGTGTTCCCACGTTCAGCCCTGACCCTTGAGCCCGGGGAAGTCGGAGTCGGAGTACTCGACGCCGAGGCCTTCCGGAACGGGTCCGCCGCCGTGGCGGACTTCCTCGCTGTGCCGCAGCTCCACGCGCCGGATCTTGCCGGAGATCGTCTTGGGGAGCTCGGCAAACTCCAACCGGCGGATCCGCTTGAACGGGGCCAGGTGCTCCCGGCAGTACCGCAGGATGTCCTCGGCCAGCGCCGGGCCCGGCTGGTGCCCGGCCGCCAGGACCACAAACGCCTTCGGCACCGACAGCTTGAGCGGGTCAGGGGAGGGGACGACGGCGGCCTCCGCCACCGCCGGGTGCTCGATCAGCACGCTCTCCAGTTCGAAGGGCGACAGCCGGTAGTCGGAGGACTTGAAGACATCGTCGCCGCGGCCCACATAGGTGATGATGCCGCGCTCGTCCCGGCTCGCCATGTCCCCCGTGTGGTAGTAGCCGTCGCGGAACGCCTCCGCCGTCTTCTCCGGGTCGCCGTGGTAGGCCTTCATGAGCCCCACGGGGCGGGGGTCGAGGCGCAGGCAGAGCTCGCCGTCGTCGGCCTCTTCACCAGTGGCGGGGTCAACGAGGACGACGTCGTAGCCGGGCAGCGGCTTGCCCATGGCGCCGATTTTGATCGGCTGGCCCGGGGTGTTCGCGATCTGCACGGTGGATTCGGTCTGGCCGAACCCGTCCCGGATGGTTTGCCCCCACGCGCGGTGGACCTGGTCGATCACCTCGGCGTTGAGCGGTTCGCCGGCGGACACCACTTTGGTGGGCGGGTTCTTCAGAAGGGTGAGGTCGGCCTGGATCAGCATCCGCCAGACCGTGGGCGGGGCGCAGAAGCTGGTCACGGATTCGCGGTCCATCTGCTCCATGAGCGCCTTGGCGTCGAAGCGTTCGTAGTTGTAGATGAACACGCACGCCTCGGCGATCCAGGGGGTGAACACATTGGACCAGGCGTGCTTGGCCCAGCCCGGCGAGGCCACGTTGAGGTGCACATCGCCCGGTTCCATCCCGATCCAGAACATCGTGGACAGGTGTCCCACCGGGTAGGAGGAGTGCGTGTGTTCCACGAGCTTGGCCTTGGACGTGGTGCCCGAGGTGAAGTAGAGCAGGAGGGTCTCGTCGGCCAGGGTGGGGGCGTCCGGGGTGAAATCCGTGCCGGCCGCGGCAGCGTCAGCGCCGTAGTACTGCCGGGCAGTTTCCAGGGCTGCGGCGGGATTCGCGGGACCCCCGCCGATTTCGATCAGCGTGTAGTCACCGGCGACGTCGGCGAACTTGGCGATGTTCGCGCTGCCGACGGCGGCCCAGGCCGCGCCGCCGCGCTCTACCCGGTCCTGGAGGTCGGCGGGTCCCATCAGTGTGGTGGTGGGAATCATGACGATGCCCAGCTTGATGCCGGCCAGCATGAGTTCCCAGAGCTCCACCTGGTTGCCGAGCATGATGATCATCCGGTCCCCGCGCCGCACGCCCTGCCCGCGCAGCCAGTTGGCCACCTGGTTCGAGCGCCGGGAGAGGTCCGCGAAGCTGCGCCGGGTCGCGGACCCGTCCTGTTCGACGATCACCAGCGCCGGCTTGTCCGCCTTAGCCGGGTCTGCCGCGAGCTGGTCGAACCAGTCCAGTGCGAAGTTGAACTCCTCGAAGCGGGGCCACTGGAATTCGCTGCGGGCGCCGTCGTAGTCCCCGCGCAGGGCCAGCAGCCGGTCCCGTGCGGCCCGGAATTCCTCAGTCACGGTCATGGTGCACCTTTCGAAGTACCCTGGCGCTGCCGTTCCGGGCACGGCGCCGTTGCCTGGGATCCGCTGGCCCGGCGCGGTGCCTGCCTAGTGATCCCCGTCACTGTGCAATATACTAGGACATCCAAGGGTTTGGAAGAGCGGCGCTGCTCTGCAGGCGTTGCATGACGAAGGGATACGTGCCCGTGCAGCCACAAGGACGTGCCAGCGGACAACCAGCGCCAGCGGAATCAGGCGTAGCCGGATCAGACACAGCGGGCGTCGCGTCGGCGACAGGCGCCGCGGCAGCAGTTGTGCAGCCGCCGTTTCCCGATGCCGACCTCATGTACATCGTTGACCTGCTGCCGCCGGACGAAAAGCTCCGCTACCTGGAGGTCCGGGAGTTCCTGCAGTCCCGGATCCGGGCCGCGTCGATCGACTACTGGAACCGCGAGGAGTTTCCCTTCGGCCTGCTCGCCGAACTCGGCAAATACGGCCTGGGCGGGCTGCAAACGGACGGCACGTCCAAGCTCTTCAAGGGGCTCATGTACGTCGAGGTGGCCCGCGCCGACGTCTCCCTCTCGGCGCTCGTCGGCATCCACAACGAGCTGATCGTCGGCATGATCGATGAGCTGGGCTCGGAGGACCAGAAGGCACGCTGGCTCCCTGGCCTCACCGCGTTCACCCAGCTCGGAGCCTTCGCCCTGACGGAGCCGGACCACGGCTCGGACATCGCCGGGGGCCTGGAAACCACCGCGCGGCTGGACGGCGGCGAGTGGGTCCTCAACGGCGCCAAGCGTTGGATCGGCGCCGGCACCATCGCGGACTTCGCCCTCGTTTGGGCCCGGGACGTCGCAGACCAGCACATCAAGGGCTTCATCGTGGAGACGGACCGTCCGGGCTACACCGCCACGAAGATCGCCAATAAGATCGGCCTGCGCATCATGCAGAACGCGGACATTGTCCTCGACGAGGTCCGCATCCCGGCGGCCAACCTGCTGCCCGGCGCCACCGACTTCTCCAAGGCCAACGAACTCCTGCGCGATTCGCGGGCCTGGGTGGGCTGGCAGGGCGCCGGCATCCAGCTGGCCGCGTTCGACGTCGCGCGCGCCTATTCGCTGCAGCGCCGCCAGTTCGGCAAGGAACTGGCCCGCTTTCAGCTCATCCAGCAGCAGCTCGCCGAGATCCTGGGCAACGCGACCGCCTCCCTGGCGCTGATGGCACAGCTGGCGCGAATCCAGGAAGACGGCAAGCTTGAGATGGTCCAGGCCGCCATGGCCAAAGCGACCACTACGCGGCTGGCGCGTGCCTCGGTGGCGATGGGCCGGTCCCTGATGGGCGGCAACGGCATCAGCAGCGACTATGAGATGGGCAAGCTCTTCGGCGACGCCGAGATCCTCTACACCTATGAGGGGAGCTACGAAATCAATTCACTGATCGTGGCGCGGGCCGTGACGGGGAAGTCCGCTTTCGTCTAGGCTCCCCGGGTGTCCGTGCCGTCCCGCGCTTGCCCTGCCTGAGCGGACTGGGCGGCAGGGCTGGCGTGGCCGTACCGGGACGTGCGGTTGCGGCCGCCGTTCTTGGCCTCGTACAGGGCCCGGTCCGCGCAGTCCAGGAGGGAGCCGGCGGCGGCGTCGCCCTGCTCGCAGACTCCGGCGGAGATCGTCAGGAAACCAACTTCCCCGAAGGGTTCTGACGCGATGGCCTCGCGGGCACGTTCGGCCGCGCGCAGGGCCTCGACGCCGTCGGTCTCCGGGAGCAGCCACACGAACTCCTCGCCGCCGAACCGGGCCACGATCTCCTTGGCGCGGGCGACCGTCCGGAGCCTCGCCGCGACCTCCGCCAGGACGACGTCGCCCATTAGGTGACCGTGGGTGTCGTTGACCCTCTTGAAGTGATCGATGTCCAGGACGACGGCACTGAGTCTGGTCCCGCGGCTCCCGGCCAGCGCAACCTGTTCGGCGAGGTGGCGTTCTAAGGCGCGCCGGTTGGGCAAGCCGCTGAGGGCATCGGTCGTGGCCTGCTGCTCCAGGTCGGTCCGTGCCTCAGTGTTGCCGATGGCGATCTCGACGAGCTCCGCGAACTGGGCCAACCGCTCCATCATCGCTTCCGTGACCCCTGTGCGCGACTTCGAGGTCAGGCTGACCGCACCCCACAGGCTGCCGCGGACCCGGATCGGCGCCGCTGCGGCGGACTGGAAACCGCCGGCGCGCATCTCCTCTGCGGCCTGTCCACCCTCCGGCCGGTAGACAACGAGGGCCGGCTTGCCGGTCACTGCCACCCGGATGGTGGCGGACTCGTCCGTCCGGGCGAAGATCTGCCGCCGGCTCAGCGTCGGCGGGAGCGTCGGGGCCATAGCGACGATTTCCGCCGAGGACGCGCCCGTGAAACGGACGACGGCGGCGGAATCCACGTTGAACAGATCGCGGACAATCGCGGCGACCCGCTCTGAAATGTCTGCGGGGGCCGCGTTGCGGGCGACTTCGGTGGCTATTTCGTGCAGGGCCTGCCAAACCTTTTGTTGCTGCAGGCGCTCGGTGATGTCAACCGCCACCACCATGCCGGCCGCGGCCTCATCGTCGGAATAGACCGGCCCGGCATTCAGCCGGTAGGTGCGGTGCCCGATCTGCCGGCTCCAGGAGACCTCGCGGCCGGCGAGGGCCGCACGGTAGCGCGGCTCGAGCTCGCTGGCGAGATTTCCCTTGAGCACGTCCTGGATGCGTTGGCCTTCGAGCTCTTCCTTGCGGTAGCCGAAGGTCTCCAGCTCCTGGCCTTCGGCGATCAGGTAGCGCAGCTCGGCGTCGAAGAGGAGGACGAAGACGCCGGGGACGCTCCGCGCCAGGGCACGGTACCGGTCCATGTCCCGTTGCCGGCGCCGGTCGGCCAGCACCCGCTCGGTGATGTCAGTGACCAGGACGAAGAAGCCCTGCACCGCGCCGTCCTGGGCATCGGGGGTGTACGTCACCTCGGTGAAGCGGGACCGGCCCGCGGCATCCACCAGTGTGCGGTCAAACTGTTGCAGCTCTCCGGCGAGCGCCCCCTCGATGTGCGGCCGGTTTGCCTCGAAGACGGTCTCGCCGAGCACGTCCCGGACATGCATGCCGTGAAGCTTCTGGGGCGCGATCCCGAACCATTCGCAGTAGGCGTCGTTGGCCAGGCGGTTGCGCAGTCCCGTGTCCCAGTAGCCCACGAGGGCCGGGATCCCGTTGAGGACGGCGCGCAGCTGCGCCGGGATCTCCGGCAGCGGGGATGCGCCGGCATCGTCCCTGTTGAGTGGGCTGCGATTAGTCATGGCCCAAGTATCCATGGCCGGGTTGCCTGGAGGGAAACGGCAGTATCACAGACCGTCTGCAGGCCGCGGCATCGGAAAACCGTCAGGGCATGAACCGGTAGCCGATGCCGGCCTCTGTGAGTAGGTGGCGGGGGCTGGCGGTGTCCGGTTCCAGCTTGCGGCGCAGTTGGGCCATGTAGACCCGGAGGTAGTTGGTCTCCTTGGCGTACGCCGGGCCCCAGACCTTGGAGAGCAGGTGTTGCTGCGTGATGAGTTTTTCCGGATTCCGGACCAGAACCTCCAGAATTTTCCATTCCGTGGGGGTCAGCCGGACGTCCCCGCCGTCCCGGGTCACCCGGTGCTTGGCAAGGTCCACGGTGAAGGCATCGGTCCTGACCACCGCTTCGTGTTCCGGTTCGACGCTGCGGCGCAGCAGGGCCCGGAGCCGGGCAAGGAGCTCGTCCAGGCCGAACGGTTTGGTGATGTAGTCATCCGCGCCGGCATCGAGAGCCTCGACTTTGTCTTCGGAGCCGTGCCTGGCGGACAGCACCAGGACCGGCACACTGCTGAAACCGCGCAGCTCCTTCAGGACGCGGGTCCCGTCAATGTCAGGCAGGCCGAGGTCCAGGATGATGAGTGAGAGCGGGCTCTGGGTGGCTGCCAGCAGCGCAGAGGTCCCGTCTACCGCGGTGGTGACGGCGTAGCCGTGGGCCTGGAGCGTGATCCGGAGGGCCCGAAGCAGATGCGCGTCGTCGTCGACCACCAGTACCGCCGTCATGCTGCGTCCGGTCCGGACGCAAGGGGCAGCGCATGGCCGCGGCGCGTCATGAGTGACTGCGGCTCGAGCGGGGCCTGGGCGCGGTGCCCGTCATACGGGGTGCCCGTGGACAACGGAAGCCGGACAATCATCGTCAAGCCGCCGCCGGGCGTCGCTTCGGCAGTCAGGCTGCCGCCCATGGCATCGGTGAACCCTTTCGCCACCGCCAGCCCGAGCCCGATCCCGGTGGTTTGCGGCGCGTCGTCGAGCCGCTGGAATGGCCGGAACATTTCCAAGACACTCTCCGCCGGGATTCCGCGTCCGTGATCGATGACCCGCAGCTCGCCGGCGGGGCGCCCTTCGAGAGTCGCCGGGCTCAGCCCGCCGGCCGCCCCGACCAGGACGATGTCAGAATCAGGGGCATATTTCACGGCGTTCTCGACGATGTTCGCAATCACCCGTTCCAGCATTCCGGGGTCGGCTTCGATCTCCGGCATGTTGGGAGGCAGGTCCACCCGCACTCTCCCCGCGGGGACGGCGCCCAGGGAACCCGGGATTACTTCGTACCAGCGCACGGGCCTGAGCAGGGGATTTACGGCATCCGCGGTGATCCGGGACATGTCCAGCAGATTGCCCACCAGCGCGTCCAACCTGTCCGAACACTCCTCTATCGTCGCCAGCAGCTCCTGCTCCTCTTCCTTGGTGAAATGGACGTCGCCGTGCCGAAGTCCGCCGACTGCAAGTTTGATCCCGGCCAAGGGGGTGCGCAGGTCGTGCGAGACGGCGCGGAGGATGGAGGTACGCATCGTGTTGCTCTCGGCCAAGCGAAGCATTTCCCGCCGGCTGGCCACCAGCTGCTGGCGTTCCAGCTGTGCCCCCAGATGAAGTCCGAACGCCCCCAGGAGGCGCCGGTCGCTTGCCGGCAAAATCCGTCCGAACAATACAAGGCGGGTGGTGGCGTCGATTTCTTCCACGTTGTCCGGGGCGGCATCGGTTTCTGTCTCGCTAGGGGACAGGTCTGGAATTTCTCCGGCGGCGGCCTGAAGATGCCACCGCCGGTTTGGTGTTGCTCCGCCGCCGTCGTCTGCGCCGTCGTCCGGCAAGCCGTAGCCAAGGCTGAAAAGAGCGGCACCACGCACCTGGAAGACGCTCAAGGCTTGTTCCAGCAATGCCTGAACCGTGTCCTCCAAGCCGGCGGCGCTGCGCGTCAGGTCCCCCAGCGTCGTGGCTTCGGCGCGGGCCCGTGCCGCCTCCTTGGAGCGGCGGGCCGATAGGTCGACCACAACGGCAACTGCGGCAGAGACGCCCACAAACACCAGAAGGGCCAGGAAGTTCTGCGGATCGCTGATCGTCAGGTTGCCCAGCGGCGGAGTCGAAAAGTAGTTCACCAGGAGGCTGCTCCACAGCGCGGCCAGGATGGCCGGCCACAACCCTCCGATGAGCGCCACCGCCACCGAACCGGTGAGCTGGACCAGCATGGCGGCGGCCACATTCCGGTCTGGGTTCAGGAACGAAAGCAGGAGTTGCAGGATCACCGGGAGCAGCACAGCAAGGCCGAACCCGATGGCGACCCGCACGCGGCCAAGGTCGCGCTGCCGTGACGGGCGGGTTCCCCGGCCGCCGAGGGGATGGGAGACCATATGGACATCGATGTCCCCGGAATCGCGGACCACCCGGGTGCCTACCCCGCCGCCGAGCAGGTTTCCCAGCAGGCCGGCGAGCTTTTTGTGGCGGGAGATGCCGACGACGATCTGGGTCGCGTTGACGCTGCGGGCGAAGTCCAGGAGGGCTGCAGCAGGATCCTCCCCGGTCACGATGTGGTAGCTGCCGCCCAGATCCTGGATCAGGCGGCGCTGGGCTTCCAGCGCCTGGGGGGATTCGCTGGCCACACCATCCGCGGCGCGGACGTGTACTGCCAGCAGGTCTCCGCCATTGACGCGGTTGAGGATGCGGGCCCCCCGGCGGATCAGGACTTCCCCTTCCGGGCCGCCGGTCAGCCCAACGACGATTCGCTCCCGGGCCGGCCAGCTTTCGTCGATGCCCTGTTCGGCGCGGTACTTGGCCAGGCCCTCGTCTACCCGGTCGGCCAGCCACAGCAAGGCAAGTTCGCGCAGTGCCGTGAGGTTGCCCAAGCGGAAATAGTTCGAGAGGGCGGCGTCGATCTTGTCGGCCGCGTAGATCTTGCCGTCGCCCAGGCGCTGGCGGAGCAGTTCGGGGGAGATGTCCACGAGGTGGATCTGATCTGCGCGGCGGACGACGTCGTCCGGCACCGTCTCCGCCTGATGGACGTCGGTGATGGCGCTGACGACGTCGCCGAGGGACGCCAGATGCTGGACGTTGACGGTGGAAAGAACGTTGATGCCGGCGTCAAGGAGCATAGCGACGTCCTGCCAGCGCTTGGGATTGCGGCTTCCGGGGATGTTGGAGTGGGCGTATTCGTCCACAACCGCGGTCCCCGGCGCCCGGGCCAGAACGGCGTCGAGGTCCATCTCCTCAAACTCCGTGCCCCGGTAGGGCAGCCTCTTGGGCGGAATGACTTCGAGTCCCTCCAGGAGCGCCCGCGTCTCGCTGCGTCCGTGGTCCATGGCGAACGCCACCACGACGTCCTCGCCGCGCTTGCCGAGACGGTGGGCTTCTTCGAGCATCTCGTAGGTCTTGCCCACACCCGGCGCCGCCCCCAGGAAGATCCGCAGCATTCCACGTGCCATGCCGTCATTCTCTCACTTGGATTGTGCCGGCTGCGACGGCGGGGCGGCCGCCGCCACGGCGAGGTTGAGGGCAGTCACGTTGACCGACGGCTGGCCGAGAAACGCGGCTAGTCCACTGCTGGTGTGCTGCTGCACCAGGGAGGCAACGGCGTCGGTGCTGAGGCCGTTCGCTGCTGCCACCCGCGCAAGCTGCAGTTTGGCGTACGCCGGGGAGATGTCCGGGTCCAGCCCGGAACCGCTGGCGGTCACGGCGTCGGCCGGCACCGCTGCCGCACCCACGCCTTCAGCGGCGGCGACGGCGGAGCGGTTGGCGGTGACGGCGTCGAGCAGTTTCTGATCGTTGGGCCCCAAATTGGACGCCGAGGACGACGCCGGGTCCCACTTCACGGCCGAGGGCCGGGCGTGAAACCAGCGCGGGTCCTGAGCGCCGGCGTCATCGGCGGAGGCCTGGGCGATCAGGGCGGACGCGGCCGGGGCGCCGGCAGCGTCTTTGAGGATGGAGCCGTTGGCCTGGTAGGGGGCGATCAGCTGCCCGACGCCGAAGACGGCCAGGGGGTAGGCCGCGCCGAGGACCAATGTGGCGAGGATCAGGAAGCGCAGGGCGGTTCCTGCCTGCCGGAGGTAGCCGGTGAGTGCGTTCATGGGATTCCTAGCCGATTCCGGGGATGAGGGAAATCATCAGGTCGATGATCTTGATGCCGATGAAGGGTGCGATGAGCCCGCCCAGGCCGTAGATCAACAGGTTCCGGGACAGTGCCTGATTGGCGGAAACGGCGCGGTATTTCACGCCGCGGAGCGCGAGCGGGACCAGGGCGATGATGATCAGGGCGTTGAAGATCACCGCGGACAGGATGGCCGAGGACGGGGTGGCCAGACCCATAATGTTCAGCAGTCCCAGCCCGGGGAAGGCGGCAGCGAAAAGGGCCGGGACGATCGCGAAGTACTTCGCGACGTCGTTTGCCACGGAAAACGTGGTGAGGGCGCCGCGGGTGATGAGGAGCTGCTTGCCGATGCCGACGATGTTGATGAGTTTGGTGGGGTCCGAGTCGAGGTCCACCATGTTCGCGGCGTCCTTCGCGGCCGGGGTGCCGGAGTTCATGGCGACGCCGACGTCTGCCGCGGCCAGGGCCGGGGCGTCGTTGGTGCCGTCACCGGTCATGGCCACCAGCCGGCCTGCGGCCTGCTCTTTTTTGATGACCGCGAGTTTGTCTTCCGGGGTGGCTTCGGCCAGGAAATCATCGACGCCGGCCTCGGCGGCGATCGCCTTGGCGGTGACGGGGTTGTCCCCGGTGATCATCACGGTCCGGATGCCCATTTTCCGCAGTTCGGCGAAGCGGGCGTGCATGCCGGGTTTGACGACGTCGGCGAGGTGGATGGTGCCCAGGATGTCCGCCCGGCCGTCCTTGGCTACCTGGGCGACCAGCAGGGGTGTAYCCCCCTGAGCGGAGATTTCCTGCACCCGGTGCTCGACCTCCGCCGGGGAGTGCCCGCCGTAGCCGGCCACGAAGGCCGCTACCGCGGTGGCGGCGCCCTTCCGGATCTGCAGCCCGTCAAGGTCAAGCCCGCTCATGCGCGTGCTGGCGCTGAAGGGGACCACGGCAAAATTGCCGCAGCCGCGTTCGAGGGCGGCCAGATCGGATCCGGTCACGCCCTTGTCCGCGGCGAGGTCCACGATGGAGCGTCCCTCGGGGGTTTCGTCGGCCAGGCTGCAGACCCGGGCCGCTTCGATGAGCCGGATCCTGTCCACCTGGTTGGCGGGGAAGAAATTGACGGCGCGGCGGTTGCCGTACGTAATAGTTCCGGTCTTGTCCAGCAGCAGGGTGGTGATGTCCCCGGCGGTTTCCACGGCACGGCCGGACGTGGCGAGCACGTTGTGCTGGACCAGGCGGTCCATGCCGGCGATGCCGATCGCGGGTACCAGGGCCCCGATAGTGGTCGGGATCAGGCACACCAATAGGGCGACCAGCACGATCGGGGACGGGGTGGCGCCGGCGAGGGCGGCGAACGGGGCCAGTGACATGGTGACGGCCAGAAACACGATGGTCAGGGACACCAGCAGCACGTGGAGCGCGATTTCGTTGGGCGTCTTCTGCCGCACTGCGCCCTCGACCAGCTTGATCATCCGGTCGATGAACGTCTGACCCGGCTCGGCGGTGATCCGGATGACGATGCGGTCCGAGAGGACCCTCGTGCCGCCGGTGACGGAGGACCGGTCACCGCCTGATTCGCGGATCACCGGGGCTGATTCGCCGGTGATGGTCGATTCGTCGACGCTCGCGAGGCCTTCGATGATTTCGCCGTCCGAGGGGATGACGTCCCCGGCTTCGCAGATGACGATGTCGCCCCGCCGCAGCTCCGTGCCGGGGACGGCGTTCGTGGTGCCGTCGGGCTGGCGGAGCCTGGCCTGGACGCCTTTGCGGCTGGCGCGCAGGCTGTCGGCCTGGGCCTTGCCGCGGCCCTCTGCGATGGACTCCGAGAGCGTGCCGAAGAGGACGGTAAGCCACAGCCAGACGGTGACCGCGACGCTGAAGGCAGAGGGCCGGATCAAGCAGATCGCGGTACAGAGTACGGCACCAACTTCCACTGTGAACATCACCGGGGAATGGATCATTTGCCGCTGGGAGAGTTTCCGGACCGCGAGTGGCAGGGCGGCCGCGACGGAGGAGAGCGTTAGTTTCGCCGGGGCCTTGGTGTGGTGTTTGTGTTCGCCCGGCGTGCCGAGGGGGTTGCCGTCGGCGTAGGTCTGGGCGGCGGTGTCCGTGGCTGATGCCGTGCTGGATCGGGTCATTTGAGGAGTCCTTCTGCGAGGGGTCCGAGGGCAAGGGCAGGGAAGTAGCTCAGGGCGGTCATGATCACGGTCACGCCGAGCAGCAGCGAGCCGAACAGCGGCCCGTGGGTGGGGACGGTGCCGGCGGAGACGGGCACCTTGCCCTGCCGGGCCAGGGACCCGGCCAGCGCGAGCACCAGGACAATCGGGAGGAACCGGCCCAGCAGCATGCCCAGGCCCAGCATGGTTGAGAGGTAGGGGCCCGAGGTGGTAATCCCGCCGAAAGCGGAGCCGTTGTTGTTGGCTCCTGAAGTGAAGGCGTAGAGCACTTCGCTGAACTGGTGCGGACCCGTCGCGGGGGCGTTGGCCATGATGTCGGGCAGCATGACGGTGATGCCGGACAGGGCTAGCACCACGATCGGGGTGACCAGGATGTACATGGCCGCCAGCTTCATTTCCGTCGGGCCGATCTTCTTGCCCAGATACTCCGGGGTGCGCCCGACCATCAGCCCGGCGATAAACACGGAGATGATGGACAGGATCAGCAGCCCGTAGAGCCCGGAACCGGTCCCGCCGGGGGCGACCTCGCCGAGCATCATGTTCACCATGGCCACTCCGCCGGCCAGCGGCGGCAGCGAGTCGTGGGCGACGTTGACGGCGCCGGTGGAGGTCAGGGTGGTGGAGGTGGCGAAGATCGCGCTCGGCACGGGACCGAAGCGCTGCTCAAAGCCTTCGCCGAGGCCGCCGGCGGCCGCCGTCGCGGTTCCCTCGCCGGACGCCACGGCCCATCCCATCAGGGCAGTCGAAGCCAGCCACAGGGTGCCCATGACGGCGGCGACCGTGTAGCCCTGCCGCTGGTCGCCGACCATCCTGCCGAAGGCATACGGCAGGGCGGAGGGGATGAGCAGGATCAGGAACACCTCGAAGAGGCTGATGAAGGCGCTGGGGTTCTCGAATGGGTGGGCGGAGTTGGCGTTGAAGTAGCCGCCGCCGTTGGTCCCGAGGATCTTGATGGCTTCCTGGGACGCCACCGGGCCGCCGGGAATGACCTGGCTGATCCCGGACGCCTGGTTGGTGACGTCGGTTGGCCAGAAGTTCTGCACCACGCCGCCGAGGACCATCACCACTGCAGCGACGAACGCGAGCGGCAGCAGGATCCGGAACGAGGTCCGGGCCAGGTCCACCCAGAAGTTGCCCAGCCGCTGCGTCCTGGTCCGGGCAATGCCCCGGATCAGGGCGACGGCGACGACGATGCCGACGGCGGCCGAAAGGAAGTTCTGCACCGCCAGCAGAGACATCTGCACGAATATCCCCACCGTGGTCTCCGGGACGTAGGTCTGCCAGTTCGTGTTGGTGACAAAGGAGATGGCGGTGTTCATGGCTACCCACGGATCCACACCAGGCAGGGATCCGCTGCCCGGCAGGACGCCCTGCAGCCGCTGAAGGCCGAACACGGCCAGGATGGAAACAGCCGAGAACGCCAGGACGCTGCGCAGGTACACGGACCAGGTCTGGTCGGTACCGGCGTCGATCCCGGCGAGCCGGTAGAAGAGGCGCTCGGGCCGGGTGGACGTCGTGCCCTCGAAAACCCGGGCGAGGTAGATGCCCAGAGGCTTGTGCACGGCCGCCAGGACGATGAGCAGCGCCGCCACCTGGACAGCAAAGGATGCAGGGTTGAAGGTCATGATCCGCTCACCACTTTTCGGGATGGATCAGGACGGCCAGCAGGTAGCCGAAGAGACCCAGTCCGGCCAGCAGCAGGACGAGCCACATGATCGCGTCGCCGCTCACTTGCCACTCTCCGGCGGGTCATCGGCACCGCCGACCATCCCGGCCAGGACGTGGCCGATCCACATGACAAATCCCATGGCCACCATGAGGATTCCGATAACAGCCAGGTCGGCCATTGCAGCTTCCTTTCATCCGCGCCCCGTTTGCGGGGCTACTGAAAGTCAACTCCTCTGCAGAGCGAAAAAGCCGGTTCCTGATGGTTTCTTAACGCCCGCAGGGCGGATCTTGACGCCGTCCTAACGTGCGCGGAAGGTGGGTGGATTTTCGACGCCATCCCCGCGTCTTTCCGGCATGCCGGCGTCCGTTCCTGCAAGGATCCGTTCCCCCGGAACCGAACGGTCGGGGCGGAAAAGACCCCACGAACTCCCCGGGCTGTGGGCCTTCAGGAGCTGACGAGAGGGGGCTCAGCCGACGTGGACCCAGGGGCGCCGTGTGACGTCGGGCTCGGCTTCGCGGAGCACCTCGCGGGTGACCGGGGCTATTTCGCCCTCACCGTACGCGAGGAAGCGCAGCAGGTTGGTGACCGGGTTTCCCTCGGTCCAGCGGAAGTAGATGTGGGGCATCAGCCCCGTCACGTCCCTGATGTGGAGCAGCACCGATGCGATGGTGTTGGGCACCACGGGCCCGTGGACTTCCAGGATCTGGTATCCGTGCCGGACCACGCCGCGGACCTCCAGTGCCGTCTCAAAGTCGGAGGAATCGTCCACGATCACTTCCAGGAACAACGCCTGGTAGTCCACTGGCAGGTGGCTGACCTCGATCGCGGAAGTCAGTTTGTCCCGGTAGGCCTCGGGGCTGAGCCGGAGGGGCTCGTGGGCGATGAGCGAGATGGGCCCGTCCAGGTTGGAGGACATGAACTCCAGTGCCTGACGGTCCAAGTGGACATGGGTGGCGTGGAGTTCGAAGGAGCGCCGGATGCGCGAGAGCAGGGAGATCACGATGATGCCCACGATAAAGAACGCTGCGATCCTGATGCCTTCGGGCCGTTCGAAGATGTTGGCGACCGTGGTGTAGATGAACACCACGGCGATGACACCGAAGCCGATGGTGCGCTTGCGCTGTTGCCGGCGGCGGGCCGAAAGTGCGACGGCGACGGCGGCCGAGGTCATCAGGACCAGGACGCCGGTGGCGTAGGCGCCGCCCTGGGCGTCGACGTCGGCGTCGAACAGCCAGGTGATCAGGAAACCGATCAGCGTGAACACCAGCACCAGGGGCCGCACGGCCCGGGCCCAGCCGGGAGCCATGCCGTAGCGGGGCAGGTAGCGGGGCACGAGGTTGAGCAGCCCCGCCATCGCGGAGGCGCCGGCGAACCACAGAATCGCGATGGTGCTCAGGTCATAGACGGTCCCGAAGCCGTTCCCGAGGTATTCGTGGGCCAGGAACGCCAGGGCGCGGCCGTTCGCCGGCCCGCCGGGCTCGAAGTCCTGCGCCGGGATCAGGATCACCGTGGTGAAGCTGGTCGTGATGAGGAATGCGCTCATGATGACGGCGGCAGTTGTAAGCAGCCGGCGGGTCCCCTCGATCCGGCCTACCGGCTTGTCTTCGGTGTCACCGGGGCGCCCCTGGATCTGGGGCATCACGGCCACGCCCGTTTCGAAGCCTGAGAGTCCCAGGGCCAGCTTGGGGAAGACCAGCAGCGCGATCCCGACCACCATGAACCAGTTCCCATGCTGGGTGGTCAGGGCCAGCCACCAGTTGTCGACGGCAACCGGCTGGGCGAACACTTCAAAGATCGTCGTTATCACCACGACGACATTCAGGGCCAGGTAGATGCCGACAAGAACGACCGCAACACCGATGGCCTCCTTGAAGCCGCGGAGGAACACGGCCCCCAGCAGGGCCAGCAGGAACAGTGTGACCGCGACATTCTGGCCCTGCATCCAGGCCGGCGCGAGCGGGTTCTGGATGGCGTGAGCGGTGGCGTCAGCGGCGGACAGCGTCATGGTGATCATGAAGTCCGTCGCGGCGAACCCCAGCAGGACCAGCACCAGGAGCTTTCCACCCCAGCGCGGCATCAGCCGCTCGAGCATGGCGATGGAGCCTTCCCCACGGTGGCTTTCCCCGGCAACCCGGCGGTACACCGGCAGGGCGCCCAGCAGGGTAACGGCCACCAGCACCAGGGTGGCCAGCGGGGAGATTACGCCGGCGGCCAGAGCCGCGATCGCGGGCTGGTAGCCCAGGGTGGAGAAGTAATCGACGCCGGTCAGGCACATCACCTGCCACCACGAGTGCTTCTTCAGGTGGGAGTCGCTCACCGCGCCAGGGCCCTGATGGATTCCCTTGGCGTCCTGCAGGCCGAACAGCAGCCAGCTCCTGAAGTTCTCCCTGGCTCCCGGCCGCAACGCCGAAGGATCCGCAGGCGGCCTGTTCATCGTGGTCATGTGTGCCTCTCCGCGCGATGCCCGCCATCGTGTTCACTGCCGACGATAACACCGGCTCCGGGAGCCGCCACCGGCCCGGCGCCGATCTTGACGGA